>NZ_QWLE01000001.1:0-411850 GCF_009917365.1 Neglectibacter sp. X4 | reverse complement strand
TTGTTTCGTGGGTAGTCAATCATTCCGGCTGGAACGTGGGGCGGCTGGGGGCCCAGGGGCTTTACAACATCTGCACCCGCACCGGCTCCCCGCGCCCCGGCGACCTTGTTTTCTTCAAGGGAACCTACGACACCCCGGTGGGGACGGGATGATGCTGCACTGTGGCGACCCCATACAATACGCCAAAAATAATCCATATCTTGACTGAGGGTTTCAGACATTTCATCACTTCGTACTTGAGCATGAATGATGGGAAGATTAGTGTAAAATTTATCTAACAGAAAGTACATCAAATTATTTCTATATAAGAGATTGATGAAATCCCGATTTTGAAAACAAATCTCAAAAAAATTTTTGGTTATTGTATATGTATCTGTAGGAGCAATTCCTTTTATAGAGTTAAGATATTCGGTAGTAATGTCATCAATAACTAAACGTAAAACATCATCTTTACACTCAAAATGACGATAAAATGTTCGACGGTCAATCAATGCTTTTGAAGAAATCTCTCTAACAGTAATAAGGTGATACGCTTTTCTGTTCATTAGTTCTAACAGTGCATCAATAATCCATTTCTTTGACTGCATTGCTATTGGATTATTTGACATAGATAGTCCCCCCTGTCACACATTATATACCATTTGGATGGTCTATTCAAACGTGCAAAGGGCCAGTGCTTTCAAAGCACCAGCCCTTTTATCACGTTACTTTTCTTTCGAGTTCTGCCAGAGCGTATCCGCCATTCCTTGCCAGCAGGCCGCGTAGGAATCACACTTCTCACAAAGATGATCTACGGATTCCGGCGATTGCAGATCAGTGGATTTCGCCCCGGTGCGCTTCACCATATCCCGCAAAATTTCCGGGTTCTCCAGCATGGGACAGGGCCGCAGCATATTCTCATTAAACGGCTGGCCGTCATGGTAGGCCATAAAGAGGGGGCTTTTCAGCGCATCCAGCAGACTGCAATCGTGGATGTTCACATTGGAGTAGTGGATGAATACACACGGCTCCACATCGCCAGCGGCGTTGATATGCAGATAGTTCCGGCCCCCGGCGATACAGCCGCCCACATACTCGGCATCGTTCTGGAAGTCCATGCTGAAAATCGGTTTCGTTTCCCGGAAATGGCGCACCCGCTCATAGACTGCTTTCCTCTGCTCTGGCGAGGGCAGCAAAGCGGGGACGGCCTCGTTCCCCACTGGCATATAGTGGAAGAACCACACAAACATAGCCCCGGCCTCGATCATCATATCGAAGAAGGCTTCGCTGCTGATGTCCTCGTAGTTGGCGCTGGTATAACAGGTGGAAATGCCAAATGGGAGCTTATGCTCTTTCAGCAGCCGCATAGCGTTCTGTACCTTCTCATATACGCCTTGTCCACGCCGCCCATCGTTGGCCTGTTCAAAGCCTTCCAAGCTGATGGCCGGGACAAAATTCTTGACCCGCAGCATTTCCCGGCAAAACGCCTCGTCAATCAGCGTTCCATTGGTGAAGGAGAGAAATTCGCAGTCGGGGTGCATTTCGCACAGGGTAATCAGGTCTTTCTTCCGCACCATCGGTTCGCCGCCGGTGTAGATATACATATATGTACCCAGCTCTTTACCCTGGCGCACAATTTTGTCAATGGTTTTCAGGCTCAGGTTCAGCTTATGGCCGTACTCCGCCGCCCAACAGCCGGTACAGTGGAGGTTGCAGGCGGAAGTGGGGTCAAGCAAGATCGCCCACGGGACGTTGCAGCCCTCACGCTGCCGGATTTCCTCTTGCAGCGCACCTCCTTTGAGCGAGGCGTTGATAATAAAATTCTGAAAGAACGCCTTTCTGACACTTTCATCCAGTTGATAGGCTTTCAGCAGGAGCTGATACCAATTCCCCTTCTCGTCAATGGCTTTGCGGAACGCGGCCCTCTGGCTCTCGTACCAGCCGTCAGGCAGCACCTTGTCCATCAGGCCCATAGCCTTGGGAATATTCTGCTCCGGGTTCTGTTCCAGATAGTTGAGCGTAGTGGTAACAGCGGCAGAGAAAGCCGTGTTCTTAACCGCGCTAAGAATGTTCATTTTGTTCTATCTCCTAATTGTTTGCTTACTTATCCCAAATCACACGATCCCACAGCCACCATGCGGCAGCGCCAATAGCGGTGAGAATCGCCAGAGGGCATAACACTTTTTTCATAGCGGCCTCCTTATTTGTTCACGTTGGAGGTTGCAGGCATTTTGCGGAACTCTGAGAGCATCATGGCAATCGTGATAATGACCAGGATTGCATCTGTCAGAGCAATCGCCAGCCAGACGCCCCGGATACCCATACCGCCCACTATCGGCAGCAGTACGCACAGCGGGATGAACAGGATAATCTGCCGGAACAGCACCAGCCAAGTGGCTCTGTTGGCCTTGCCCAGCGACTGGAACAGCGTTACAGCGATCAGGAAGCTGCCTTGCAGAATGTAGGTGCTGAACATGATGCGGAAGTTGGTAGCTCCTGCTTCAGTGATACCCGGAGTTGTCAGGAACATAGACAGAATTTTATCCGGGAACAGTTCAACAGGGATATAGAATACCAGGGACAGCACCGTAGCGGCGGTGATGAATACACCTGTCAGCTTCTTTACCCGGTCATAGTCTTTTGCTCCGTAGTTTGTGCCAGCGGCGGGTTGGAATCCCTGGCTGATACCCCACAGCGGCACAAACGAGAAGTTCCAGAACCGCAGTGCCGCTCCCAAAAGAAGCTGGGAGGTTTCGCCGCCATAGACGGATGCCACGCGGTAGATCACCGTCTGCTGAACCAAGGTCAAAACCTGCATGAGCAGAGCGGAAATGCCCACGGCGAGGACTTGCGGCAACAGTGTCCCATCAATACGGATGCGCCCGATCTTTACATTGGGGCTTATCAGCCAGCTTTGCGATGGGGGCCTTGGAGCTGGTAGCTTCGTCTACCAGCCGGACGATCTGCGCCAGAGTGGTGTCATCCCCTACCTTAGTGGCTTGCATTTTGAAATAGCCGGTCTTATTGATAGTCGCACCAATTACCGTATCGCCAACGTGCTTCTCCACGGGGATGCTCTCGCCGGTCAGGGCGGATTCATCCACGGAGGAAAAGCCCTCCAGCACCACACCGTCCACAGGGACAGATTCACCGGCCTTGACAATCAGCGTTTCCCCCTGCTGTACCTGTTCCACGGGGATTTGCTGTTCTATGCCGTTCCGCTCCACAGTGGCCGTCTTGGGCGCAAGGTTCATCAGCTTGGTGATGGCATCCGAGGTCTTGCCCTTGGCGCGGGCCTCCAGAGTTTTGCCCAGCGTGATAAGGGTCAGGATCATCCCAGCGGATTCAAAGTACAAATCCATCATAAAGCTGTGTACCGTTTCCATATCGCCGTGACCGAAACCAATGCCGATCTTGAAAATGGCATAGATGCCGTAGACAATAGCCGCGCCGGAGCCGATGGCGATCAGCGAATCCATATTGGGCGAACCGTGGAACAGGGTCTTAAAGCCCATGCGGTAGTATTTCGCATTGACGAACACCACGGGAATGAGCAGCAGGAATTGGGTGAACGCAAAGGTGATGGCGTTCTCCATTCCCAGCAGACCGCTGGGTAGCGGCCACCCCATCATGTGGCCCATTGAGATGTAAAACAGGGGAATGGTGAAGATGGCGGACAGCAATAGTCGGCCCTTCATTTGTTTGTACTCCGCTTGGGCGGTGCTGACCGCTGGTTTACCAGCAGGGACAGAAGCGGCTGTTCGCTCGACAGCGGGCTTGTTCTGCCCAGCCTTGGGGATCGCTCCGTACCCAGCCTTTTCCACCGCCTGGATGATCTGCCCCGTGTCAAGTGCGGCTTCGTCATAGGATTCCACCATGCTGTTTTTCAGCAGATTGACAGACACCTCCTGGATGCCGGGGAGCTTGGCAACACTTTTTTCTACCCTGGCTGAACAAGCGGAGCAAGTCATGCCTGTGATGTCAAATTGCTCCTTACGCAAAATAATCCCTTCTTTCTTATGTTTTGTATCAATACCCATCCCCGGTAGGGGAATGGCATTGACCGAGGGCTATTATAAACGGTTTTCACCTCCGCTGTCCGCTCCATTGTGGAGCATTTTTTATCCAAATGGTTTTTGTTTTTCGGGAGAAATCCAATCAGGAGGTTTTGCGCTCCAAAGAGGAATATCGGGTCCAAAAGCATTGACTTTATGGGGGCTGATGGCTATACTGCAAAGCGAAACGATTAAACGGGTTTTTAATCGTTTGGCCATGTCTAACCAACCACAAACCACATATTTTAACAAAGAAAGGAACTCAACGCTATGAAAAAGACTATTAAGCTCATTGACCTGGACTGCGGCCACTGTGCCGACAAAATCCAGAACGCCGTCCAGAAGATCGACGGTGTGACCAGCGTGGCCGTCAACTTCCTGGGCCAGAAGATGGTGCTGGAGGCCCCGGACGAGAAGTTTGACGCTGTGCTGGCCGAGGCCACGGCGCTCATCAAGAAGATCGAGCCGGATGTGACGGTCAAGGCGTAACTATGCAAAAGCACCGGCTGCCGTTTGGTAGCCGGTGCTTTTGCAGGAAGGAGAGTATCAACATGACAAAAAAACAAAAGCATTTGCTGACCCGCATCATCGTGGCGGCGGTGTTGTTCGCCGCCGGTGGCCTGCTCCATCTGGAGGGCTGGGTGGAGCTGGGGGTCTACCTGGTCTGCTATGCGGTGATCGGCTGGGATATTGTCTGGAAAGCCATCACCAACATCCTGCATGGTCAAGTGTTTGACGAGAATTTCCTCATGACGATTGCCACCGTTGGAGCGCTGATTTTGGGCGAACACTCCGAGGGCGTGGCCGTTATGCTGTTCTATCAGGTGGGCGAGTGGTTCCAGTCCTATGCTGTTTCCAAGTCCCGCCGCTCCATCACCAGCCTGATGGATATTCGCCCGGACTACGCCAACATTGAGAAAGACGGCAAGCTGATCCAAGTAGACCCGGAGGACGTGAAGATCGGTGACACCATCATTGTAAAGCCCGGTGAACGTGTTCCGCTGGACGGCAAGATCATCAAGGGCAGCTCCACGCTGGACACTTCTGCTCTGACGGGAGAATCTATGCCCCGTGAGGTGGAGGCAGGCATGGAGGTTATCAGCGGGTGCATCAATCAGACCGGCATTTTAACCATCCAGACCACCAAGGAATTTGGAAAATCCACCGTAGCCAAAATTCTTGACCTTGTTGAGAACGCCAGCGACAAAAAGGGCCGCATGGAAAACTTCATCACCCGCTTTGCCCGGTACTATACGCCGGTGGTGGTATTCGCCGCCCTCGCTCTGGCAGTCCTGCCGCCGCTGGTAACGGGACAGGCGTTCAGTATTTGGATTTACCGGGCGCTGACCTTCCTGGTGATTTCCTGCCCCTGTGCGCTGGTGATCTCCATTCCGCTCAGTTTCTTCGGTGGCATCGGCGGCGCGTCCAAAATCGGCGTACTCGTCAAGGGCAGCAATTATCTGGAGGCACTGGCCTACACGGAAACCGTTGTGTTCGATAAGACCGGCACTTTGACAAAAGGCTCCTTTGCTGTCACAGAAATTCAAGCAAATGGCATAACGGACGAGGAACTTCTGGAACTGGCGGCGTATGCGGAGGACTACTCCAATCATCCGATCTCGCTGTCCATCCAAAAAGCCTATGGCAAGAAAATTGACAACAGCCGTATTACCGATGTGCAGGAAATCGCGGGGCATGGTGTCCAGGCGGTGATTGATGGTATGACGGTGCTGGCCGGAAATGCCAAGCTGATGGAGCGGGAGCATATTCCCTATACGGCCTCCAACGCTATTGGTACTGTGGTCTATGTGGCCTTTGATGGAAGATACGCAGGGTGTATTGTGATTGCGGATGAAATCAAGGCAGACGCGCCCGCTGCCATTAAGACGCTGAAAGCCGCCGGTATTCGCCAGACGGTCATGCTCACCGGCGATGCGGATGCAGTTGGGCAGGACGTGGCCCGCCGCCTGGGTCTGGATCGAGCCTACACCGAACTGCTCCCCGCCGACAAAGTAGACCGTGTGGAGGAACTGCTGGCACAGAAAAGCGATAAGGGGATGCTGGCCTTTGTGGGTGACGGTATCAATGATGCTCCTGTGCTGGCGCGGGCCGATGTGGGTATCGCTATGGGCGCTCTCGGCTCCGATGCGGCGATCGAGGCCGCTGATGTGGTACTGATGACGGATGAACCGTCCAAGATCGCCGCTATTATGCAGATCGCCCGTAAGACCATCCGCATTTCCAATGAGAACATCGTCTTTGCCCTGGGGGTCAAATTCCTGGTGCTGATCCTGGGGGCGGTGGGCCGCGCCAATATGTGGGCGGCGGTATTTGCGGACGTGGGCGTTTCGGTGATCGCCATTCTGAACGCCATTCGCGCCATGCGGGTCAAGCAGTTTGAAACTCCGGCGCAGGAGTAAAGCTATAACAGGAAATGCGCCGCACTTTCGTAAGCGCGGCGCATTTCTTCTATCAATCGGTAGGACAGGTGATCTCAAACAGTGCGTCAATGGTCCGGTGTAGCAGCTTCGCCTGGGTGGTGGCTGCCAAAGTGTAGTAGACCTCTTTTCCATCCCGGCGGCTTTCAATAATTCCGCCCTTTTTCAGAATCCGCAGGTGGTGGGATACGGCGGGGTCGCTCATTCCAACAGCGGCAGCGATGTTGCACACACATTCCTCGCTGTGGCACAACAGCCAGAGGATACGCAGGCGGGACGGGTCGCCAAGCTGCTGGAAAATAGCGGCGGTTGTCTGAAACCCGTCAGGAGGCGGCATCCGTTCCAGGACGCGCTCGATATTCTGCCCGTGATTGTGCGGAAGATGGTAGTGGGACATCCTATTACCTCCATTTCTGCCTCTATCATATCCTGTCCTTCCGTATCTGTCAAATGGTCGAAGATTGAGGATAGTCATGAACAAAGGAAATAATCGGTTTTGTAGCACTTAATCGCAGCTACTTGATTTTGCAGTGCTCTTTCATTATACTACAGACAAAGAAATGTCTCAAGTGTGGCATTTCCATTGAAGAGGAGTAGGGAATGAAAATATTAGTGTTATACTTTTCTGGTGTAGGTTCAACGAGAAAAGTCGCAGAGCTTATCGGTAGCCTTGTGGGTATGTCCCGTAGCGCCGTCCAACGGCACAGGAAGAAAACACTGGACGAACTGCGGAACAAATTGACGGCGTTGATGCCAAAGGGAGGTTGAGCGCGGATGATGAACCCCAGCTACAAGGGCCGGGCGCTTCTCCCCATGCCGGTGATCGAAGCCGCCCGCACCGGGGATGCCGAGGCCGTGGAACGTGTCTTGCGGTACTACTAGGGCTACATAAACAAGCTCTGTACCCGGACGCTCTATGACGAGTACGGCTATCCTTATATCTGTCTGGACGAGTGGATGAAGCACCACCTGGAAAATAAGCTCATTCAGGCTATCGTCGGTTTAGGCTGACGGCAACCGGCCCGGCAGGGCAGGCGGAACATCTTACCCTTTCCATGTTCCCCCGCCTCCGGCCCGGCTCTGCACCTTGACAAAGAAAGCCCGCAAGATAACGGCGGCGCAGTATAGGGCACATCGGGTACGTCCTTTTTGCGCCGAGCCAGACAGCGGGTGCGCCATGACGCTTTTCCCCTACGGGGAAAAGTCAAGCGACCAACACCGCGCCGGGGAGCAAGTGTAGCGGCTTGCGGGCGACGACACGCATTGAGGGGAGACAAGCCTTTATAGCCATAGTCCGAGCGTTAGAAGCGTCGCAGGCATTGGGTAAAGCTGCCTTAACGGGCAGGGGTGAAATTCCCGCGAGGCTGTGCTGCCAGCCGCCCGATGAAAGCCTTTTTCTTCATAACGTACAAGCCGGAGCGCATATTTTATTGTATGCTGACCGGAAAGGGGAATGAAGATGATTAGCCAATTACAGCTTCGAGAAATGAGAAGCGTAGATATAACACAGGTTGACCGCAGCACTTTGGCAGATATTCGCAACATTCACATCGACCCTGCGATGCCAACCACAGAAAAGATGCAGAACTACCTTGAACAAATCGTAAATCCGTATTGTTTTCTTTGCGGCGATACGCCTGTCAAAATCCGCTTTGTATCTGAAAGCAAAACCTTAAAGCAATCCTTATGCGATTACTTTTTAAGCCTTAAATGAAGTGCCAACTTTCCCGTTGTAAGCAGACACGCAAAAGGGGCCAAAATCCGCCACAGAGTATACCAGTCCTTCAATAAGGGGATTCACAGCGCTGCGGCGCTGTGGCACCTCATAAAAGCGGTTAAATATAAGGATATTCCACCGCTTTTATGAGGTTTCGATTAACTATTCTGTGAAATTGTAGTTTTTTGACTGGTATCCCTTAACTGGCGAGAATTGGCTCAGTTGGCGGAAAATGGTCCAGCTAGCGTGGCGAAAATTGGTATACTTTTATTGTCTGTTTACACCCGTTGCCATTTTTGACAAAATCCTTGTGATTATGGGGAGAAAATGGTATAATAGACCTATAATTATAGGGGGAAAGGAGGTATCATGCCCCGCACGCGCAAAAACAGAACGGCACGTGCCAGCGCAGAGCCGTTTTGGAAAATCGGGCTTTATATTCGCCTCTCCAAAGAGGACGACAACGAGGACGACAGCGAGAGCATTATCAATCAGGAAAAAATACTGCGGGACTTTGTAGATGGTTACTTTGAGCCGGGAAACTATGTGATTGTAGATGTGTTTGCCGATGACGGACTGACAGGCACAGATACAGCGCGTCCAGACTTCAAGCGGCTTGAGGGCTGTATCGTTCGCAAGGAAGTAAACTGCATGATTATCAAGTCACTTGCACGCGGTTTCCGCAACCTTGCAGATCAGCAAAAGTTTCTTGAGGAATTTATTCCAATCAACGGTGCAAGGTTTATCTGCACAGGCACACCATTCATCGACACCTACGCAAACCCACATTCTGCAAGCGGCCTTGAAGTGCCGATCAGGGGAATGTTCAACGAGCAGTTTGCCGCCACCACTTCCGAAGAAATCCGAAAGACGTTCAAAATGAAGCGGGAGCGCGGCGAGTTTATCGGAGCATTTGCCACATACGGCTACAAGAAAGACCCCAACGATAAAAACAGCCTTTTGATAGATGAAGAAGCGGCGGAAGTCGTAAGAAGCATTTACCACTGGTTTGTGAATGAGGGGTACAGCAAAATGGGGATTGCAAAAAGGCTGAATAACATGGGAGAGCCGAACCCCGAAGCCTACAAAAAGAAAAAGGGGTTAAAGTATAACAATCCCAATTCCAGCAAAAACGACGGTCTATGGTCTGCCAGCACGGTTGCAAGGATATTGCAGAATGAGATTTATACCGGCGTGATGGTGCAGGGACGGCATCGCATCATCAGCTACAAAGTACACAAGCAAATCGCTGTTCCCGAAGATGAATGGTTTGTTGTCCCAAATACCCACGAAGCAATCATTGACAGGGAAACCTTTGAAAAAGCACAAACCCTGCACAAGCGCGACACAAGGACAGCGCCGGGCAAGCAGGATGTCTATATTTTGTCTGGCTTTGTCCGCTGCGCTGACTGTAAAAAGGCGATGCGGCGAAAAACCGCCCGCAATTTGGCTTACTATGCTTGCCGCACGTTTACTGACAAAAAGACTTGCAGTAAACATTCTATCCGGCAGGACAAGCTGGAAGAAGCGGTTTTAGCTGCCCTGCAAGTGCAGATCGCATTGGTAGACGAACTGTCGGAAGAAATCGAGCGGATAAACAACGCGCCTGTTATCAACCGGGAAAACAAGCGATTGACCCTTGCGTTGAAGCAGGCAGAGAAACAGCTAAAGCAATATCATGACGCTTCCGACAGCTTGTACCTTGATTGGAAAAGCGGCGATATTACCAAAGAGGAATACCGCCGCTTAAAAGGCAAGATTGCCGAGCAGACCGCCCAGCTTGAACAAAACATTTCTTATCTAAAAGAGGAAATGCAAGTGATGGCTGACGGCATCGACACCGACGACCCCTATCTTACTGCTTTTCTAAAGCACAAGAATATCCAAACCCTTAATCGCGGTATCGTGGTGGAATTGGTCAATATGGTTTGGGTACATGAAAATGGGGAAATAACGGTGGACTTCAATTTTGCCGACGAGTATCAACGCATACTTGATTACATTGAGAACAATCACAACATTCTTACGGTGATAGAGCGAAAGCCCGCGATATAGCAGGCTTAACGCCCCATCTCCGAGCAAGAGTTATTGTTGTGCATAAATAAGCGGCGCAGTTGGCCCTACGGGAGCTACAGGCTTAGACGGAGCCACAGGCCCCACAGGCCCGGTAGGGCCAACAGGCGCTGCGGGAGCCACCGGGCCAGCCGGCCCCACAGGGGCTACAGGCTTAGATGGAGCCACAGGCCCTACAGGCCCGGTAGGGCCAACAGGCGCTACGGGAGCCACCGGGCCAGCCGGCCCCACAGGCACCGCAGGACTTACGCCCGTTTTAACAATCGGCACAGTAACCACAGGCGCGCCGGGTACGGCCGCTGCCGCCACCATTACAGGCACTGCCCCCAATTTCGTGCTGAACCTTACCCTTCCCAGAGGCGCTACCGGCCCCACAGGCCCTAACGAAGCGTAACCAGCCGGAAATGGCAGGGAAGCCCCTATGCCCAGGGCATGGGGGCTTTCCCCATTTGAGAGGAGGAACATATGGGAACTGTCAGCTTATGCATGATTGTCAGGGACGAGGAGGACGTATTAGGGCGCTGCCTGGACTCCGTAAAAGATTTGGTAGATGAAATCATCATTGTGGACACAGGCTCCCATGACAGGACAAAGGAAATTGCCCGGCAGTATACGGAAAAAATCTTCGACTTCCCCTGGATAGACGATTTTTCCGCTGCCAGGAATTTTTCCTTTGATAAGGCCTCCTGCGCTTACTGTATGTGGCTGGACGCAGATGACATCCTGCTGCAGGAGGACAGGGAGCGTTTCAAAGAGCTGAAAGAGGAGCTGGCCCCAGAGGTGGAAGTGGTGATGATGCCCTATCATGTGGGATTTGACGAGACAGGCCAGCTCACCTTTTCCTATTACCGGGAGCGGCTTGTAAAAAACTACCGGGGGATGCGCTGGAAAGGCCCTGTCCACGAGGTTATCGAAACCCGGGGCCACCGGGTATATGCCGATTGCGCTGTCACCCACTGGAAGCTGCACCCTTCCGATCCGGACAGGAACCTGCGCATTTTCCAGGGCATGCTGGCAAAAGGGGAAAGCCTGGAGCCGCGGCAGCAGTTTTACTATGGGCGGGAGCTTTACTACCACCAGGAATACGCCCAGGCCTTGGCAGTTTTTGAAAGCTTTCTGTCCCAGGGTCAGGGCTGGGTGGAAAACCAAATTGACGCCTGCCGCCACTGCGCCCGCTGCTTATATGGGCTTTGCCGGGCGGAGGAAGCCCTGCTGGCATTTTTCAGAAGCTTTTCCTATGATGTGCCCCGGGCAGAGATCTGCTG
Source organism: Neglectibacter sp. X4 (assembly GCF_009917365.1). NCBI lineage: Bacteria > Bacillati > Bacillota > Clostridia > Eubacteriales > Oscillospiraceae > Neglectibacter > Neglectibacter sp. X4. The sequence goes on along the minus strand of NZ_QWLE01000001.1, from coordinate 400,323 downwards.
TGACATTGGCCAGCATTTCCTGGACAGGGAACAGTGGCGGCAGGCGGCCTATTGGTACAGGCAGGCCCTGCGGTGCGAACGGCAGGACGATAAGGGCGGCTTTGTGCTGCCAGATGCCTATGGCTATGAGCCATACCTGGGGCTGTGCCTTTGCAGCAGCAGGCTGGGGAACGAACAGGAAGCGGAGGCCTATAACGAGCTGGCAGCGGCCTGTAAGCCAGATTCTCCGGCAATTGCCTATAACCGGGCTTATTTTGCCTCTCTCAAAAAGACCTGACAGAAATAAGCACCCGCCTGCAGAGCAGGCAGGTGCTTATTCTTGTATACTTAGGCGCAAAGGTAAGATAGGGAAGCTCAGGAGTAGCATAAAGAAGAAAAAATAAGTTTTTAGAGGAGGGCACCTATGCAAATGTCAGACTGTACCAACGTGACGTGACACGCGGCTAGTATCATAGGGCTACGCCTGCATAAGAAAATACCCCCGACTCCGCCGGGGGTATTTCTTGCGCCTTTCATGCCATGGCCTTCTGGAGCGCCGCCAGTACGGTGTCAAAGTCTGCCTCAGTGACCAGGAGGGAAATCTCCACCTCCGAGGTGGTAATCAGCCGGATGTCAGCGTTTGTGCCGGTAATGGCCCCGAACACCTGGGCCGCAATGCCAGGGGTATTTTTCATGGCGGGATCGTACACAGAGATTTTGTGGTTCACGCTGCTGACAATGACGTTTACATTTGTTTCCCGCTTGAGCTGGGTGGTAAAAGCCAGGATGTCGATAAGGTCGCTGTCGGAAATGGTGAAGGAAAGCCCGGTAAAAGCGCCGTGGGTGGGAGCCATGGAAATCATGTCGATGTTAATGTTATACCGGGAAATGGCCTCGAAAATGTGGGAGATGGAATCTACATTGGCAGGAAAACCCGCTAATGTAACCAGGGTGATGTTGTCGGTGGTGCTGATAACGGTGGAACTGCTCATAGTCTGCCTTCCTTTCCTGCCCGTCTGTCAGAGCAGATCGGACATGCTGTAAAGCCCCGGGGCCTTGCCGTTCATGAAAACCGCCGCGTTAATGGCCCCGGAAGCGAAAAGCTCCTTGGACTGGGCGGAGTGGGACAGGGTGATAACCTCGTGCTGCCCGGAGAAAATTACCTGGTGCTCCCCCACAATGGTGCCGCCCCGCACAGAGTGCAGGCCAATCTCGCTTTTCTCCCGCTTTTTCCGCTGGGAGTGCCTGTCGTACACATATTTCATGGCGTTTTCCCGTTCCCCGTTTATGGCGTCCGCCAGCATGAGAGCGGTGCCGCTGGGAGCGTCGATTTTCTGGTTGTGGTGCATCTCCAGGATTTCTATGTCAAAGGAGCTGCCCAGTACCCCGGCGGCTTTCTTGGAAAGCTCGATGAGCAGGTTTATGCCCAGGGACATGTTCCGGGAATAGAAGATGGGCATAGTTTCCGCCGCTTCCGCAATGGAGGCGGCCTGCTCCGGGGAATAGCCTGTGGTACACAGCACAGCGGCTGTGCCCGGATGGGCCTTGCAGTATGCCAAAATGGCGGACAGGGCGGAGGGGTGGGAGAAGTCGATGATAACATCCGCAGGCTCCGGTACTTCCCCGATTTCCGTATACACAGGGAAGCCGGTCTGGGGCGCGCCGGTAATATCCACCCCGGCGGTTATCTTGCAGTCCTCCCGCTCTCGGGCAAAATTCTGTACGGCAGCACCCATTTTCCCGCCGCAACCGCACAACAGCAGTCTTGTCATTTCCGATGGCTCCTTTCCTTTTCACGTCTGGACTGGCTTACAGCAGGCTGTGCTTTTGCAGCAGGGCTGCAAGCTTCTGCCGCTTTTCCTCCGGCATGGTGGTCAGGGGCATGCGGCAATGGTTGGTGGAGATTTTCCCCATCTGGAACAGGGCCTCCTTAATGGGGATGGGGTTCACGTCCATAAAGAAACCGTCCATCAAATCCAGGTATTCCACCTGAAGCTTCCTTGCCTCCTCCAGGTTTTCCTGGAGCATAGCGGCGGTTAAATCGTGCATCTGCCGGGGCAGTGCGTTAGAGAATACGGAAATAACCCCCTTGCCGCCTAAAGCCATTATGGGCAGGGTCTGGTTATCCTCCCCGGAGTATACGGCCAGCTTATCCCCGCACAAAGCTAGGGTACGGGCGACGGAGGCGGTGTCACCGTTTGCCTCTTTTACGGCAACGATGTAGGGGTTATCCGCCAGCTCCTGATAGGTTTCAGGCTGGATATTGCAGCCTGTGCGGCTGGGCACGTTGTAGAGCACGCAGGGCATCTGCACAGAATCGGCAATGAAGCGGAAGCTTTCGATAAGCCCTTTCTGGGAGGTCTTGTTGTAATAAGGGGTTACCAGCAGCAGGCCGTCGGCTCCCAGCTTTTTGGCTTCCAGGGAAAGCTCCACGCAGAATTTGGTGTCATTGCTGCCAGTGCCCGCAATGACGGGCACCCGGCCCTTCACCTTTTCTATGATAAAGCCCACTGTCTGCAAATGTTCTTCCGCGCTCATGGTGGCGGCTTCCCCGGTGGTGCCGCAGGCGATAATGGAATCAATGCCGTTTTCTATCTGAAATTCAACAAGCCGCTCCAATTCCTCCCAGTAGATTTCGCCGCAGGGGGTAAAGGGGGTGATAAGCGCCGTACCGGCGCCGGTGAACAGCAACTCTTTTGTCATAGGTATCCCTCCGAAAAATCAGTCAAATCGCCATGCGATACAGGATACGCACAAAAAGCTGTGAAAACGCGGCCTTTTGTGCCCGGTACCGTTTCCTTCTTCTGTGTTTTCAGTCACAGTAGCCCAGCTTGCACAAAAGCTCTGCCATCAGCAGGCCGCCTCCGGCAGCGCCTCGCAGGGTGTTGTGGGAGAGGCAGACAAACTTATAGTCATACTGGGTGTCGGGCCGCAGCCGCCCGGCAGAGATGGCCATGCCGCCTTCTATATCCCTGTCCAGCTTGGGCTGGGGCCTGTCGTTTTCCTCGAAGTAATGAATGAACTGTTTGGGGGCGCTGGGCAGCTCCAGCTCCTGAGCGGGGCCTCGGAAGCTTTTCCAGCGCTCAATAATTTCCTCCACGCTTGCTTTTTTCTCCAGGGAGAAGAACACCGCTGCCATGTGCCCGTCGGACACAGGCACCCGCAGGCACTGGGAGGTGATGGAAGGAGAGCAGGCGTTTACAATGACGCCGTTTTCCACATGGCCCCAGATTTTCAAAGGCTCCTGTTCAGACTTTTCCTCCTCGCCGCCGATATAGGGAATGACGTTATCCAAAATCTGCGGCATGGTTTCAAAGGTTTTGCCAGCGCCTGAAATGGCCTGGTAGGTGCAGGCCAGCACCTTTGTCACGCCTAAGTCCATAAGGGGATGGATGGCGGGCACATAGCTTTGCAGGGAGCAGTTGCACTTGACGGCGATAAAGCCCCGCTTGGTGCCCAAGCGCTTTCTCTGGTGCTCGATGACCTTGTGGTGCTCTGCGTTTAATTCCGGGATAATCATGGGTACATCCGGCGTGCCTCGGTGCTGCTTGTTGTTGGAGATAACCGGGCACTCCTTTTTGGCATAGGCCTCTTCCAGGGCCATAATGTCCTCGGATTTCATGTTCACCGCGCAGAACACAAAATCCACCAAAGAGACAACCTTGTCTATATCCTTCTCCGCGTCATATACGGGCAGTTCTGCCATGGCAGGGGGGATGGGGGCCTCCATGGCCCAGCGGCCCTCCAAGGCCTCCTGATACGTTTTCCCGGCAGAGCGGGCGCTGGCTGCCAGGGCCGTAACCTTAAACCAGGGGTGGTTTTCTAAAATGGTGGCAAAGCGCTGGCCCACCATGCCAGTGCATCCGATAATGCCTACGCGATACTGTTTCATGTTCCAAGTTCCTTTCTTTAGTGGGAGTATGTTTCGTGTTCTGCTTAATTCCTTAGAAGCTGTACCGATAGGAGTGGTACAAATATTTTCGAGAAAATTTTGTGGGCTTCAAGGCGGAAACCGCAAGACATGCTGTGGCATGTCGAGGATTTCCAACACAGAAACCTGCAAAATTTGCCGGGAAGATTTGTGCTATGCCCTATTGGTACGGCTTCTTAGCCTTTCTTCCACCCGGCCGACCTTTCTGGCCCGCTGGGCTTTCACTTCCTCTTCCACGCGGAAATAAAGCTTCATCTGGTTCAGCATAATTTCCACATCGGCTATCTCTTCTGCAATATCGTCTGTGGTGCGCCTGCCCCGCTTATGCTTGCACAGGGCATCCTGTAGCTCTGCCATCTCTTCCAGCAGGCAGAGGATCTGGGCATCCCCGCCCCAGGTGTCCAGGGCCTTTTGAAAGACAGCATGCTCTTCCTCCGTCATAGCCATTCTCCTTTTCCCTCTTTTTACACTGGCAAGTTCTGCGGGAAGAATCAAAAAAACCGGTTGAAAACCGGCTGCCAATCTCCTATAATAGAAATGCTGCGGCACAGGGCCGCCTGGTTAAGTAAATAGCACTCCATCATACTTGATGACAGTCGCAAAGCTGTTGGCCGCTGCGACCAGGGTCAACTTGCCGGATATCCCCTTCGGCAGCTTACCCTTTCACAAGACTTCTATGGTTCTGGCAACCTCGATCCCGCTACTTTTGAAAGCCGCGCCTCTATTCGTTCTCTATAATACCTTAGTTTTGCGCCATTGTCAATTTTTTCGGCCGGGATATTCTATGAAAATTTTACAGGACTGGTGAACGCCATGCAGGAACATACTTTACAGACCCGCGATTTTTACTATGATTTGCCCCAGGAGCTGATTGCCCAAAAGCCGGTGGAACCCCGGGACTCTTCCCGGCTGATGACCCTTGACAAGGAAACAGGGGAGATAACCCATCGCCATTTCCGGGATATTGCAGACTTGCTGCGTCCCGGCGACTGCCTAGTTTTAAACGACTCCCGGGTGCTGCCCGCCCGCATTTACGGGGTGAAAGAGGGGACAGGCGCCCATGTGGAGTTCCTTTTGCTGGAAAACAAGGGAGATGATGTCTGGGAGGCCCTGGCAAAGCCCGGCAAGCGGGCAAAAAAGGGCAGCCGCTTTACCTTTGGGGACGGGCTGCTCCAGTGCGAGGTTACAGACGTGCTGGAGGATGGGAACAGGCTTATCCGCTTTATCTATGACGGTGTGTTTTTTCAACTGCTGGACAAGATAGGCCAAATGCCTTTGCCCCCTTATATTAAGGAAAAGCTGGAGGATAAGGAGCGGTATCAGACTGTGTATTCCCAAGAGGCAGGCTCTGCCGCCGCCCCCACGGCAGGCCTGCATTTCACGCCGGAGCTGCTGGAGAAAATTAAAGAAAAGGGGGTGGAACTGGGGTTTGTGACGCTCCATGTGGGACTGGGCACCTTCCGCCCGGTAAGCGCGGAGAGAATCACCGACCACAAAATGCACGCCGAGCATTATTACATGCCCCAGTCCACAGCCGACATGATAAATGCCACCAAAGAGCGGGGGGGCAGGGTGATAGCTGTGGGTACTACAAGCTGCCGCACCATAGAGTCTGTGGCCCGGCGGGAGGGGCGCTTTAAAGAAAGCCAGGGCTGGACGGATATTTTTATCTATCCGGGTTACCAGTTCAAGGGCCTGGACGGGCTTATTACAAACTTCCACCTGCCGGAAAGCACCCTCATTATGCTGGTATCTGCTTTAGCGGGCAGGGAACATGTGCTGCGGGCCTATGAGGCGGCAGTGCGGGAACAGTACAGGTTTTTCAGTTTTGGGGATGCGATGTTTATTGGAGACCTGAAGTGAATATCGTCAGCGAGACGCTGAAAAGCCCAGAAGCCAAGCGGTTTCTGGGCTTTTCTAAGACATTCTGCTTAAAAGGGATTATATCTGTGTATATCCGCGCCCTACTAATGCCGTTCAGGACACTGGCGGCTCATAGGAAAGTTGAATATAGAAAAGATATAGCAAACTTTGCCGGAACCCAGCTTTGGAGCGGCCCCAAAGGCTTTTAAAGCAGCCGGGTGTTGTTGATGATAAGCTCGAACTGCAGGCCCAGGGTTCTTGCGGCCTTGCGGCACAGCACCATGCGCTCCAGGAAAATTTCAAAGTATTCCATAACGGGGCATATTTCCGTGTCTATCACAATATTAAATGTACAGACCTTCTGCTCCGGGTCAATTTCAAGCCGCATGTCCTCCACTGCGTAATTCACCCGGTCATGGATGTCCGCCGCCAGCACTGCATCCTTGCGCACCCGGGTGCGGCGCACATCGCTTTTGTCCGAAAGGATAAGGGCTGCTGCCAGGGGGTTAACCGGGTAAGCCGTCTTTTCGTCATGGTGCCCGATGGCGGAGCACACCATGGCGATTTCCTCCGGAGGCATCTGCAGTTTGTTTAAAAGGGTGAAGGCCATCAGCGCGCCGCTGTGGGCATGATCCGCCCGATTCACCGTGTTGCCGATGTCATGCATGTACCCGGCAATCGCCGCCAGTTCGCAGGTGCGGGCAGGGTATCCCAAAGATTCCAAAATGCGCTGGGCATAATGGCTGCTGCGCTTGGCATGGGCAAGGCCGTGTTCCGTAAAGCCGATAGAGCCTAAGCAGTTGTTGCCGCTTTCAATATAGCAGCGCACCTCCGGGTTTTTAAAAATATCTTCGGGGGAGAGGGCTTGGTAATCCGCCATATGCTGACCGCCTTTCTGTAGCTTTTTATTCCGCTGTGAGCATTCTGTACATGGCCTCCAGGCAGATCTGGGCATGAAGCTTCAAGCTGTCCAGCTTCACCCGCTCGTTTACATCGTGGGCATGGCTGTTAGGATCTTCCTTGAAGGCGGGGCCGAAAGCAACGCCCTTGCCAAACATCTGCCGGGCATAGGTGCCGCCGCCCATGGAAAAGATTTCACACTCTTCGCCGGTCACGTCCTCATACGCGCCGGAAAGCAGGGTGACAAGCTGGCTTTCCTTAGGCAGGTACAGGGGGACAGAGTTGGAAAGCAGGGTATAGGCCAGGCCCTCATAGGGCTGCACAGCCTTTTCCAGGGTGGCGGAAATCTCCTGCCCGTCTAAAGTAGCAGGGTAGCGGATATCCACCGTCAGGCTGCAGGAGTTTTCATCCACGTTTACCAAGCCCAGGTTAAAGGTGAGGGGGCCGCTGGGCTCGTCGCTGAGCTTTACGCCCATAGGCTCGCCGTCGTGGTGCAGGCCGATTTTTTCATAGGCAAAGCGAAAGAAAACGCCGGCTTTTTCCCCGAACACCTCATAGAGGAGCTTCACCAGATGGGAAGCCGCGTTCACGCCGTTCCAGGGGGTGGAGGCGTGGGCCGCCTGCCCAATGGACAAAATGGAAGCGCCGCCCTCTGCGGGGGTGATTTCAAATTCTGTTCCAGCCTTTTGGGCGGCTTCCCGCAGCTTCTCCAGTTCTTCAGCCGTGCAGGCGATTTCACACTGGGCCTTGGCGGGCACCGCGTTCACCACAGTGCCGGAGGCAAAGCTTTTCACCACCTGGGAATCATTCTTCCCGGTTACCGTGAAATTGATGCCGCCCTTTTCGCAGTGGCAGATGCCGTATTCCGCGTCGGGGGTAAAGCCCATGTCCGGCTTCTGCTCTTTGGAGAAGTAATAGGGCATGTCGCCCATGCCGATTTCCTCGGCAGAGCCGAAAATAACCCGCAGCTTCCGGTTGCCCTTCACCCCCGCGTCCTTTAAGGCGCGCAGGCAGTGCAGGGCGATAATGCCAGCCCCCTTGTTGTCGGACACACCCCGGCCATAGGCCATGCCGTCCTTGATAACCATGGTGTAGGGGTCGGTGTCCCAGTTTTCCGGATCCCCTGCGGGCACCACGTCCATGTGGGACATCACCACAGCGTTGCCTTCCCCCTCGCCATACTCGGCGTGGGCGGCATAGTAATCCACGTTTTTGGCCTGCAGGCCATAGCCCTGGGCCATTTCCACAACAGTGTCCAGCACCCGGGCGCAGTCGTCCCCAAAGGGATGGGGGCCTTCTGTGGGCTTTGCCACAGAGGGGATGGCTACAACCTTAGCTAAGTCCTGGAGGATATCGTCCCAGTATTCGAGAATTTTTTCACCAAACATACGCGATTTCCTTTCTTTTGTAAAGGGATATAGGAACACTCTATACGATAAACTTTTTTGCCGGCAAAGTCAAGCCCAGCGGGAAAAAGGAGGGGCTTTTTTATGATAAACTACATTTGGTTCGGCATGATTGCCGCCAGCGTCCTCTGCGCCCTGTGTACCGGCAGGCTGGGGGAGCTGTCCGCTGCTGTAATGGAAGGGGCCCAAGGGGCGGTAGAGCTTTCCATTTCCCTTTTAGGCAGCATGTGCGCCTGGCTGGGCTTTTTGAAAATCGCGGAAAAGAGCGGGCTTACCAATCTCCTGGCAGAGGCCTTTTCCCCTGTAATCAACTGGCTTTTCCCGGAATACAAAGGGGACAGGGAAATTAAGGGGAAAATCTGCATGAACATTTCCGCCAATTTCCTGGGCCTTGGCAACGCCGCCACCCCCTTGGGGATAGCCGCCATGCAGGCTATGCAGGAAAAGAACCCCCGCGGGGATATGCCCACAAAGGGAATGGTGCTCTTTGTGGTGATGAACACAGCTTCCCTGCAGCTTCTGCCCATTAACATGGCTGCCATGCGGGGCGCCTGCGGCAGCGCGCAGCCCTTCGGCATCCTGCCGGAGATCTGGATCACCTCTCTGGGGGCGCTGCTCGCGGCCCTGCTGTTCTGCAAAATAATGGAGGGAAAAAGCTGCTTGTAAACACAAGAAAGGGGGAGAGGGGCATGGAAAAAATCGGCGCGGCGGCCCTGCCTGTGATACTGGGCTTCATCCTGCTGTATGGCTTCTTCAAAAACATTGACGTATTCGACTCCTTTGTACAGGGGGCAAAGGAGGGGGTACACACCACCTTAGGGCTGCTGCCCACCCTTATCGGGCTGATTCTCGCTGTAACCATGATGCGCCAGTCCGGCCTGCTGGAACTGCTGTGCGGCCTTATGGCGCCTTTAGCCCAGGCTGCCCACATTGACCCGGAGCTGCTGCCCCTGGCCCTTTTGCGGCCTGTTTCCGGCAGCGGATCCTCAGCTTATGCCCTGTCCCTGCTCCAGCAGTTTGGCCCGGACAGCGAAACCGGCAGGATAGCCTCTGTGCTGACAGCCTCCACAGAAACCACCTTTTACGCCATCACCGTATACTTTGGCGCCTGCGGCTGCAAAAAGCTTTCCTATTCGGTGCCTGCCGGACTTTTGGGGGATACAGCCGCCCTGGCGCTTTCCATTATTTCCGTAAAGATTTTTGGATAGATTTTCTTGCAGTATCCCGGCTTCTGTGATAAAATGGCTATAACAAGCCGCAGGAAAGGCCGGACAGGCCCGCCGCAGCCAGGCGGGCTTTTTTTCTGCCGCTTTTACGGGATATGGCTGAGGAAAAGTGAAAAAGGAAAGGAAGGCGCGGGACGGGTTCCGCGCGGTGGTGGGGTGCGTATGACAAGACGGGAAGCAAGGGAGCAGGCGTTCTGCCTGCTGTTTGAACAGGCAACAGGAGGGGAGAGCATGAACGACATCCTCCACGCCGCCACGGAGGCCCGGGATCTGATTCCCGATCCCTTTGCGGAGGAGGTGGCCCTGGGGGCGGAGCGCCAGGGGGAAAAGATTGACAAGGTGATTAGCGAAAACATCCGGGGCTGGAGCCTGCGCAGGCTTTCCAAGGTAACCTTGGCGCTGCTGCGGCTTTCGGTATACGAGCTGCTTTTTGCCCAGGACATCCCTGCCAGCGTTTCCATTAACGAAGCGGTGGAATTGGCAAAAACCTACGGCGGGAAAGATGACGCGCCCTATATCAACGGGGTGCTGGCGTCTGTTGCGCGCCAGCACAGAAAGGAAGAGTTCCCTAACCCCCGGAAAGAGCCGCAAGGGGAAGCGGAAAAGTAGAGCAAAAGCTGTGCCGGCTTATTGGCATGGCTTTTAAAAGGAAAGGAGGAGGCTGGTGCGCTGCTTAGGGATAGATACAAGCAATTATACCACCTCCGCCGCTGTTTTTGCGGGGGAGGTGCTGGAAAACCGCCGCATGCTGCTGCCGGTGAAGCCCGGGGAAAAGGGCCTGCGGCAAAGCGATGCGGTGTTTCACCATGTGCGGCAGCTTCCCCAGGTGCTGGCCCCCATCCTGGAGAGGGGGGAGGCTATGGACGCGGTGGGGGTTTCCGTGTCCCCCCGCGGCGCGGAAGGCTCTTACATGCCCTGCTTTTTAGTGGGAAAGGGGTTTGCCCAGGCTTTAGCCGGGGCCTGGTGCGTGCCTATAGAATATTTTTCCCACCAGCAGGGGCATATTGCGGCGGCGCTCTATTCGGCGGGAAAGCTTGACCTGCTCAGAAAGCCCTTTTTGGCCTTCCACGTCTCCGGGGGCACCACAGAGGCCCTTCTGGTGGCTCCTGACAGGGACGGAATGCCAAACGCGGTTTTAGCCGCCCGGTCCCTTGACCTCAAGGCCGGACAGGCAGTGGACAGGGTAGGCGTTATGCTGGGGCTTCCCTTCCCCTGTGGGCCGGAACTGGAAAAGCTGGCCCTCAGATGGACGGACAAGGTATCTGTGCGCCCTGCCATGAAGGGCGCGGACTGCTCTCTTTCCGGGATTGAAAATAAAAGCGCCGCCATGGTGCGGGAGGGCCGGGAGCCAGCGGAGACAGCCCGGTTCTGCATAGAATCCATTGGGGCGGCTTTAGACAAAATGTGCGAAGCCCTATTGGGGGAGCATGGCCCCCTCCCTGTGCTGTTCGCAGGGGGCGTGTGCTCCAATAGCATTTTGCGGGACAGGCTTTCCCAAAAATACGGGGCATGGTTTGCCGCGCCGGAGTTTTCTTCAGACAATGGGGCAGGGGCGGCCATACTGGCCTATAAAAAGAGGGCGGGCTTATGAGCGGCGTGCTGACAGTTTCCCAGGTGAATTTCTTCCTTAAATCCCTCATAGAAGGAGACGGGCGGCTTTCCGATATCCTTGTCAGCGGGGAAATCTCCAATTTTACAGACCACTATAAATCAGGGCACCTGTATTTTTCCCTAAAGGACGAAAAGTCTGTGATAAAGGCTGTGATGTTCGCAGGGGCGGCCCGGCGGCTGCGCTTCCGGCCCCAAAACGGCATGAAGGTGATTGTCCGGGGCAGGGTGTCGGTGTATGAGCCAAGCGGGCAGTACCAGCTTTATGGGGAGGACATGCAGCCCGACGGCATGGGGGCCTTAAGCCTTGCCTATGAGCAGCTAAAGGAGCGCCTGACTGCGGAGGGGCTGTTTGACAGGGAGCATAAGCGGCCCCTGCCTGCCTATCCGGAGAGAATCGGGGTGGTCACCTCTCCCAGCGGGGCGGCAGTGCGGGATATTTTGCAGGTAACTGCCCGGCGGTGGCCTTTGGCGGAGATTGTATTTTGCCCGGTGCTGGTGCAGGGGGAGGGCGCTCCCGCCCAGTTAAGAGCCGCCATAGAGGCATTGAACCGGAGGCGGGCCTGCGATGTTATCATCATAGGCCGGGGCGGCGGCTCTTTGGAGGATTTGTGGGCCTTTAACGATGAGGCACTGGCCCGGGCCGTTTATGCCTCCGCCATCCCGGTGGTGTCTGCCGTAGGCCATGAGACAGATTTTACCATCTGCGATTTTGCCGCCGACCTGCGCGCCCCCACCCCCAGCGCGGCAGCAGAGCTGTGTACCCCGGACTGCCTGGAAGAAATGGAAAGGATGAGGTCTTTCCACCGGTATTTCCTGGAGGAGTCGAAGAGCTTTGTAGATTCCCTGCGGCAAAGCGTGGACATCCTCACGAGGGATTCCCCTCTGCAAAGCCCCGCGGCCTATGTGCAGGCCTGCCGGGAAAGGCTTGCGGGGCTTACAAAGGCCCTGGCAGGGATGCAGCAAAGGCGGCTGGACAAAAGCAGGGGAGAGCTTTCCGCCCTTGCCGGCAGGCTGGACGCTTTAAGCCCTCTGCGGGTGCTGTCCCGGGGATATGCCCTGGTGCGCGATGAAAAGGGGCAGGCTGTAACAGACGTGGGCGCCCTGCGCCCGGGCCAGCAGGTGGCAATCCGGGGGGCAGAGGCCTCTGCCCTGGCGGAAATCCTTAAAGTGGACGCGGTGTGAAAAAACGAAAGAAAGGAACGATACCGGGCGCAAAGCGCTGCTTTTTCATGGCTTTTTGTGCGTATCCTGTATCGCGCGGCGATTAAAATCCCCAAAAACTGGGAATGATGCTGTGTGAAAACGCAGAGGAAGGGAGTGGTTTTGGTTGGCGGGAAAGGCAAAGCTGAAGTTTGAAGAAGCCATGATGCGGCTTCAGGAAATTGTTAAAAGGCTTGAAAGCGGGGAGGAACCCTTGGAAGGGGCCATGAAGCTTTTTGAAGAAGGGGCAAAGCTTTCCGCCCAGTGCTATGAAGCACTGGACAAGGCAGAGCAGAAGGTGTCCCAGCTTGCGAAACTGGAGGGCGAAGCGGATGGCTGATAAAATGGAACTGTACCGGGAGCAGATTGAGAAGGCCCTGACCCAGGCCATCCCGGCCCCGGCGGAAGGAGACGGCAGAAGCCTTGTGCGGGAGGCCATGGCCTACAGCCTTTTGTGCGGCGGCAAGCGGGTGCGGCCTGTGCTCACCCTGGCTTTTTGCGAGCTGTGCGGGGGAGAGCCTTCCATGGCCCTGCCCTTTGCCTGCGCTGTGGAGATGGTTCACACCTATTCCCTCATCCATGACGACATGCCCTGCATGGACGATGATGCCATGCGCCGGGGCAGGCCCGCCAACCACAAGGCTTATGGGGAGGCCATGGCCCTGCTGGCAGGGGACGGCCTTTTAACCCTGGCTTTTGAAACAGCCCTTTCCTTTGCTGGAGAGGCAAAGGCGGCGCTGGAGGGAGCACGGCTTCTTGCCAGGCGGGCGGGACATGAGGGCATGGTGGGAGGACAGTGCATTGACCTGCGGTCTGAGGGCCGGGAGGTGACGGTGCCCCTTCTGCAGGCTATGGATGACGGGAAAACCGTGGCGCTGATTGACGCTGCCTGCGGCATGGGCTGCATTGCCGCAGGGGCGGGAAAGGAGGCCCTGCAGGCTGCCAGGCGGTATGCTTATGGCCTGGGCATGGCCTTCCAGCTTCGGGATGATATTTTGGACGTGGAGGGCAGCGCGGACAAGCTGGGAAAGGATACAGGCATGGATGCTGCCCGCAGCAAGCAGAATTACGTCTCCCTCCTGGGGGTGGAAGAGGCCAAGCGCCTGGTAAATGAGTACACCCGGGAAGCGGTGGAAGCCCTGAAGGCTTTTCCAGGGGAGAAGGATTTCCTGGAAAGCCTTGCCCTGTCCCTTGCCGCCAGGGAAAATTGACACGCCGCCTTTCCTATGCTGTGCCTTTAGAGTGGGAGGGGGCGGCTGTAAAGGACTTTGCCAAAAAGCGGCTGGGGTTTTCTGCCCATGTGCTGGCACAGCAGAAGCGGGCAGAGGGGGGAATCCTCTTAAACGGCGTGCCTGTTTTCACCACGGCCCTGCTGAAAGCAGGGGATATGCTGTCCTTTTGCCTGCCCCTTCCAGAGGGGACGTACCCGCCTGAAAGGCTTCCTTTCTCCGTCCTCTTTGAAACGGAGGATTTCCTGGTGGTTCATAAGCCTGCCGGAATGCCGGTGCATCCTTCCCCAGGGCATGACAGGGACAGCCTTTTAAACGGCGCGGCCTATTATTATCAGGCTAAGGGCGCTCTGTGCCCGCTGCTCTGCCCCCTATACCGGCTGGACAGGGACACCAGCGGCGCTATCGCCCTGGGGAAACACACCCTGGCTGTGTCTGGGACGGCGCTGGAAAAAACGTATTTTGCCCTGTGCCAGGGAACCCTTTCCGGGCGGGGCACCATAGACGTGCCCATCGGCCTGGAAGAGGGGAGCAAAATCAAGCGCCAGTGCGGCAGCGGCCAGCGGGCGGTTACCCACTGGGAGGCCCTGGAAAGCGGGGGAGGCCACACCCTGCTGGCTGTGCGGCTGGAAACCGGGCGCACCCATCAGATCCGGGCGCATTTTTCTTATATGGGGTATCCATTGGCAGGGGACGATCTCTATGGCGGCAGCCATGCCCTAATAGGCCGGCAGGCGCTGCACTGCGGGGTTCTGCACATGAAAAGTGTGGCCCTTGATATGGACAGAACCTTTGCCGCAGGGTTCCCGCCAGACATGAAAGAAGCCTTTCCCTGGCTGCCAGAGGTGGGAGGCATCATAAAATCAGAAAAGGGGCGATGCAAATGCCAGCCAGCCTGACCCATTATACTTTTGCGAAAACCGTCTTGGAAGGCCTGCCGGAAGCCGGCGGGCTTGTAGAGCCTGCCTATTTCTGGGGCGCCCAAGGCCCGGATTTTCTCTTCTGCCACCATTACCTGCGCTTTGTAGGGATTGGGAAGGAAAAGGAGGGGTTAAAGGAATATGGGAACCTGCTGCACAGCACCCGGCCTTCCCTGACCCTGTCCGCTATGCGGAACTTTCTGGAAAAACACCCGGAGCCAGCCTATGCTTCTTATGTCCAGGGATTTTTGTGCCACTACGCCCTGGATTCCACCGCCCACCCCTATGTAAACGCCCTGGCAGGGGAGCTGGCTGCCCAGCGCCCCCATGAAACGCCTTCTTCCATGCATGGGGAGATAGAGTCGGCACTGGATGCCATTGTCCTGCGGCGGGAAACCGGAAAGCTGCCCTCAGAGGTAAAGCTTAAAAACCTGTTCCCTAAAAACGAAGGAATACAGCGGCGCGTTGCCAAGCTGTACCATGCAGTGCTGCTGGAGGTATACAACCAGGAGATTCCGGAGGAGGAGCTGCTGCAGGCCACCCGGGATACCCGGTTTGTCTTTGCCGCCATTACCGACCGCACAGGCCTGAAGCACCGCCTTTTCAGCCTGCTGGAGCGGGGCAGGCCCCATGTGATAACCTCCCACATCGTGCCCCTCACCGAAGGGAATGAGGTGGATTACGCCAACGTGCAGGAAAGCCCTTGGGGCGGGGAAGGCCGCACAGAAAGCTTTTTCTCCCTGTACGAACAGGCTGTACAGCTTGCCCGGCGGCTGATACAGGATTTCCCGTCCTGCGACCTTGCCGCCATAACCGGGGAAAAGCCCTTCGGATAAACAGGATACTGAAAAAACGCCAAAGAGAAAGGAACCCGCTGTTTTATGATAAAGAAAACCTTCTTGTGCCTTTTATGCCTCTGCCTTGTGCTGTCTGGCTGCGGGGACGGCTCTGCCCCTGCATCTTCTTCTGGTGAGGCGGCCCTGTCCTCTGCTGTGCCGGAACCGGAAAGCAGTTCCCAGGCCCCTGCCGTGTCCGGGATGGAGAGTTCCCCGGATGTTTCCGGCGTGTATGAATACCGGGGAGACGGCAAAGAGCAGTATGTCATACCGGAGTTTTCCAGAAGGGGAGAGGACGGCGCCCTGTTAAGCCCGGGCATATTCCGGGATTCTTTGGGCGGGGAATTCCCGGACATGCCGGAGAACCCCCGCACTGTCTCCCTGTACGGATCCTATGCGGAGGCCTGGCTGCTTGCCGGCGGGGAGCTTGCCGGCGTGACAAAGGACGCTTTGGAGGAGCGGGACTTGGGGCTTCCTGCGGATATCCCTGTGGTGGGCACCGTAAAGGAGCCAAACGCGGAGGCCATCATCGCCCTGGAGCCGGAGCTGGTGCTTTTGAACCCGGACATCGCCGGACAGATGGATATACGGGATGTGCTGGAAAACGCGGGGATTTCCTGCGCCTGCTTCCGGGTGGATACCTTTGAGGATTACAGCAATATGATGTTCCAGTTCTGGGGCCTTACCGGGCGGGAGGATCTGTATAAACAGAACGTGGAGGACGTGGGAGAGGAGATTCAAGCCGCGAAGATGACGGCCGCTTTGAGCAGCAACCTGCCCAGCGTGCTGCTGATGCGGGCCTTTTCCACAGGCATTAAAGCTAAAACCGACGATGAGCTGGCAGGCTCTATTCTAAAGGATTTGAACGCCCGCAATATTGCGGACGATCACCCTTCCATGTTAGAGGATTTGAGCCTGGAGGAGATTATTGGGGCAGATCCGGACTTTATCTTTGTCACCACCATGGGAAACGAGGAAAAGGCTCTGCAATATCTTGACTCCCTCATAGAGAAGAACCCTGCCTGGCAGGAGCTGACCGCTGTGAAGGAAGGCCGCTATATCGTGCTGCCCAAGGATTTATTCCACTATAAGCCCAATAACCGCTGGGGGGAAAGCTATGAATACCTGGGGAAAATCCTTTATCCGGCCCTTTTTGAAGGGGAGTGGCAGCGCAAAGCTGCCGATGAAGGCCAGGGACAGCAGGAAACTGCTGCTGCTTCTGCTGCTGACGCTTCTTAGCGCCCTGCTGGGGGCCGGGGCGGGGGCCTCCTTCATTGACGTGCCCTCTGCCTTAGGGGAAATCCTCTCCGGCAGGGCGGAAAGCCCGGATGCCCGCATCCTGCTGTATGTGCGCCTGCCCCGGGTGTGCGCCAGCCTCCTTGCAGGCTCCGCCCTGGCGGTGGCGGGGCTTTTAATCCAGGCAGTGCTTTCAAACCCGCTGGCTTCACCCAATGTTATCGGGGTAAACGCCGGGGCGGGCTTTTTCGCTTTTTTGTTTATGGCGGTTTTGCCCGGCAGCACAGGGGCCTGTGCCCTGGGAGCCTTCCTGGGCGCCCTTACCGCCACCCTCATTGTATATGCTGTGGCCGCTGCCGCAGGGGCGGGGAAGCTGACCATCATCCTGGCGGGCGTGGCAGTCAGCAGTATTTTCACGGCGGGCTTAAACGCTGTGAAAACCTTTTCCCCGGAAACCCTGTATAACGGCAGCACCTTTCTCATCGGCGGCTTTTCCGGGGTGTCTATGGCGGACATCACCCCCGCCTGGGTGTGTATCCTGCTGGCCCTTTTAGGGTGTATGCTCCTGCCCCGGCAGCTTGACGTGCTCTGTCTGGGGGAGGAGACGGCCCGCAGCTTGGGCCAGCCGGTGGGCGTCATACGTTTTGCCGCCATCATCCTCTCCTGCGTGCTGGCAGGCTGTGCCGTCAGCTTTTCCGGGCTTATCGGCTTTGTGGGACTGATTGTGCCCCATATCACCCGCAGGCTTTTCGGGCAGTCCCACCGCTGGCTGCTGCCCGGAGCCTGCCTTTTGGGCGCGTGTTTGGTCACCTTCAGCGATCTTCTCAGCCGCCTGCTGTTTTCCCCTTATGAAATCCCGGTAGGCATCCTTTTATCCCTTACAGGCGGGCCTTTCTTCCTGTTTTTGATTTTGCGCAGGCGGCGGCGCTGAAGCCCTTTTGAAAACTGAGAGGAAAATAAAGAGAGGAGGGATGGCTGTGGTTTCGTTTTCCCAGGTGAGCGCTGGCCATGGGGGCCGGGCGGTTTTGGAGGGCGTCAGCTTCACAGCTCCAAAGGGCAGGATAACCGCCCTTATCGGGCCGAACGGCTGCGGGAAAACCACCCTGCTGAAAACGGCCTGCGGCCTGATCCCTCCCTTGAAGGGGGAAATCGCCATAGATGGCAGGATGCGGAAGGACGCGGGCCGCAAAGAGTGGGCAAGGCTCTGCGCCCTGCTGCCCCAGATGCGGGAAGCGCCTGCCCTGACAGTGGAAGCGCTGGTGTCCCATGGGCGGTATCCCCATCTTTCCTTTGGGCGCGACTTGACGGCCGCGGACAAGGAAGCAGTCTTTCGGGCCATGGAGGAAGCGGGCGTGCTTTCCTTGCGGGAAAGGGAGGTGCCAAAGCTTTCCGGGGGAGAGCGCCAGCGCGTTTACTTTGCCATGGCCCTGGCCCAAAGCCCGGAGGTGTTCTTCCTGGACGAGCCTACCACCTATCTGGATATCGGGCAAAAATACGAGATGCTGGAGCTTATCCGGAGCCTGCGGGAGCAGGGGAAAACCGTGGTAATGGTACTGCACGATCTGTCCCTTGCCTTTTCCTACTGCGATTTTATAGCTGTGCTGGGCCAGGGAAAGCTTTTAGCCTTTGGAAAAAGCCGGGAGGTTTTCCAAAGCGGCGTGCCAGAGCGGGCTTTTGGCGTGCGGGGGGAACGGGTGCTGGTAAACGGCAGGGAGGAGTTCCTCTTTGTGCGGCCTTGACCCTGGGGCCGCAGGCAGGTATAATAGAGGAAGATATTGGTGAAAATTCGGAAGAAAGGAACGATACCGGATATACTGGCCTGCTTTTCTGCGGCTTTTTATGTGTGTCCCGTATCGCATGGCGATTACTATGCGGGTAGTGCATCTGATAGGCGGAGGCGACACAGGCGGCGCCAAAACCCATGTGCTGGGGCTTTTATGTAAGCTGAAGGAGCATGTGGACGCAGAGCTGGTATGCTTTCGCCGGGGAGAGTTTTCAGAGGACGCGGAAAAGCTGGGCATCCCGGTTCACATTATTGATACGGGGAACCCCTTTTCCGATTTGCCTCACCTGAAAAAGCTGTTGCGCCCAGGAGAGGTGGATGCCCT
The DNA here is from genome assembly GCF_009917365.1 of Neglectibacter sp. X4. Lineage (NCBI taxonomy): Bacteria > Bacillati > Bacillota > Clostridia > Eubacteriales > Oscillospiraceae > Neglectibacter > Neglectibacter sp. X4. The sequence continues at coordinate 381,878 of NZ_QWLE01000001.1, read as the reverse complement.
GCACTGTCATGGGGCCAGGGGCAACCTGATGGGTGTGATGATGAAAAGGTACCTGCAGGTGCCGGTTATCACCACCGTACACAGCGATTACCGTCTGGATTACCTGGGCCGCCCCGGGGCGCGGCTGGTGTATGGCACCACCAATACAATCTGCCTGCGGCAGGTGGATTATTACATCTGCGTGGCAGGGCCTGTTACCGAGGCCATGATAGAGCGGAACTTCCCTGCGGAGCGGATTTACACCATCTATAACGGCATAGATTTCAGCGCCCCTAAAAACTGTGTGCCCCCAAAGGAATTTCTGCGCTCTTTAGGCCTTGAGGTGCAGGAGGGGGACGTGGTGGTGGGCATTGTGGCCCGGATGACTGCCGTTAAGGATCATTCCACCTTGCTGCGGGCTTTGCAGGTTGCCGCCCCAAAATGCCCCAACCTGAAGCTGGTGTGCGCAGGGGATGGGGAAGATGAGAAAAAGCTGCGGGAGCTTTCCAAGTCGCTGGGGATTGAAAACCGGGTGTGCTTTGCGGGCTGGGTGAAGGATATGGATTCCTTCTACAATGCTGTGGACATCAACCTTTTGTCCTCCCTTTCCGAGGGCTTTCCCTATGCCTTGGCAGAGGGCACCCGCTTCCATCTGCCCACCTTGTCCACCCGGGTGGGAGGGGTGCCGGTTTTGATAGATCATGAAGAAAATGGCCTTTTGTTCGAGCCGGAAGACTATCAGCAGCTTGCGGCATACCTTATTCAGCTCTATGAGGATCCGGCTTTGCGCCGGGAGCTGGGGGAGAAGCTTTTCGAGAAAGCCCGAAGGGAATTTTCCCTGGAGCACATGGTAGAATACCAGTTGGAAATCTATAAGGACGTGCTGCGCCGCCACGCTCGGCGGAAGGCCCGGGGCAGGCGGGACGGGGCCATTATCTGCGGGGCATACGGCCATGGCAACGCCGGGGACGACGCCATTTTAAAGTCGGTGATACAGGCGGTGCAGGGCCTTGACAAGGACATGCCCATTACAGTGCTGGCAAAAAACACCGGGAGCATTAAACGCCGCTACCGGGTGAATGCCCTTTACACCTTCCATTTCTTAAAAATGCTGTGGGCCATGGGGAAATCAAAGCTGTATATTAACGGCGGCGGCACCCTCATCCAGAACGCCACCAGCCAGCGCAGCCTGTGGTATTACCTGTTCACCCTCTGGGCCGCCAAACGGCTGGGGAACAAGGTGGATATGTATGGCTGCGGAATCGGGCCGGTCACTGGGAAGATGAACGTGTGGCTGGTGCGCCACGTGCTCAACAGTTCGGTGGACACCATCACCCTGCGGGAGGAGGACTCGGTGCGGGAGTTGAAGGGCTTTGGGGTGACAAGGCCGGAAATCCAGCTCAGCTCTGACCCGGCTTTGGTTCTGCCTCCTGCCGGGGAGCAGAAGGCGGCTGCCTGCCTTGCGGTCAGCGGCCTTTCGACAGAGGGAAACTATATCTGCTTTATGCTGCGCTCCTGGGCGGGTTTCACAGAAAAGGCCGGCGTGTTCGCCGCCTGTGCCCAATACGCCTATGACGCCTATGGCCTGACCCCTGTGTTCCTTGCCCTGAACCCGGCGCCGGATACCCTTGCCGCCGGGAAAGTCTGCCGGGGCCTTGCCTGCCCCCATCATATTCTGGACAGCGCGGACAGCCCGGAGCTGATTATTTCCGTATTATCCCACATGCGGCTGGTGGTGTCCATGCGGTTGCATGGCCTTATCTTTTCTTCCCTCAGCGGCATTCCCATGGTGGGGGTTTCCTACGATCCCAAAATCGGCTCTTTCCTGCGGTATCTGGGCTATGGTTCCTGCATTGAGCTGGGAGAGGTGACAGCGGAAAACCTGAAAGCCGCCATGGACAGGGAAATCCGCTGGGAGCCGGGGGCTCCAAAGCTTCTGGAATGTACGGAAAAGCTTATCCAGGTGCAGCGGGAAAACGTGGAGGCCCTGCGTCGGCTGCTGGAGCAGTAAAATATATCCTGTGCCCCCGCCCTTTGGGACGGGGGATGTTTATGCAGGGGGACGCGGAAAATATGCCCGGCGCAGGGCTTTACTTCCTGCGCCGGGTAGTGTATAATCGGGTGGAATGGATTTTGGGAGGAGGAGAAAACACATGGCGGTTTTTACAAAGGACAAGTCCTTTTATAAAACCCTGATTACCTTGGCAATCCCCATATCGCTGCAGAACCTTATCACCTTCGCGGTAAACTTTGCGGACAACCTGATGATAGGCTCCCTGGGGGACAACGCCGTTTCAGGGGTGTATGTGGGCAACCAGATGCAGACTGTGGTGCAGATGTTTATTGGAGGCGTGGAGGGGGCCATCCTCATCCTTGCCGCCCAGTATTGGGGAAAAAAAGACACAGGCAGCATCCGGAAGGTGGTGTCCATCGGGGTGAAGTTTGCCCTGGGGGTAGGCATCGTGGCATCCCTTATTGCGGTGCTGTTTCCTTCAGTGGTAATCGGCCTGTTCACCCAGGAGGCTGGGGTCATCCAGGAAGGGGCGGTCTATTTACAGATTGTAGGCTTTACATACCTGTTCTTCTGCATTTCCCAGGTGATGATCGCTTCCATGCGCAGTGTGGAGACGGCGAAAATCGGGCTGTATATCTCCATTATAGCCCTGGTGGTAAACGTGTCTTTAAACTATATCCTGATTTTCGGCAAGCTGGGCTTTCCCGCCATGGGGGTGCGGGGCGCGGCAGTTGCCACGCTGATTTCCCGCGTCCTGGAAATGTGCGTCAGCGCTGGGTATGTGTTCTTTATGGATAAGAAGCTGCGGCTGGGGTTCCGAGATCTGCTCCACACAGACAGGCAGCTATTAAAGGATTTTGTGCGCTATGGCCTGCCCATTATTGGCGGGCAGGTGGTGTGGTCTGTCAATATGCTGGCAAACACCAAGATACTGGGATGCTATACTGCCGGCGTGATGGCGGCCGCCAGCATCACCGGCATGCTCCACAACCTGATTTACGTGTGGATGAACGGCCTTTCCTCCGCTGTGGGCATTATTACAGGGAAAACTGTGGGCGCGGGGCTGTATGAGAAGATGAAAGAATACGCCAAAACCGTACAGATGATTTTCCTGGGGGTGGGGCTTGTCTCCGGGGCGCTGGTGCTCCTGTTCCGGGACGGCTTCATCGGCCTATACGATGTGAGCGCCGAGGCCCAGGCTTATTCATACCAGTTTATCAATGTAATTGCCGTTACCATTATCGGCACCTGCTATCAGGCTGCCTGCCTGTTCGGCCTGGTGAAGTCCGGCGGGGACATCTCCTTTGTCTTTAAAAATGATACCATCTTTGTGTTCCTGGTGGTAATCCCCTCCGCCCTTATCGCCATGTGGATGGGGGCCGCGCCCTGGGTGGTGTTTGCCTGCCTGAAGTGCGATCAGATTTTGAAGTGCTTTGTGGCGGTGGTGAAGATAAACCGGTATAATTGGATGAAAAACCTGACGAGAGACAACAATAAAAAGGAAGAGCTGGCTGATGGAAGGGAATAGGAAGAATACACGGCGCTATGCGCTGCTGCTGGTGCTGGCAGCTTTTATTTGGGGAACGGCCTTTGTGGCCCAGAGCATGGGCATGGATTATATCGGGCCTTGCACCTTTAACGCCACCCGCAGCTTTATCGGAAGCGTGGCGCTGCTGCCGGTAATCTGGTTTTTCTCCCGGCGGCAGGGTAGGGGAGCCAGGAAAAGCGGGGAAAAGAAGAAGTTCTGGCTTTTAGATAAGGCGCTGCTCATAGGAGGCGCGGCCTGCGGCGTCATGCTTTCCGGGGGGAGCCTTTTGCAGCAGATGGGCCTGACCTCCACCTTTGCCGGAAAAGCGGGCTTCCTGACCTCTCTGTATATTGTCATTGTGCCTGTGCTGGGTGTGTTTCTGGGAAAACGGGCAGGCTTTAAGGTGTGGATCGGGGTAGTTCTGGCCCTTGCCGGCGCTTACCTTCTCAGCGGCGCCGCCACAGGCGAGGGCTTTTCCATCGCTCCGGGAGATTTGCTGGTACTCATCAGCGCCTTGTTTTTCTCCCTGCACATTCTGGTTATCGACCATTTCTCCCCCCGGGTGGACGGCATCATGCTTTCCTGCGTGCAGTTTTTTGTGGCAGGGGCGGTGTCCCTGGTGTTCGCCCTGATTTTTGAAAAGCCCGCCTTGGGAGATTTGCTCCCTGCCTGGGGGCCTCTGCTGTATACAGGGGTGCTTTCCAGCGGGGTGGCATACACGCTGCAAATTGTGGGGCAGCAGAATGTGCCCCCCACAGTAGCCTCCCTGCTGATGAGCCTGGAATCTGTATTTGCGGCGGTATCCGGTTGGATGGTGCTGGGCCAGCCCCTTTCCTTGCGGGAGCTTATGGGGTGCGCCCTGGTGTTCGGGGCCGTGGTGCTGGCACAACTGCCGGACAAGAAAACAGCAAAAGAAGCGGAAACATAGAGAACCCATATATGGGAAAGGAAGGTTATTTTATGCGGATAATCCATACAGACAGCTATGAGGAAATGAGCGCCCTTGCCGCTGGGCTGTTGGGGGCACAGGTGCTTTTAAAGCCGGACTGCGTGCTGGGGCTTGCCACGGGAAGCTCTCCCATCGGCACGTATGAAAGGCTGGCAGCGGAATATGAAAAGGGCCTGCTGGACTTCTCCCAGGTGCGCACTGTAAACCTGGACGAATACTGCGGGTTGGGGCCGGAGCACCCGCAAAGCTACCGGTATTTTATGAATACCCATCTCTTTCAAAAGGTCAATATAAAGCCGGAAAACACGTTCCTGCCTGATGGCTGCGCCGCTGACCTGGAAGCTGAGTGCCGCCGCTATGAAGAGCTGGCAGCCGGCATGCAGGTGGACATGCAGCTTTTGGGCATTGGGCACAACGGGCACATCGGGTTTAACGAGCCGCAGGAGGATTTCCCCTGCCAGGTGCATCCTGTCCAGCTTGCCCAAAGCACTATAGAAGCCAATTCCCGGCTTTTTGACAGGATAGAGGACGTACCCACCCAGGCGGTGACGATGGGTATTGGCACCATTATGAAGGCGAAAAAAATCCTGCTCATTGCAGGGCCGGACAAGGCGGAAATTATACAGAAGGCGCTGTTTGGCATGATAACGCCCCGGGTGCCTGCCTCGGTTCTGCAGCTTCATCCGGATGTAACTGTGATAACCAGCCGGAAATAGAAAAGCCAGCCTATTCTAAAGGGGGAGGAGGGTGCCTATGCAAAGCCCCAGAAGGGTGTTGTGGGAGACAGGCTTTCTGGTGTTCTGCCTGTTTTTAGGAGTAACGCTGCCTGCCCTGGTGCGTATGCGGACAGGGTGGGAGCCTGTGGTGCTGCCCATGCAGCTCTGCGTGCTTTTTTGCGGACTGCTGTGCGGCCCGGCTTACGGGCTGTCCTGCGGCGCGCTCTGCCCTGTTTTTTCCAACATGATTTTTGGGGCGCCCTCTCTTTCTGCCCTCCCGGTATCCCTGTGCCTTTGCGCCCTTTATGGCTTTCTGGCAGGGCTGCTGGTGTGCCTGCTGCGCAGCGGCTGGGGCTGGATAAATGTGTACGCCGCCCTTATTGGCGCCATCCTGCTGGGGCGCGGGATAGAGGGGCTTTTGCATGCGTTCCTCCTCAGGCCGGGAGCCTATTCCTGGTGGATCTGGGCACAGGAAAGCTTTGTAATTCCCTTGCCAGGCCTTATCATCCAGTTGGCCGTACTGCCCGTGGCAGTGCTGGCGCTGTGGAAGCTGCATCCTGTTTTGGGGCCTTACGGGGAGTATTGAGGGAATCGCCTGGCAGACGTAAAGAATTATGCAGAATATGTAGAAGAAAAAAGAGCTGCAAAGGAAACTTTGCGGCTTTTTGTGTGATAGGAGCTGCCGTGTAAAGCAGATGTAAAAATTGTTGCAGACAAACAGATGAACTATCCTCTCCGTTTCTCTCCAGCACCGCCTTGGTTCTGTATACACAGGGTTCATTGCCGTTTTAGTTCTTAGGGATCAAGCTGTTTCTAGCGGTTGCGGAACAGGCGAAATCCTGATATACTATCAATAAAATCCGTGAAAACTATGCCAGTTATATAGAAAATCTGTTTTCAGGAGGCTGCTGTGAACAAGAAATCTGCGAAGCTCAAAGAAAAATTCACCTTTAAAACTTTCTTTTTCCTCACCCTGGCAGGCATTATCAATGCCACCGGGGTAACCATGTTCCTGGCCCCTGTCAAGCTCTATGACAGCGGCATCTCCGGCACCTCCATTCTCCTTTCTCAAATTACGCCGGACTACCTCTCCTTGTCTTTCTTCCTGCTGCTGTTCAATGTCCCCCTGTTTCTGTACGGCTATAAAAAACAGGGCGCTTATTTTACCGTCTGCGCCATCTATACAGTAGGGATCTATTCCCTGGCGGCCTGGCTGATTACCGACGTGCTGCCTGTAGACGTAAGCATTGCCTCTCCTTTGGCAGGAGAGGATCTGTTGTTATGTGCCATTTTTGGCGGGCTGATTTCCGGTGTGGGCAGCGGCCTTGCTATCCGCAGCGGGGGGGCCATGGACGGCATAGAGGTGATGGCAGTCATCTTTGCCAAACGCCTGGGGCTGACAGTAGGTACCTTTGTAATGATATATAACCTGCTTTTATATGTCGTTTGCGGCATCCTTCTGCAAAGCTGGATCCTGCCCCTGTATTCCATTGTGGCATATGCCGCCGCCCTGAAAACAGTGGATTTCCTGGTGGAAGGCATAGACCGCTCTAAAGCTGCCATGATCGTCACCTCCAAGCCCGAGGAGGTGGGAGCTTCTCTTTCTGAGGAGTTTAAATGCGGCCTGACCATCCTGGACGCCAAAGGCTATTTCTCCCAGTCCGCTAAAAGCGTGGTGTACATCGTTCTGAACCGTTTCCAGATCACCCGCATGAAGAATATTGTCCATGCGGAAGATCCCACTGCTTACATATCCATTTCGGAAGTGGCGGACGTGCTCAGAGGGGAACCGTAAGGAAATTCCTTACAATTCTCTTAAAATGGCAGGGCTGGCCTGCCGGCGGGGGTTCGTTGCCTTGACACCATGCAGGGCCGGTGCTATACTAAAAGTGTAATATTTTTTAACTAGGCGAAGAAGGGAAGGGATTATTTATGAACATAAACGCTGTGCAGGCTGGTATCCAGGCACAGGGGATACAGGGAACAGCCCCTGTTAAGCAGGCCCCTGCTGCGGAACAGGCCCAGCCGGAAATTAAACAGCCTGCTTCCGCTTTTGACGAATACATACCAGAGGATAAGGAGGCCCACGCTCCCATTGGCTTGTACCGGGTGGTGCAAGAAGATGGTGTGCCTAAGGTGGAGTTTGACGATCCGGAGAAATCTGTCCCGGAGGCTCCTGCAAAAGAGAAGGAAGAATCCAATGTCACCACGATGGACACCGGGAAGGTGGACAGGGAGATAAAAGCTTTGAAGGAGAAGCAGGAGAAGCTTTCCCAGCAGGTGGAACGGGAGCAGGATCCTCAGCGAAGGGAAGCGCTGGAAAGGCAGTTGGCCCAGATGGAACAGGAACTTGCGCAGAAGGATAACGATACGTATCGGAAGAATCATGCGGTAATTTCCTGAGAGAGGGAAATCTTTTCATACCAATACCAAAAGGCGGCAGGGAAGCAGTCCCCGCCGTCTTTTTGCATTACTATAAATCATTTTCAGGCTGTTGTCTTTTTCAAAGCTGGTAAGAAATTTGTAAGTATTTTAGAACCTTATATACCTTGACAGGCGAGGTATATAAGGCGTATAATCTACCTGTAAGCAGGGCACAGCCTTTGGGGCGCGCCCTGGAAAACCAGAACAAAGGAGGGGGCGCTTTGTCCATTGCGTCAGATGTTATCCGCGGGCATACGGATACGATTATTCTGGCCCAGTTGATGCAGGAAGACAGCTATGGGTATAAAATCAACCGGGCCATTGTAGAAAAGACAGAGGGTCTGTTCGAGCTAAAGGAAGCCACCTTGTATACGGCCTTCCGGCGGCTGGAGCAGTTAGGGTGTATCACCTCTTATTGGGGAGATGAGAACACCGGCGCGCGCAGGCGGTATTATTCCATCACCCCGTATGGGGTAGAACAGTATACCCGCATGGCGGCAGAGTGGGAGCAGTCAGCCCGGCTTTTGCAGCGGCTGATTTATCCGGAAACTGAGATGAAAAAGTGAGAAAGGACGCGATTGTATGGAATACCGTTTAAGGGCCTATGTGGATGAGCTTTTTCAAAGCGCACCCCGCACCCAGCGGGCCTATGAGTTGAAAGTGGAGCTGACCCAGAACCTTTTGGATAAATATTTTGCCCTTTTAAGCGAGGGCAAAAGCGAAGACGATGCCTATAACCTTACGGTTATGAGCATTGGCGATGTGCGGGAGCTTTTTGCCGGGCTTTCCGAGGATGAGGATGTTCCGCCGCCCATGGCCCAGCCCGCTATGCCGGAGGAAGGCCGGGCCCGCCATGCTGCCGTGGTTACCATAGCTGTAATGCTGTACATTTTGAGCGTGGTGCCTGTCATCGTGATTTCCAGCCTGTTTGGCGGCTATGGGGAAGGCTGGCCGGTGCTGGGCGTTGCGCTGATGTTTGTGATGATAGCCGCCGCCACAGGCCTGCTGATTTATGATCACATGACAAAGCCCAAAAACCAGCCTTATGTCATGCCGGGCACTGTGGTGGAAGAATTTAAAGAGTGGCAGGCAGGCAAGTCCCAGAAAAAGCAGATGATGAAATCCATCCGGTCGGCATACTGGCCCCTGGTGCTGGCCCTGTATTTCCTCCTAAGCTTTGGCACAGGCAAGTGGTACATCACCTGGATTATTTTCTTAATTGCCCCGGCAGTGGACAGCATTATCAGCGCGGTGCTGACCCTCCAGGACAAAAATGTGCGGTAGGCCGGAAAGGGGAGACTTATATGAAAAAGAAGCGCGCGATTTTTACTATTGTAGCCGGTTCCATTGCAGTGGTGTTCCTTTCTGGCATCCTATTGGTAGGCCTCAGCAGCAACGGGTTTGGGCTTATGGCCGCACAGGCCAGCTCAGATGAACATTCCTATGGCTACGACAATGTAATAACCCTGGATCCGGAGGAAAACGTTGTCGCCCAGTTGGAAATAAACTGGGAAGCAGGCCCGGTAGAGGTGAAGGCCGTCCCGGCAGGCAAAATCCGCATCACAGAAAGCAGCGGCCACAAGCTGGAGGAGTCAGAGCAGATGCAGGTGCGGGTAAACGGGAATAAACTGGAAATTTCCTGGGATCACAGCCGTTTTAAGCTCTTTTCCTTGAATTTCTTTGGTATGAACAGCAAATCCCTGGTTGTAGAGCTTCCCCAAGAGGTTGCCTCCCAGCTTACGGAGATAGACTGCTCCAACATTTCCGGAGACATGGATATCTCCGGCCTTACCGGCACAGAAGGGGAATTCTCCTCTGTCTCCGGCGCGCTGCGTCTTAGCAAGCTGGCCTTTAGCGAGGACTGCGGACTCAGCACCACCAGCGGCAACATTATCCTGAAGGGCTTTTCTTCTGAAAACCTGGATGCCAGCACTACCAGCGGCATGCTGCGCTTTGCGGATACTATAGCAGAGGAAATGCACTGCCATTCTGTGTCTGGTGAAATTAATGTGGAGGGCGCCGCGCAGAAATTCGATTCCTCCAGCGTCTCCGGTTCCAGCCGGGCTGCTCTCTCTGCCTGCCCGGAAGAGGTGAAAATGGAATCTGTCTCCGGGGCCATCATAGTGGAGCTTCCGTCAAACGCCAGCTTTACTGTAGAGCATGACACTGTCTCCGGCTCCTTCTCCTCCGACTTCCCTTCCACAGACGGGAAAGGCGGGAAACGCGTATGCGGCACTGGAAAGCCCAGCGGTGAATTGTCCTTTTCCACTACCTCAGGAAACATGCAGGTGGTGAAAGCCTCCGCCGCAGGCTGACTTTACGGTATAAGTATGCAGATAAAAAACGCCTGTCCAGGACTCAGGACAGGCGCTTTTGGCGTTCAAAGATACTCAGGATTTCAAAGATGAGTGGTTCTCAATATCCCGCACCAAAGGCTGGATTTGGGAAATCATGTTGTCCATGTCCTCAAACATGGCGCTTTTCGTGGTGCCCAGGTTGCTGGCATTGTTAATATGCTTCTGAACATCCTGGTATAAGTCCTTAATCCGGTCAAAGAACCGGCAGATAATCTGCAGCTCTGCCTGGGAGGATTCAATGACATCAGAAATTTCCGACTGGACAGCAGAAGCGCCGTCAGCGGCGGAAGTGATGGTTTGAAAGCTTTCGTCTGCTTGGGAAACGATGCCCACGCCTAAGCCCAGTGTTTCCTGGGAAGAGGAAATGCGGCCGCTCAACTCGTTTGCCCGCTGCTCTACCTCGCTTACGCCATCGCTCACTTCCCCTGCCAGGGCCTTGATTTCCCCGGCAAGCTCCTTCACCTGGGCGGCCACTACAGAAAAGCCCCGGCCTGCCGCCCCCACCCGGGCCGCCTCAATAGAGGCGTTGAGGGCCAGAATGTTGGTTTCATCGGCAATGGACACAATTTTGCCCATGCACTGCTGTATGCCATTTACAGCAGCCTGCAGTTGGGAGAAGGTGCCAGCCATCTCCTCATAGGAAGCCTGCACCGCTGCGGAGATTTTTCCCAGCTCCACCATCTGGGCCTGGGCGCCGGTCACGCTTTCCGCAATGTCTCCCCGTACCTGCCCGAATTGCCCTGCCGCTTCGTCAATATTGGAAAAGGAATCTCCTAAATCAGAAAGCTTGTTCTGGAACAAATCAGCCTCCCGCATGACGCCGGAGAAGGAGGAACTTACCAGGCTCAGCTCCTGGAGAGCGGCAACCTCCTTCTGTACCAATTCCTGCCGGCAGCCTTTCAGGCTGCCGGCGATGTGCAGCATGGGATAAAGGCTTCTTTCCTCCTGGGCCTGTTTTTCCTGTTTCTTAAAAAAGAACCCCATGGCTTCCCCCTCCTTTATTCAAAGACCACGCAGGTCATGGACTGGTTTACAAAACGGTTGTTATAATGCTCCCCATAGCCCACAAGGCCTGCGTGGCACCCCAGCGCGGCCATATCCTGCAAATAGGCCTGCATGTAGTTGTGCTGGGAGAAAAGCTTGTAGCGGAACAGGCAGTTTACAGAGAAAATAGCCGACCGCCGGGGGAAGTCCGCGCAAATCCGCTGGATAGTCTCCTGGGTGATGGCCTTATAATCCCCCAGCTCCAGTAAAATCAGCACGTCTGAATCGTTGACCTGCCGGAAGCAGGCCAGAGCGTTGCCGTGTACCTCCTTGATGGAGATAATGCAGGTGTCATTCCCATTCAGCTTGCCAAAAGGATTCTGGAAGGTGCGGGTAAGGATTTCCTCGTCCGTAACGTGGAGGATGTCTTTGTAGACCTGCTTGGCGGGCTTGCCGTTTAAGGAACCCAGTATGTAGTTGGCCCTGTCTGTGTTGGAGGCAATAAAGCGGTAATTCCCCAATTGATGGTAGATGTTTTCCTTGTAGGTTTTCACCCGCCCGTTTTCGTTGCGCACCAGCCCATAGGCCACCGCGTCCTGGTATACCCGCCCGTTGGCAGACACTTTGCCCTGATCGCCTGTGCCGCCCACCAAGGGGATGCTGCGCTTGCCCAGGGATGTGTTGATAGTAGTCAGCACGCAGGCGTCATTGCCGCTGCAAAAATCTATGCACACTGTGTTTTCCCCGGAACCGCCTACCGCCTTCATGTCCGCTTCCAAACGCTGGATATGCTTGACGGGCATGGTGGAAACCTGTTCCAGCACGTTGGCGGCGGCGCGCACGCCATTGGAAAAAGCAATAATGCCCACGCCCTTTTCCACCACCTGCGTCTGGTAGCTCATCCCCACGCACCCGATGCTGGGTACCCCAGGGAACCTTTTCTCCAATTCTTCCACGTGCTTTTCAAACTGGCCGTCATTAGAAAATAGCATGATAAACTGCGGGGCATGGAGGCCGCGGAGTGCCTCATCCAAATTCCCGCGCTGGCTCATACCGAAAAACTGTTTCACGCTGCTGTCGCCCTCCCATGAATTGGTAGTTTCATTTCTTTATAAATTATACGTGAAAATCCAGGAGGTGTCAACCTTTTATAGCATCAGGAGGCAAAGGCGGGGGCAAATCCTGCCCGCTTTCCGCGTGCGTATGCGTTTTAGCCATGCTCTTGAAGAAAACAGCCCTTGCACTTTTAGGGGATTGGGTGTATACTTCCTGTATTATGGAAAAAACTGAGAGGATGAAGCATATGCCATTTTTAGATGTCCGCACAAGCTGCCCTGTAAGCAGCGAGCAGGAAACCCTGTTAAAAGCAGAGCTTGGCAAAGCCATTTCCCTGATTCCCGGCAAAAGCGAAAGCAGCCTGATGGCGCAGTTTACAGACAACTGCCGCCTGTGGATGGGAGGGGAGCAGGACGGCCCCATTGCCTTTGTGAACGTGATGATCTACGGCACCGCCGCCCAGGAGGCCTGCGAGCGCTTTCAGGCCGCGGTAATCCCTCTGCTGGAGCGGGAGCTGGGCGCAAAGCACGTATACCTGAAATTTGAGGAAGTGTCCCGCTGGTTCTGGAACTGACCGCCTAAAAAGATATGCTGGCAAAAGGAAAGGAATGGTCAAGCTATGAGTAAGAAAGCAGCCGTAATTATGGGAAGCGACAGCGATTTCCCTGTGTTGGAGCCATGTATCAGGCGCCTGAAGGCCCTGGGGGTAGAGACGGAGGTGCATGTCATGTCCGCCCACCGCACGCCGGCGGCAGCAGGGGCTTTTGCCGCCAGCGCCCGGGATGAGGGCTTTGGCGTGGTGATTGCCGCGGCAGGAAAGGCCGCCCATCTGGCGGGGGTGCTTGCCGCCCACACCACCCTGCCCGTCATCGGCATTCCGGTGAAGTCCTCTACTCTGGACGGCCTGGACGCCCTTCTGGCCACTGTCCAGATGCCCGCGGGCATCCCTGTGGCCACAGTAGCCATTGACGGCGGGGAAAACGCCGCCATCCTGGCGGCCCAGATGCTGGCCCTGTCCGATGAGGCGCTGGCAGAAAAGCTCTCCCAGATGAAGCGGGACTTGGAAGCGGGCGTTATGAAAAAGGACGCGGCTCTCCAGGAGAAGGTGGCGGCGCTGTAAGGCTTTGGGGCGCTGCCCAAGGCCGCAATGCGGAGATAAAGAAAGGAAAACAATATGAAAAAAACAATGATGCGCAAGTACGCGCAGTTGACAGTAAAAACCGGCGTAAATATCAAGAAGGGCCAGGGTGCTGTGATTTTCGCCCAGGTGGAGCAGCATGAGTTTGCCGAAATGGTGGCTGAGGAGGCTTACCGGGCCGGGGCTAAGTGGGTACACATGCAGTGGCAGGATCAGGATTTCAACAAGCTCCAGTTCCGCCATGAAAGCGTCACCCAGCGCTCCCGGGTAGAGGAGTGGGAGAAAGCCCAGCAGCAGTTCATTGTGGACGAGCTGCCGGTGCGTATCTCTATCGTGTCCGCCGATCCTGACGGCCTCAAGGGCATAAATGTGGACAAAATGCAGAAGATAAACGCCGCCCGGGGCAAAGTGCTCAAGCCCTACCGGGATGCCATTGAGAACAAGCACCAGTGGACTATCGTGGCGGTGCCCTCTAAAAAGTGGGCCAAGAAGGTGTTCCCTGGAGAGCGCACCAGCACAGCGGTGGAAAAGCTGTGGGAGGTCATTTTGAAAACGGTGCGCGTCACCGAGGACAACGATCCCCAGGCAGAGTGGGACAAGCACAACCGTACCATTATCGAGAAGTGCGAAAAGCTCACGGCTTATGATTTCGACTACCTCCACTATGAAAGCCAGAATGGCACAGACTTTAAGTGCTGGCTCATCCCTGGCGGCAAGTGGAACGGCGGCGGGGAAACCCTTATCGACGGCACCTTCTTCAACCCCAATATGCCCACTGAGGAGGCTTTCACTTCTCCTTTAAAGGGCAAGTGCGAGGGCACCCTGGTTGCCACCCTGCCCCTTTCCTATCAGGGGAACCTGATTGATAAGTTCTCTATCACCTTTAAAGACGGCAAAGCCGTTTCCTGTAAGGCTGAGCAGGGCCAGGCGCTGCTGGAAAAGATGATCGCCATGGACGAGGGCGCTTCCATGCTGGGAGAACTGGCCCTGGTGCCGGATGATTCCCCTATCTCCAATTCCGGCATCCTGTTTTATAACACCCTCTTTGACGAGAACGCAGCCTGCCATGTGGCTTTGGGCATGGGCTTTAATGACACCATTCCCGGCTTTGCCGGGATGTCCAAGGAAGAGATCCAGGCAAAAGGCATTAACGATTCTATTATCCATGTGGACTTTATGGTTGGCAGCAAGGAGTTGAATGTCACCGGATACACCCGGGACGGCAAGGCTGTGCCGGTTCTTAGGAACGGCAACTGGGCCATTTAAGCAGAAACAGGAAAAATGATATAGACGGGGGCCTGCGGGGAAGAATTTTTTCCGCGCAGGCCCTTTTTGTATCTATGGATGGCCCCCATAACATCCATCCTTTTCTCCGCCTTTTGGCATTTTTTCTTGCTATTTCTTCCCCGCAGTGATAAAATAGGCAAGAGCGCCTGCCAGCCTCCCCGTGCGGGAAGAAAAGAGGGGAGAGGGGACCCGGGTTTCGTAAGGCTCCGGATGTGCCCGTAAGCCGGCAGGCAAAACAACTGCGGGCAGGGAAAAGCCCCTGCAATGAAAACGGGAGGGCAGAAAAATGAGCATGTTTTCTAAAATCAACAGCTTTTTATTTCCCTGTGCCGGGGAGTATGAAAAGCTGGGCGCGAAGAAGGCCATTGCCTTAGGCTTTCAGCACGCTTTCGCTATGAGCTGCGCCACAATCCTGGTGCCGCTTCTCACCGGGCTGGACGTGGGGGTGGCCCTGTTCTGCGCAGGCGTTGGCACCCTGATTTTCCATCTCTGTACAGGCGGGCGTATGCCCACCTTCCTGGGCAGCTCCTTTGCCTTTATCTCCGCCATCTGCGGTGTGGTCGGCAATTCTGCCTTTGGCGCCACCAAGGATGAGCAGATAGCGGCGGCAATGGGCGGCATAATCGTTTCCGGCATTTTCTATTTGCTGTTGTCCCTGGTGATCCGCATTTTTGGCAAAGGGCTTATTGACACCCTTTTCCCGCCTGTTGTGCGGGGCGTGGGCATCACCCTCATCGGCCTGAACCTTGCCTCCACCGCCATTTCCAACATCCAGACCCAATATGGCCCTGACGGCGCCGCCATGTCCCCCTTTACAGAGGGCTATCATATGCCCACTTATGTATGGGCCTGGGTAATCGCTGCGGTGGTGTGCCTGCTGGCTGTGTTCCTGTCAAGCTGCGGCAGGGGGATGGTAAAGATGTCCTCCATTGTGATAGCTTTAGTCAGCGGTTATGTGCTCACCCTCATCCTCACCAAAACCGGCATTGCCCCGGCTTCCCTGATGGATACCAGCGTCATCGCAGGCTATGGTTGGCTGCAGGCCCCTCATTTCGTGCTTCCCGTCTTTAACATCACTGCCATTGGCATGATTGCGCCCATTGCCATTGTCACCTGCGTGGAGCATGTGGGAGACGTATACGCAAACGGCGCGGTGGTAGGCAAGAAGTTCACAGAAAAGCCCGGCCTGCACCGCACCATGCTGGGGGACGGCCTGGCTACGGTATTTGCCGGCTTTGTAGGCGGCCCTCCCAACACAACCTACAGCGAAAACACCGCTGTACTGGCTGCTACCGGGAATTATAACCCTGCCTCCCTGCGCATAGCGGCGCTTGTCGCCATAGCGGTCAGCTTCTTTGGCAAGGGCATCGGCGTTATCCAGTCTGTGCCTAACTGTGTGCTGGGCGGGGCCTGCATAGTGCTTTACGGCATGATAGCCTCTGTGGGCCTGCGCACCCTGGTGGAAAACCATGTGGACTTCACCAAGAACCGCAACCTGTGCATTGCCGCTGTCATGCTGGTGCTGGCAATCGGCGGGGCTGTCATTGGCAATGCCACCTTTAGCTTTTCCAACATCGGCCTGGGCATTATTGTGGGCATTATCCTGAACCTGGTTATCCCCAACCGGGAGGCTACAGGCAAGGGCATGGTGTCCCATGTGGTAAAAAGCGAAGAAGTGCTCCCCGAGCGGGGAGACGCAGACAGGTAAGCGCCCCGCAGGTTTCCGGCGGCAGGCAGCGCCTGTTTTTACGAAAGAACAAGCGGAAAGGAGAAAGAAATGGGATTTTTTGAAAGCAAAAAGCGGCTGCTGGTGCTGTTCTGCTCCCCCAACGGGCATGGCCACACCAGGATGCTGCTGGACAGCTTCCTGGAAGGGTTCAAAGGGAAGAAGGAATGGGAAATCAAGGAGATAGATGTGTACGATCTGCATCCAAATCCCTGCATAGCCTGCGGGGCCTGCGCCAAAAAGGAAGGATGCAAATTTTCCGATTTGGACGGCTTTGACAAGGAACTGCGGAAAAGCGACCTGCTGGTAGTGGCGTCGCCTGTATACAACGCTTCCTTTCCCGCGCCTATGAAGGCCCTGCTGGACAGAACCCAGCGGTATTTTGAAGCCCGGTTCTCCTTAAACAAAAAGCCGCCCATTAAAAAGCGCCGGGAAGCTGTGCTGCTCCTTTCCATGGGCAGCGAGGAGGATTTCGGGGTAGAGGTGACCACTTACCAGCTTAAGCGATCCTTCAGTGTGATGAACACCCAGCTTACGGGCTGCGTGGTGTGGGACGCCACTGACCTGGGGCGGGAGAAACAGGTGCAGGCCCAGAAAAAAGCGGGAAGCCTTGGTCTTGAAATCCTTTCCCGCTTATGATATGATTATAAGCGGCAAATTTTAAGCGCCAGCTTATTTTATACTAATAAGGAAGAGGGTACAGCATGTCTGGACATTCAAAATGGAACAACATTAAACGGAAGAAGGAAAAGGCCGACGGGGCAAAGGCTAAAATCTTTACGAAGATTGGGCGCGAGCTGACTGTTGCCGTAAAGGAAGGGGGCAGCGCGGATCCGGCCGCAAACTCCCGCCTGCGGGACTGTATCGCCAAGGCAAAGGCCGCAAACGTCCCCAATGACAATATTGAGCGCATTATCAAAAAGGCCGCCGGAGACGGCAATGCCGACAACTATGAAGATGTAACCTATGAGGGCTATGGCCCCTGCGGCGTGGCTGTCATTGTAGAGGCCCTCACCGATAACCGAAACCGCACTGCTGCCGATGTGCGCCATGCCTTTGACAAATACGGCGGGAACCTGGGCACCACTGGCTGCGTGTCCTTTATGTTCAACAAGAAAGGCGTTATCGTGATTGAGCGGGAAGGCCTGGACGAGGATACCGTTATGACAGACGCACTGGAGGCTGGCGCTTCCGATTTTGCCGCCGATGAGGATGTGTTTGAGATTTCCACCGAGCCTGCCGATTTCAGCGGCGTGCGGGAAGACCTGGAAAAGAAAGGCTATGCATTTGTCTCCGCCGAGGTGGAAATGGTGCCCGATACTTACACCGCCATTGCGGATCCGGAGGTAGTTGTCAAAATGCAGAAGATGCTGGATCTGCTGGAGGACAACGACGACGTGCAGAACGTCTGGCACAACTGGGATGCCCCGGAGGATGAGGACGACGAGTGAGACAGGCAAAAAGCGCCGGGAGGCATCCCGGCGCTTTTCCAATAAGCTTGCAGGAGAATTTTTGCAGGATTATTTGGTTTGGCTTGCATTTTTGCCTCCCAGGGGCTATAATAGGGAAATAGGAAAAATCAGCCTGCGGCAGGCGGCAAAAGCCTAATGGACAGGCAAAGAAAGTGGTGTTGATTATGCAGGAAATCAAGATTGAACTGACAAAAAAACCAAAGGCAAAGCCCGCAGACCAGTCTAAGCTGGGCTTCGGTAAGATATTCACCGATCACATGTACATTATGCCCTATAATAAGGAAAAGGGCTGGCACGATCCCCGCATAGAGCCGTACCACAGCCTGGAGCTGGATCCTTCCGCCATGGTGTTCCATTATGGCCAGGAGATGTTTGAGGGGATGAAGGCTTACCGGGCGGAGGACGGCCGCACCCTGCTGTTCCGCCCTGACCGGAACATTGCCCGGGCCAACAATTCCAACCGGCGCATCTGTATCCCGGAGGTGCCGGAGGATGATTTTATGAATGCCCTCAAAACCCTGGTAAGTATTGAAAAGGACTGGATTCCCACAGCTCCCGGCACCTCCCTGTACATCCGGCCCTTTATTATCGCCACAGATCCCTTCCTGGGCGTGCGCCCTTCCGATACATATCTCTTTATGATCATCCTGTCCCCCTCCGGCGCATACTATGAAAGCGGCCTGGATCCAGTGAAAATCTGGATCGAAGATGACTATGTGCGGGCTGTGCGGGGCGGCATTGGCGAGGCCAAAACAGGCGGAAACTATGTGGCAAGCCTGAAAGCCCAGATGAAAGCCCACGAAGAAGGCTACTCCCAGGTGCTGTGGCTGGACGGCGTGGAGCGCAAATATATTGAAGAGGTGGGGGCCATGAATATCTTCTTCAAGATAAACGGCAAGGTGGTCACCCCCATGCTAAACGGCAGTATCCTGCCCGGCGTCACCCGGGCCTCCTGCCTGGATCTGTGCAGGCACTGGGGCATGGAGGTGGAGGAACGCCGCGTTTCTGTAGAGGAACTGGTGGCCGCCGCCAGGGACGGCTCCCTGGAAGAGTGCTGGGGCAGCGGTACTGCGGCTGTCATCTCCCCAGTTGGTGCCTTGCGCTTTGGGGACGAGGTGATGGTAATTTCCGGCGGGGGCATTGGCCCTGTAAGCCAGAAGCTTTATAACACTGTCACTGGCATCCAGACAGGGAAGGCAGAGGATCCCTTCGGCTGGGTAGTTGAGGTAAAATAAGGAATATACTATCCATAGATTTCCGGTTGTAAACGCTTGACAAACCATACAAAAAAGTGTTATAATCTTTTCACAAAAGAAGCTCGTGTGCGAGAAGCTTTTCGGCTTTTTTGCCATGGATTCCATGACACGCGGACAACAATTGGGTAATTGTAAATTTAGAGTGAGTATGGAGGGACTGGGTCAAAAGCCCAGTCCCTCCTGCTTTTTTCACGGCAATATTACCTGCGCATTTCAAAGCCCAGCCTTGGAACAGCCTGTGCCGCAACGCTGTTTCTTACGTTTTTCTTAGCAAGGTTTACAGGGAAAATGGGCTGTGCTATAATTCTCCATAGAAACAGATTCTAAGAGGAGAGTGGCTATGAAAGGAAAAGAGGGGGTGGCTCCCATGAAAAAGAAAAAGCGTATTCCTTGGAGCCTGCTTTATATTGCCGCGACTATTGTGGCAGTGGTGCTGTTTGGCGTGTTCAATCGGGAATTTGGCAACGTGTTTGCCACCATGGCTGGGCTTACGCCGGGATGGCTCAGTTTGGCGATTGTCATCACCGTTATTTTTTTTGGTTTTGAGGGGGGCATAATCCGCCTGCTTATGCGCAGCCAGCATATTCCTATGGGTTGGGGCAGCGGCATAAAAATCGGCCTTATCGGCATTTATTATTCCTATATCACCCCCAGCTCCACAGGGGGGCAGCCCATGCAGGCAGCATACCTGCGCCGGGACAACATACCTGTGGGCCTTTCCACTGCTGTGCTGCTGATGAAATTCTTCTGCTATCAGTGCGCCTTTGTGTTGTGTTCAATTGTGTTTTACGCCATGATGTACGGAAAGATTCAGGCGGAAAACCCAGGCATTCTCCCGCTGATAGTCTTGGGCCTTATGATAAACGGCGGTTCCATCCTATTTTTCGCCTCCCTGTTTATCAAGCCTGTCTTTCATGTAATCTGCCGTTTTGCCAAGTGGCTGGCTTCCCGGTTCCGCTTTCTGCGGGAACGCTTCCACCTGATGGAAACAATCGACAAATTCGAGGCCGATTTTGGCAGCTTTACCGACAATTTCAAGGAGAAAAAAGCCAGCGTCCTGTGGGGGATTGTGCTGTCCGTTCCGCAGTTTTTCCTGCAAATGAGCGTGATTTTTTTCATCTTCCGGGCTTTTGGATACCAGGACGCAAGCTATTGGGAGATTGTCGCAGTGCAAAGCCTTTTGCAGGTTTCTGTGTCTTTCATGCCCATGCCCGGCGCCTCCGGCGCTCAGGAAATCGGGTTTTCGTCCTACTTCCGGGGATATTTCGTCCATAACGATCTGTATGCCGCTGTAATGGTGTGGCGATTTTTCACTTACTATCTGGTTGTGATTGCCGGCGCGCTGCTGGTTGTAGCCGATCAGTTCCTGTACCGCCGGCGGCAGCTCAGGGCAGGAGTACAGGAAAGTATGAGCGAAAAAAGATAGAATTTCTGTATTTATTAACTGTTTGCTTTTAAAAATTTTTACCTGTTTTTTTAGGGGAACGCATTGACAATTCCGAAAATATATTATAAAATATATCAAAGACAATGCCAAAGGGAAAAGTGTATCCCTTTTGGAAGGAACTAAGGAGAATGATGTAGCCCACCTGTTTAAGAAGGATTTGGCAGCCCGGCGCTGGCAGGCCGGGCAATTCTCTATTCGCTGCAAAGGAGTTGTCCCCCTTATGAAAAGAAAAAAGGCGCATCAGCTTACAAACTCTGAATTGATCCTTATGGAGATCCTTTGGCAGGCGGATCATCCGCTATGCAGGCCAGAGATCATCTCTGCCGCTGTAAACGAGCGGGGAGAGCCTTTGTTTGCTGTCAGTTCCTTTCATCTTCTGGTAAACGAACTGCTGGAGAAGGGATACATAAAAGTAACGAATGGTACAGGCCGTGGCCGGAAGCACGCCCGTAGCTACGCGCCCACCCTCACCCGCAACCAGCATTTTGCCTTGCAGATAGTCCAGTCCGGCAATTTTGCCCCTATGGATATTCCGGACATTGTGTGCTCCCTGCTGCAATATGCCAAGGTAGACGATGCTTCCATGGTGCTCCATAAAATTGAGGAGCAGGCCGAGCAGGTGACAGCAGCCTACTGATTTTTGTTTCAGCCTCAAATCAAGATGTTTTAAAAGCCGTTCCTTTGCGGGGGGCGGCTTTCTTATGCGAGATTCTATGCCCTATAGGCATAGTTCTTTTGCTGAAGTAGGGTTTACTATAGAAAAAAGGTATTTGCATAAAGTGGAGTAATATGGTATACTTTATCCCAGCCGCCAAGGGCGGAGGTTATAACGAAGGGAGAAACGAGGTATGACAGAGCGGCTGTGGGAGATACTGTCAGATTCTTTCACAAAAATCCTGGTGCCGGGCCTGACCATGACCCTGCCCCTGACAGCAATCGCCTTTTTCTTTGCCATGGTGCTGGCCGTTTTTATGGCCCTGGCGCAGTTTGCGGGCGTGCCGGTGCTGAAGCAGCTTTCCAGGTTTCACATTTGGGTGTTCCGGGGTACGCCCCTGCTTTTGCAGCTCTATCTGGTGTTTTATGGACTGCCGGGTTTGGGCGTGATTATCGATCCCTTTCCGGCGGCAGTGCTGGTGTTCTCTTTAAACGAGGGCGCCTATTGCGCGGAAATCGTCCGGGCCGCCTTGGAGGCTGTGCCTGCCGGACAGTTGGAGGCGGGCTATTGCGTAGGCATGTCCTATTTGCAGACCATGCGGCGCATTGTGCTGCCCCAGGCTATGCGCACAGCTTTCCCATCCTTGGCAAATTCCCTTATCGCCATGATGAAGGACACCTCCCTGGCGTCTACCA
Source organism: Neglectibacter sp. X4 (assembly GCF_009917365.1). Taxonomy (NCBI): domain Bacteria; kingdom Bacillati; phylum Bacillota; class Clostridia; order Eubacteriales; family Oscillospiraceae; genus Neglectibacter; species Neglectibacter sp. X4. Next base: position 360,195 of record NZ_QWLE01000001.1, on the reverse strand, counting down.
TTACGGTAACGGAAATGCTCATGTCCACCCAGCGCATTATTGCCCGCACTTACGAGCCTTTGGCCCTGTATATGGAGGCAGGCATAATTTACCTGCTGTTCTCCACGGTGCTGACAAAGCTGCAAAAGCTGGGGGAGAAGAGGCTCAGTGTATATACGGCGAAAGAGTCCATGATAATCCTGCCGAAAAGGAGGCCCCAGGCGAAATGGTGGAAGTAAAGGGCATCAAGAAGTCCTTTGGGGGCACAGAAGTGCTCAAAGGTGTAGACATCAAGGTGGAGCAGGGAGACGTGGTGGCCATTTTAGGCCCCAGCGGCTCCGGCAAAACCACCCTGCTGCGGTGCATGAATTTCCTGGAGCGCGCCCAGGCAGGCCAACTGGTGTTTGATGGGCAGGCCTATGATTTACATAAGGTTACGAAGAAGGAAATCGCCGCCATCCGCCGGAAAACTACCTTTGTGTTCCAAAATTATAATTTGTTTTTGAATAAGACTGCCCTGCAGAATGTGACGGAAGGTTTGGTCATTGCCCGGAAGATGCCAAAGGATCAGGCCAGGCAGACGGCAGAGCAAGCCCTTGAAAAGGTGGGCCTTTCCGACCGGATGGATTACTACCCCAGCCAGCTTTCCGGCGGGCAGCAGCAGCGCGTAGCCATTGCCCGGGCGCTGGCAGCACAGCCGGAAATCATCTACTTTGACGAGCCTACCTCTGCCCTGGATCCAGAGCTTACAGGGGAAGTCCTTGCTGTCATGCGGCAGCTTGCAGAGGAGGGCATGACCATGCTGGTGGTCACCCATGAAATGGGCTTTGCCAGGAATGTATCCAGCCAGGTGGTATTTATGGAGGACGGCCTGGTGGTGGAATCGGCTCCCTCCAAGGAGTTTTTCCAAAGCCCCCGCTCCCAGCGCACCCAGGAATTTCTGCGGCTGGTGGGGCAGGAGTAACGGGCCGCGTTTTAAATTGCTATCCATAGAGATATAGTATATTTACCATTTGTGATTTCAGAAAGGAGAAACCATGATGAAAATGAAGAAGCTTTTGGCACTGCTGCTGGCCCTGTGCCTGACACTGGCCCTGGCGGCCTGCGGCGGAGAGGGAGGCTCCGCAAACTCAGAGCCTGCAGGCTCTGCCGCCTCCGGCGGGACAGAAGGAGATCTGCTGGCACAAATCCAGGGAAAGGGGGAAATAACCGTAGCCATGGAGGGCACTTGGGCGCCTTGGACTTTCCATGACGAGGACGACAACCTGGTGGGCTATGACGTAGAGGTTTCCCAGAAAATCGGGGAAAAGCTGGGGGTGAAGGTAAACTTCATTGAAGGCGAATGGGACGGCCTGCTGGCTGGCCTGGACTCCGGCCGCTATGATCTCATGGTAAACGGCGTCAGCGTGGACGAGGAGCGCAAAGAGAAGTATGATTTCAGCATCCCCTATGCCGCCAACCGTACCGCCGTCATTGTGAAGAACGAAAACGAGGACATCAAGTCCATGGAGGATCTGGAGGGCAAGCACACCGCCAATACCCTGAACAGCACCTATGCCAAGATTGCCGAAGCCCATGGGGCGGAGGTTACTGGCGTGGACGATCTGAACCAGACCTTTGAACTGCTGTTTTCCGGGCGCATCGACGCAACCCTCAATGACGAAGTGGCGTATTATGATTACATGAAGAACCATCCGGACGCAGACATTAAAATTGCCGTTTTAAGCGACGAGGCAGTACAGGTTGCCATTCCCATGCGCAAAGGCGAGGAAACCCGCACCCTGCGGGAGGCTGTGGACAAAGCCTTGGCAGAGCTGAAAGAGGACGGCACCCTCACAGAACTCTCTGAAAAATATTTCGGGGTTGATATCTCACAGGCAGAATAAGGGCCAGGGTTTTAACAGAGGCTTCCTGCCCGGATAACCCTGATATGGAACCGCTTCCCGGGGCTTCAGCATGAAAAAATGCTGCGGCCCCGGATTTTTGTAGGACTTTGAGAAAAAAATCACAAAAATTTTCCGGGGATTTTTTGGTTTGGCTCTTGTATTCTTGTGTAAAATGCATTAAAATAATGGTATACAAAACCCTATACCAATTTCAGGAGGTTTTACCAATGTCTGTTAAAGTTGCAATCAATGGTTTTGGCCGCATCGGCCGTCTGGCTTTCCGCCAGATGTTCGGCGCCGAAGGGTATGAGGTCGTAGCTATCAACGATCTGACCAGCCCCAAAATGCTGGCTCATCTGCTGAAGTATGACTCTGCCCAGGGCCGCTATGCTCTGGCCGACAAGGTGGAGGCCGGCGAGGACTCCATCACTGTAGACGGCAAGACCATCAAGATCTATGCTGAAAAGGATGCCAAGGATCTGCCTTGGGGCCAGATCGGCGTTGACGTTGTTCTGGAGTGCACCGGCTTCTATTGCTCCCTGGCAAAGTCCCAGGCTCACATCGACGCTGGCGCCAAGAAGGTTGTTATCTCCGCTCCTGCTGGCAGCGACCTCAAGACCATCGTGTACAGCGTGAACGAGAACACCCTGACTGCTGAAGACAAGATCATCTCCGCAGCTTCCTGCACCACCAACTGCCTGGCTCCCATGGCCGACACCCTGAACAAGTATGCTCCCATCCAGAGCGGCATCATGACCACTGTACATGCCTTCACCGGCGACCAGATGGTTCTGGACGGCCCCCACCGCAAGGGTGATCTCCGCCGCGCCCGCGCCGCTGCTGTGAACATTGTTCCCAACTCCACCGGCGCTGCCAAGGCTATCGGTCTGGTTATCCCCGAACTCAACGGCAAGCTCATCGGCTCTGCCCAGCGCGTGCCCGTACCCACCGGCTCCACCACTCTGCTGGTTGCCGTTGTCAAGGGCGAGAACGTGACTGTTGACGGCATCAATGCCGCCATGAAGGCAGCCGCTTCCGATTCCTTCGGCTACACCGAAGAGCCTCTGGTATCCTCCGATATCATCGGCATCACCTATGGCTCCCTGTTCGACGCCACCCAGACCATGGTTACCGAGATTGGCGACGGGCTGTATCAGGTACAGGTTGTATCCTGGTATGACAACGAGAACAGCTACACCAGCCAGATGGTGCGCACCATTAAGTACTTCGCTTCTATCTAAAAACCGGCGTAAAGCCCTTTTTGGTAGGAATAAGGACCCCCTGCGGACAAGCTCCGCAGGGGGTTTCGTTATATGAGCAACCATCAGCTTAGACGATGGTTGCTCATAAAAAGCAGAGCGGCCTGGAAGCTTTTCCAGGCCGCTCTGCTTTTTGCGTTTTCTTACACTGCCTTGCAGTCCACAGGTTCATAGCCTGCGTCCTTAACAGCGGCTGTGAGCAGCTCATCTGCCACATTCTCTGCCATCTCCACAGTGGCTTTTTTGGCCTCCAGATCTACGTTGACAGCAGTAACGCCGGCAACGCCCTCCAGGGCTTTCTGCACATGGGACTGGCAGTGGGCGCACATCATGCCCTCAACAGTCAAAACTTTTTTCATGGTATTTGCTCCTTCCACAGTTGTATTAAGAATGGGTGTTTCCATAGGGCTTGCTGTTTTGGGGGGTATCTCCAGGGTGCGCGCCTTGTCTTTAAAGAACCGTAGGCGCAGGGCGTTTGCCACCACACACACAGAGCTTAGGCTCATGGCAGCGGAACCCAGCATAGGGCTGAGCTTGATGGCAAACAGGGGCCACAGCAATCCTGCCGCCACAGGGATCCCCAGGACGTTATAGAAAAAGGCCCAGAACAGGTTCATGCGGATATTGCGGATAACGGACTTGCTCAGTTCAATGGCAGTGCATACGTCCTCCAGGGAGTTCTTCATCAGCACCACGTCGGCAGAGTCGATAGCAATATCCGTCCCTGCCCCGATGGCAATGCCGATGTCTGCCCGGGTGAGGGCGGGGGCGTCATTTATGCCGTCACCCACCATGGCTACCCGGCGGTTTTCTCCCTGCAGGCGGCGGATAACCGCCTCTTTTTCCGCGGGCAGCACATCGGAAACTGCCTCCTCAATGCCTGCCTGCTGGCGGATAGCCTGGGCGGTGGCCTTGTTGTCCCCAGTGAGCATAACCACCCGCAAGCCCATTTTGTGGAACCGCTCTACTGCCCGCAGGCTGGACTCCCGCAGGGAATCTGCCACAGCGATAACGCCTGCAAGCTGTCCGGCTTTCACGAAGAACAGGGGCGTTTTGCCCTGCCTGGCAAAGGATTCTCCCTGGGCCGCAGCGCTGTCTGCCTCAATGCCCTGCTCCCGTAGAAAAGCCAGGTTGCCTGCCAGGCACAGATCCCCTTGGATTTCAGCCTGCACGCCCCGTCCGGCAGTGGCGGAAAAATCTTCCGCCTTGTAGGGGGTGATGCCTTGGGATTTGGCATATTCGGTAACGGCCTGGGCTAAGGGATGCTCGCTGCCTGTTTCCAGAGCGGCGGCAAGAGCCAGGAAGCCGGCGGGGGAGAGAGTGTTGTCCAGCACCTGCACATCCGTGACGGCAGGCTTGCCGCTGGTGAGGGTGCCGGTTTTATCCAGTACAATGGTATCCACCCGGTGCAGGTTCTCCAGGCTTTCCGCCGACTTCACCAGGATGCCGTATTCTGCCGCCTTGCCTGTGCCCACCATAATGGCAACCGGCGTGGCAAGCCCTAAGGCGCAGGGACAGGAAATTACCAGAACGGCAATGGCGCAGGAAAGGGAGAACTCAAAGGTCTGCCCAGCTATGAGCCACACAATGGCAGTCACCAGGGCAATGACCATGACGATGGGCACGAACACCCCGCTGATTTTATCCGCCAGCCGGGCAATAGGCGCTTTGGTACTGCCCGCCTCGTCCACCAGACGGATGATTTGGGCCAGAGTGGTGTCATCGCCCACCTTGGAAGCGCGAAAGTGAAAAGAACCGTTTTTGTTTATGGTGGCGGACAGCACCGGATCCCCAGGGCCGCGCTCTACAGGCAGGCTTTCTCCGGTAATGGCAGACTGATCCACATACCCGTGGCCTTCTGTCACCACGCCGTCTACAGGCAGGCTCTCCCCGGGGCGTATTACCACAATATCCCCTGCCTGCACCTGCTGGGCAGGTATAACGGTTTCTGCGCCTTCCCGCAGCACTGTGGCGGTTTTAGGGGCTAAATCCACCAGCTTGTCCAAGGCGCCGCTGGTTTTGGCTTTGGAGCGGCTTTCCAGATATTTGCCCACTGTTACCAGAGTGACAATCATGGCGCTGGACTCAAAATACAGGTCGTGGGCATATTGGTGGACAAGGGCCATATCGCCATGCCCAAAGCCCCAGGCCATGCGGTACAGGGCGAAAATGCCATACAGCAGGGACGCGCCAGAGCCTACCGCCACCAGGGAGTCCATGTTGGGGCTGCGCTTCCACAGGGAACGCAGGCCGCCGGTGTAAAACTTCCGGTTAAGCACCAGAATGGGCAGGGTGATGAGCAGTTGGGTCATGGCGGAAACAAGGGCGTTTTCCATGCCAATGAGGAAAGAGGGCACAGGCAGGCCCATCATGGACCCCATAGCCACGTACATGAGGGGCACGAGCAGGATGACCGAGAGGGTAAGCCGCTTTTTCATGGCAGCCTGTTCCTCCTCTGCGTCCTGCTGGCGTTTTTTCCACTGGCTCTGGAAATCCCGGCTGCTTCCGTCCCCGCCTGGGGCAGGGGCCTCCGCCGGTTCCGCCCCATAGCCTATCTCTGTCACAGCGGCGCAGATATCCCCTTCTGCCACTGCGCTTTCGTCAAAGGTGACCTGCATCTGGTTTTTCAGCAGGCTCACATCCACCTCCTGCACGCCGGACAGCTTCTGCACCCGGCGGGTGACATTGGCCTGGCAGGCGGCGCAGGTCATGCCGGTTACGCGGAATTTCTCTGTTGTCATATGTTACCCCCTCATTTCAGTTTTTTAATCAGGCCCAGGGCCTCCTCCAGGATTTCCATATCCCCGGCCCGCACCCCTTCTGCCACGCAGGTTTCCATGTGTTCCTGCAAAACTGTGTAGCCAAAGCTTTGCAGGGCGCTCTCCACAGCCGCCACCTGGGTGAGGATGTCGCCGCAATAGCGGTTTTCCTCCAGCATTTTGCTGATGCCCCCTAACTGCCCTGCTATGCGGCTTAGGCGGTTTTGCAGTTGCCGGAGGGTTTCCGGGCTGCGGGGGGAGGACTTATAGCGGCAGCAGTTTTTTTCCGCTTCTCCCATAGATATCCCTTCTTTCTCATAAGCGTGGTGCGTGTCAAATACCCTATAGGGGTATTTGACAATTTCTATTATATACCCCTTAGGGGTATTTTGCAAGGGGTTTTCAAAAAAAATTGCAGAAGTCCCCAGGAAACCACGCAAAAGGCGGCATAATCCTTTTACCAGCAAAGCAAAGGGAGGGGCCGCCCCCTCCCTTTGTGCGATGCGCTTGTCTAGGAGGCCTCCGTTTCCTCCTTTGGCAGCAATGGAGGCAGGATGCCAGATTCCTTCAGGAAGGCGTACAGCATACACAGGCCCATCACATAGAGCAGCATCCAGAAGCTGCCGCTGACCAGGGAAAAATACACTGCCGCCAGCATGGCAAGGGGATGGATTTTTGTGGTGGACGCCACCAGCTTTGGCTCCATCACCTGCCGGATGCAGGTGATGGTAACCCACCCGATGAACAGCCCCAAAGCCTTCCAGTATTCCCCAATAAGCACCTGATACACGGCAAGGGGGGTAAACACAATGCCCGGCCCCAGCACAGGCAGAAGGTCTGCAACGGCGGTGATCAGGCTGGTAGTGAGGGGATAGGGGATATGCAGAAGGGACAGGATTACGCAGGTTTCGCAGAATGTGATGAAGTATAGAAAGAGATAGGAGAGGAAGTATTTCCGCCCTGTCCCTGCAGAGCTTTCCAGCCCGCCCTTCACCTGCTCTGCGGTGCTGTCGCTGAGCATCCGCCGCACCCAGCCTCGCAGCCGCCCCATATCCCGGGAAAAGCAGAAGGTGGAAAACCCAGCCGTCAGCACCAGTGCCAGCAGGGTGGGCAGGGAGGTGACCACCCCCAGCAGCGCCCGGAGGAAGGAGAGCACCAGATCCATGCTGCTTTTTAAAAAGTCCATCAGTTCTTCCTGGTTGCGCTGGAAGAATTCCATGTCAAGCTCTGCAAAAAAGCTGTTCACCCGCTGGAAAAAAGCTTTCACCGCCGGGGAAAACTCTGGAAACCCGCCGTTAGAAGCCTTCACCAAAAAAGAAATAGCCTCCCGGATGCCGAAAAAGGCCACCAGCCCGGTGAGAGCTGCCGCCGCCAGCAGGGCAAGGGCCGCCCCCCAGGCAGAGGCGGCAGCATGGGAGCATTTGCAGCGCTTTTCCAGGAAAGCAATAACTGGCTGCACTGCCGCAGCCGCCAGCAGGCCCAGGAGGAAGGGGAGGGAATAGAAAAAGGTTTTCACCCATAGGAAAAAGCCCAGGGAATACAGGGCAAAAAACACCAGCAGGGGCCAAAGCCGCCGCAGTTCGCCTTTTTGAAGCACAGCCGCGCCTCCTTTCATGATGGGCTGATATACAAAAGAGTATGCCCTCATAGAGCACAAAAATGCCCTCCAAGCCCGAAGGCCTGGAAGGCATCCTTTGAAGGAGGTTTTTAGTTTTCTGTCTGGTTTGCCACAGCTACTTTTCTTTGCCGGTAAGCAGCCAGTCCACAGAGACGTTTAGGATGTTGGACAAAGCCAGCAGCTCCATGTCTGTGACAAAGCGCAGTTGTCCTTCCAGCTTGGACAGGCCCGAGGCGTTTAAATCTACGCCGCGCACCTGCAGCTGGGCTAAAAGCTCCTTTTGTTTCATGCCCTGGCTTTTACGGGCAGACTCTACTCTGGCACCTACCAAGTTTTTTGAGCCCAAGGGCTGGCTGCGCAATCTCATAGCTATACCCTCTTTTCCCAAAAAGTTTCAGTATCCTACCCATATTATAAGGAAGGGGAACGGGGAAATCAATCTACTTTAAAGAATTATACCAGAAAAATTTTAGAATTTATACAGTTTGTTTCCGCATACCGCGTCTTTCTTTTGCAAAGAAAATAGTTTTGCAAAACACACTGTACTTTTTGCCAAAAGCTGGTATAATAGAAACGGTAAAAATCGCTTTATAAACATTGTATCTTTAGCTCTCTATGCTCTGCATAAAGAAAGGAAGGGCAAAACGCCATGGGAAAAAATTTTACCGGCAATGAAAGAAATCTGACTATGCTTACAGACTTTTACGAACTGACAATGGCAAACGGCTATTTCCAGAACGGCTTGGAGGATGCCATCTGTTATTTTGATATGTTTTTCCGCAAAGTGCCTGATAACGGCGGCTTTGCCATTATGGCAGGCGTGGAGCAGCTTGTGGACTATCTGCGCAACCTGCATTTTTCTGAGGAGGATATTGCATACCTGGCGGGCAAGCATATTTTCTCCAAGGAATTTTTAGAATACCTGCGCAATTTCAAATTCCAGTGCGATGTGTGGGCTGTGCCCGAGGGCACGCCTATTTTCCCTGGCGAGCCGATTGTAACCGTGCGCGGCCCGGCCATCCAAGCACAGTTTGTGGAAACCATGGTGCTTTTATGCATCAACCACCAAAGCCTTATTGCCACCAAGACCAACCGCATTGTCCGGGCTGCCCAGGGCCGGGCTGTGATGGAGTTTGGCTCCCGCCGCGCCCAGGGCTTTGACGGCGCGGTATACGGCGCCCGGGCCGCCTTTATCGGCGGGTGCGCAGGCACCGCCTGCACCATCAGCGACCAGCTTTTCGGCGTGCCGGCACTGGGCACCATGGCCCATAGCTGGGTGCAGCTTTTCGACAGCGAATACGACGCCTTCAAGGCATACGCGGAGGCATATCCCCAGAACTGCGTGCTGCTGGTGGACACCTATAACGTGTTAAAGTCTGGCGTGCCCAACGCCATAAAGGTATTCAACGAAGTGCTGGTGCCCCAGGGATTCCGGCCCGCTGGCATACGCATTGACAGCGGCGACATCACCTATCTTTCCCGCAAGGCCCGCAAGCTTCTGGATGACGCGGGCTTTGAGGACTGTGCCATCTGCGCCTCCAACTCCCTGGATGAGTATATCATCCGGGACATGCTGATACAGGGCGCCAGGGTGGACTCCTTCGGCGTGGGCGAGCGGCTTATCACCTCCTCCTCGGAGCCTGTGTTCGGCGGCGTGTATAAGCTGGTGGCAGTGGAAAAGCCGGACGGGCAGGTAATTCCTAAAATTAAAATCAGCGAAAACGTGGCAAAAATCACTACGCCCTGCTTTAAAAATGTGTGGAGGCTTTTTGACAAGGAGACGGACAAGGCCATTGCCGACGTGATAACCCTCCACGATGAGATTATTGACGATACAAAGCCTTACACCATCTTCGACCCCAACCACACCTGGAAGCGCAAAACTGTCCAGAATTTCTATGCCGTATCCCTGATGACCCAGATTTTTAAAGGCGGGGCCTGCACCTACACCCCCCGGGCCTTGAAGGCCATTAAGGCATATTGCATGGCCCAGGTGGACACGCTTTGGGAAGAAGTTACCCGGTTTGAAAACCCCCACACCTACTATGTAGACTTGTCCCAGAGCCTGTGGGAGGAAAAGAACCGCCTGCTTTCTGCAAAATCCTGCTAAAAGCCGCGCCCTCCCCTTGACAAAGGGCAGTGCGCCGTATTAGACTAGATGTGAGCAAACCAGACAGTTGCGGGCGCTTTGCGAAAGCGGGCGTCTGAGGAAAGTCCGGGCTCCACAGGGCAAGGATAACGGCTAACGGCCGCCGGGGGTGACCCCAGGGAAAGTGCAACAGAGATATACCGCCGGGGGAAACCCCGGTAAGGGTGGAAAGGCGAGGTAAAAGCTCACCGGCGCGCAGGGGACTGCGCGGCCCTGTAAACCCTATCCGGAGCAACACCGTGGCAGGACGGCAGTTCAGTCTGCAAGCGCGGCCCGCGCGTCCTATGGAGGTGGCGAGAGCTTGCTGGCAACGGCAGGCCAAGATAGATGACTGTCCGCGACAGAACCCGGCTTACAGGTTTGGTCACAAGAAAGGCCGCCCCTGTGCCCTTAAAAGGCATGGGAGCGGCTTTCCTTCTAAAAAAGCTCCCTAGCTTGTTGGTCAGGGAGCTTCTTTTTTATAGATTATGAGGTACAGCAGGTGGGGAACACAAAGCCGTAAGTATTTTTCTTGTAATTCGGATGGCTTGAGTTTGCCTCCGCATAGTTGCCGAAGAAGAATATCTTGCATTCCGCCAGCCTGCGGCGCAGCAGCCCTACATAGTGGGTGCCGGACGAAGTATGCCACTGGAGGAAGTTATAAGCAAGCACTGTGGAATCCACATAGTTCAGGTCATGAATGGGATTGGAAAGGTTCAGGTTCACATAGCCGGCAGGCATCCAGCCTGTGGTGGAGCCATAGGTCACCTTATACCACACTTCCTGCTTGGTGCTGCTGGAGAAGCGTTTATATTCCCGCACCGTTACGGTGCTGCCTCCAGGCACAGTAGCCAGCCGGGAGCTGGTAATATCCGCGGAGGAGAAGAGAAGGCCATTGCCTACGTTCAATTTGCCCGCATAGGTTTTCATCCCCAAATCGCTGGGGGGCACCACAGCGTTCAGGATGACAGCGGGGGTATAATAGCTGCTGGGGTTCAAGGTATTGCCCCCGCAGTTGTACACAAAGCTTACCAGGGCGTCATACTGGGCCTGGCTCATGCGCACGCCATATTTTGTGCGGAAATTATTGACCGTAGAGCCATAGTTGCTGTTTACCTGCTCGACCAGCAGGGCATAGGCCTCTGCTTCCGTCAGGGTGTTATAAAAGGTTTTGTGCAGGTTCACGACATACCCATGGCCCACAGTGGGATGCTTCCGGTTCGCCATGTCATCCTCAATCTCCCACACGTTCCCCTCAAAGCTTTTAATCTGATCCAGGATTGCGCGGCTTGGCAGGCGGGTTTCGTTTGTAACGGTGGTGGAGGCGGCGGCGGTGACAAGCAGGTTAAACTCCTTGTAATCTGTCGAGAAAGCGCCGCTGCTGTCCTGGGAATAGGCCCGGAGGGTATAGGAGCCTGCCACGCTGAAGGACATATTCTTTTTGAAAACGCGAACCGTATTGTCCGGCAGGCCATAGCTGGACTTGCGTGTTTGGGTTTCATATTCGGAAACATTATACGTTCCTTGGGCAGGACCTTTTACAATCTCAAACCGCACAGCACTGCGGCTGGTGTCCGTTACAGCCACCAGGTTGCAGGGCGTATTGGTGGTTACTGTGTTTGCGTCATTATAGGCATACCGGACAGATTCCGGGGCAGTAACCGTAACGGCGCAGGACACTTTCGTGGTTCCGGCCCTGTCTGAGAAGGTGAGCGTGGCGCTGCCGGGCTTTTTGCCGTATATCATGGCCCCGTGTTCTGTTTTGTTGTAAGGGACAGTATAGCCCACCTCTGCCACGCTGGGATCGCTGCTGCTCCACACCATAGCGTCCATGCCCTTTGTAACGGAGGCATCCAGCCGGAAGGTCTGGTATTGGTGCAGGGAAACCCTGCCGGTGGAAATTTTCGCCCCATCTCCTGTAACAGGCAGATCCCCGCCGCTGCCATTGGCAAGTTCGATATAATCGGAATGGACATACCCCACCCGGCTGTTGCTCATACGGATCTGCACCCAGGGCCAGGAGGCGGTATCCACAATGGTAAGCAGAGTACCCTGGGCCACAGTGGTAATAACGGCGCCGTTGGGCTTATCCCGCACGTTCAGCCCGATATCAGCAGTCACCTTCACGGTGTCGCCTTTTTTAAAGGGACGATCATCAGGAGGGGGATCTACCATGGAGTCCACAGGCTTGGCGGCCTCGGCAATCTCCAGATAGGCCCAGTGGGAAGAGGGCACGTCATAGAATTTCTGCTGTGCCCGGTCTTTGGCGAAATCTTCGTCCCGGCGCTCCAGGGCAGAGTTCATAATTTTCACTGCCTGGCAGCGGGTGATAGGCTTATCCGGGCCAAAGGTGCCGTCCTCAAAGCCGGTTATCCAGCCCTTTGCCACAGCGGAAGCGATGTAGGGATAAGCCCAGTGGCCTTCCACGTCAGGGAAACTTACGGCGCCAGACTCCAGCGCAAAACAATTGGAGAGGGCGGTGACGTATTCAGCGCGGCTGATAGGGGCGGTGGGATCGAAAATATTCCCGCCCTTGCCCTGGAAAACCCCGGCCGCTGCCACTGTGTTGATAGCAGGACCCCACCAACTGGAGAAGGACACATCGGAAAACTGGGACTGGGAGACAGGGGGCTTTGCGGCCAGAAGGTTATAAAACATATAGGCCACCTCACCCCGGCTCATATTGTTGTCGGGCTTGAAAAGCGCCCCTTCATAGCCGGAAAGATATGTATTGTGCCCGCCTGTCACCAGCAGGGAAGAGGCGTCCAGCGGCGCTTTCTCTTCCGGGTTTTCCTCGTCAGGCTCTTCTTCCTCTCCTGGATCATCCTCCCCGCCCGCAGGCTCGCTGCCCTCAGGCTTGGAGGGGAGGGGAGATTCCTCCGGCTGGCTTTCCGGCGGTTCCTCTTCAGGGCTGGAGGAAGTTCCCTCCAGATCTTCCAACTGGGAGGTGATGGCGGAAACCTGGGAGGATAAATCCTCTGCCGCCAGAACCGGCAGCCCTGCCGTCAGCATAAGCGCTGCCAGCAGCAGAAGCAAAGCCCGCTTTCCCGTTCTCTTTATCATCTGTTTCACTGTATACCTCCATATGTAATGCCTTGTTTCAAAATGGCATGATACATATATTATATACGAAAGATTACAAAAATGCAATCTTCTTGACGGGAAATTGTAAGATTTTCCACGGAAATTCACAAAAAAAGCGGCTTTATCCCCACTTTTGCCCGGTTTTTCTGCCATTTCAGAACAAATCAGCAGGAAAAAAGAAGCGTTCCCCCATCCGCAGGACAGGGGAACGCGCAGCAGGAATTTTTATTTTTTGCGCACAAAGGCCTTTTTGGGCATACTGCAAATGGGGCAGATCCAGTCTGGCGGCAGCTCCTCGAAGCCAAAATTGGGATCGCTGTACACATACCCGCATACAGAGCACACAAAGCTTTCCCCGCTTTTGCGGTCGTGGCCCTGGGCCGGAGGCAGATAGCCAGGGGCCTTTTTGGGAGCGGCCCCGCCCAGCTCCTTGATATAGTAGTCATAAGTCATGGGGACGCCCTCGGCCTCATCGCTGCCGGCAATAATTTCCGCCACGAACAGCTTCTGGTTCCCAGCGGGCAGCATATCCTTCACGCGGCACAAAAACCAGCAGCAGGTGTTTTCCTTGATAACCGGCACCCCTTCATGGAGCACCCGGTGGCGGATGTTCTCCAGCTTATCCGTCCCCCGGCCGGAAAGATAGCCCAGCGCCCCGATTACGGCGGCAGGGGTTTCCCGGCTGAGCACAGAAATGCTGAAGATGCCTGTCGCCTCCACGCACTGGCAGCTAAAGCTGTCCTGGTGCAGGCTTAAGGCCACCAGGGGCGCGGCAGAAGGCGTAGCCTTTGTAATCTGCATCAAGGAACTGACAATGCAGGCGTTTGTACGTGTGCCGTCCTGTACGCCAATGGCATACAGCCCGTAAGAAAGATTTTCTAATACCAGGGGTTTCATAATGTGTACCTCCGTTTCCCCAAATCATGTACTATTCAGATGGCGCTCTACAATATAATACAGCCTGGCGGCTTTTCTTATGCATGGCTGCCTGGGAGCTTTAGCTTCCTCCCTTTATCCTGTCCCAATAGGCTTTAAAGCCCTGCTCGTTCTTGTTGTCTCCATATTCATAATATTTCGCCCCCAGAAGAGCGTCCGGGAGATACTGCTGGGGAAGCCAGTGGTGGGGCGCGTTGTGGGGATATTGGTAAAATTGCCCTTTGCGGGCCACTTCGGCGCTGTCATAATGCTTGTTCTGCAGGTGCCGGGGGATGGCCCCTGTGTTCCCTGCCTTTACATCTGCCAGGGCGGCTGCATAAGCGTCGTGGGCGGAATTTGACTTGGGGGCTGTGCTTACCAGCACCACCCCGTCGGAAAGGGGGAGGGCAGCTTCCGGCATTCCCACCATCATGGCCGCGTCCACACAGGCCTTGACAATAGGGATAATCTGGGGCCAGGCCAGGCCCACATCCTCGCAGGCGCATACCATCAGCCGCCTGCACACAGAGGGCATGTCCCCGGCCTCCAGCAGCCGGGCCAGATAGTGCAGGGCCGCGTCCGGGTCAGAGCCGCGCATGGATTTCTGGAAGGCAGAAAGGATGTCGTAATGCTCGTCCCCGGCCCGGTCATACCGCAGAGCGCTTTTCTGGGTAAGCTCCCGGGCGCTTTCCAGGGTCACCCGGACAGGCCCGCCGTCCCCGCCGCAGGCCAGCACACACAGTTCCGCAGCGTTCATGGCCTTGCGCACGTCGCCTCCGCAGGCAAAGGAAATGTGCCTGCACACCCCTTCTTCCAGCTCCAATTCCTGGCCCAGATCATCAGCCAAAATGGAGAAGGCCCGCTGCACCGCCTTTTCCACCTCCTCCCGCTCCACAGGCTTGAACTCAAACACAGTAGAGCGGCTTAAAATGGCGTTATATACATAAAAATAAGGATTCTCTGTGGTGGAAGCAATCAGCGTTACGCTTCCGTTTTCTATGCACTCCAGCAAGGTTTGCTGCTGCTTTTTGTTAAAGTATTGGATTTCGTCCAGATACAGCAGCACCCCGTTTATCCCTTCAAAAGTGCCTGTGCTCTGCACAGCCTCCTTGATATCCGCGGTGGAAGCTGTGGTGCCGTTAAGCTTTACCAGGTGCCTGTCCGTATTTTTGGCGATAATGGAGGCCACTGTGGTTTTGCCCACGCCGGAAGGCCCGTAAAAAACCATGTTGGGCACCTGCCCGGATTCGATAATCCGCCGCAGGGCCTTATCAGGGCCTAAAATATGCTTTTGCCCCACCACCTCGCTAAGGGCGGCGGGCCGTATCCTGTCTGCAAGGGGCTGGCCCATTTCCTATCTCCCTCCCACCTAATGGCCCTCTATATTATCCGGAAAGGGCGCGCTTTCATTCAAATAAAGGATATAGCAGTTGGTAAGCTCTGCCGGGGCGTCCAGCTTATCAAAAAAGGAGAGCGCGTACCGATCCTTTTCATGTTCCCTTTTTATAACGCCTGCATCGGCAATCCAACAGCTCCAGCCATCTGTAAAGCGGAAGAAGGGTTCCAGCCTGCGGGTTATCCCGTCCCTCGCCAGCTCTGTCCGAAACAGCACGACAGACAGCATATCCACATGGTTGCCTGTGCCGCTGGTGTTCCCAGTTTCAGAATAGGAGCCAAGGATTTCCACACCAGGCAGCTCCTTCTCCAGCGTCTTTTCCAGTCGGCTGGTCTGCATGCTGGTGGCAATATGGTTTACCGCCATGCCTATAAGCTCATATGCCACAAACAAGGCGAAAAGGAATACCGGCACACAGGCAACCCCGATAGCGATGCGTTTAAAAAGCCGCATATTCCTCTCCATTTCTATAAGCTGTTGTTGCTTTTTCTTTTTAGTATACCATATGTTGACAGGAATTGCAAAACATTCGGTTGAAAATTCCGCTTTTTTTCCTGCCGCCTCTGCAAGGGGCAGGGGGCAAGGCCGGCCCTCTGTTTTTTCAGAAATAATAATAAAAAAGAATGCAGTTTGATGTTGCTTTTTGGAGGGCTGTATGCTATAGTTATCGCAGTTTAGAAGAAGCGGACAGCTTCTTCTGGACAGGCGGCACAGCCGCTTCAAATAACCCCATATAAGGAGGCTCCCTATGGACCCCATTTCCATCCCCCGCCCCGAACACCCCCGGCCCCAGTTTTACCGGGAAAGCTGGCGCAGCTTAAACGGCGCCTGGCAGTTTGATTTCGATTACAGCGATTCTAAAAAGGCCCAGGGCTGGGCTGAGAAAGACAGCCTGCCCCTTTCCATTACAGTGCCCTTCTGCCCGGAAAGCAGCCTTTCCGGCCTTGGCGCCACAGATTTTGTAGACGCGGTGTGGTACCGCCGGGAGGTTGCCCTGACGGAACAGGAACTGGAGGGCCGGGTGCTCCTCCACTTTGGCGCAGTGGATTACCACTGCGAGGTGTTTGTAAACGGACAGGCCGCAGGCTCCCATGATGGAGGCTATACCTCTTTTACAGTGGACATCACAGAGGCAGTCCATGCTGGGGAAAATGCTGTCACCGTATACGCTTCCGACCATCTGCGCACTGGCAAGCAGCCCTCTGGCAAACAGAGCCATCAGTTTGCTTCCTTTGGCTGCTTCTACACCCGCACCACAGGCATTTGGCAGACGGTCTGGCTGGAGTTTGTACCGAAGGTATACCTTGCCTCCCTGGAGGCCGTTCCCGATCCGGACAACGGCTGCGTGCATCTGCGGGCTTTCACCAATGTTCCCGCTTCCGGCATGAAGCTGCGGGCTGCCGCTTCCCTGGAAGGCAGGGAGGCAGGGGAGGCTGCTGCCGCCTGCACAGGCTCCTGCACCGCTTTCACCCTGCCCCTGTCTGAAACAGCCTTGTGGGAGCCGGGTTCCCCCAGGCTTTACGATCTGGCCCTCACCCTGGAAAGCGGGGAAGGGAAGGCGGCGGACAAGGTGTCCTCTTATTTTGGCCTGCGGAAAATCGAGCTGCAGGGCGGGGCTGTTACAATCAACGGCAAGCCTGTGTTCCAGCGCCTGGTGCTGGATCAGGGCTTTTATCCCGACGGCATTTACACGGCCCCCACAGACGAGGCCCTGCGGCAGGACATCCGGCTCTCCATGGAAATGGGCTTCAACGGGGCCAGGCTTCACGAAAAGGTTTTCGAGGAGCGGTTCCTTTATTGGGCCGACCGTATGGGCTACCTGGTGTGGGGCGAATTCCCCAACTGGGGCCTGAACATAGCAGAGGCTGACGCCCTGTGTACAGTACTGCCCCAGTGGCTGGAGGAAGTGAAGCGGGACTTTAACCATCCCGCCCTCATCGGCTGGTGCCCTTTCAATGAAACCTGGGACTTTAACGGCCGCCCTCAGGACGACCGGGTGCTTTCCGGCATCTATTATGCCACCAAGGCCGCCGATCCCACCCGGCCCGTCATTGACACCAGCGGCAACTTCCATGTTGTCACAGACATTTATGACGTACATGATTACGAGCAGGATCCGGAAGTGTTCTACAAGCGCTATGCGGAAAACCCGGAGCCATATGAGACTCATCCCCAGCGCCAGCAGTACGGGGGCCAGCCCTATTTTGTCAGCGAATACGGCGGCACCTGGTGGAACGCGGAGGAGGCCGCCACCCAGCGGGTGCGCATGGAAAACGGCGAAGGCGGCCTGACCGGCTGGGGATACGGCGCAAGGCCCCTTACAGAGGAGGAAGCAGGCAAGCGCATTGCGGCCCTCACCAAGGCCCTGCTGGACGATCCCAAAATGTGCGCCTATTGCTACACCCAGCTCACCGATGTGGAGCAGGAGCAAAACGGCCTGTACACCTATGACCGCAAGCCCAAGTTCTCGGAGGCGGTCTATCAGGTGATACGGGAAGGCTTTGCGGCCCCGGCGGCAATCGAAAAGAAGTAAAGGAAACACCGGCCTGCCCGGCGGGCTGGAAAACAGAACAACTCGTTTATCCACCACCCTTAAAATTTTCACCGCTTTTTAAGTGTAGTGGCTATAACAAAAGGACAAAAAACCAGGCACGCCGCCATAAAAGGGGTGCGCCTGATTTTATATGCAGGTTTTGAAAGCATTCCGGCAGGTTTTCGCGTGCAGCTTGGGGTTAAGGCATGTTTAAAAAATTGAAAACCTTGTCTTTTTGCCCATAATCAGCCATTTTTGCGTCAAAAATTCGTCATTTCCTCTATTTTCAAACAAGCTCTAGTCCCCGTGGACAAGGGCCAAAAATTCCTCCGCGCTGGCCTGCGCCCGGTACAGGGTATCCTCCTGGCCTACATAGTAGAAGTCCACAAAATCCCCGTTGATATCCACCACCGCCTGCAGCGGCTCCTGGACGCCTGGGGTTTGAATTTCCAGCAGGAAGTCCGGGTAATAGGCGAACAGGGCGGGATCCTTTTCCAAGGGGGTGGAATTCTCCAGCGCTGTCTGGAAGTCTGTAATGCGCTGGTAGGTTTCACCAGAGCCAGCGCTCAGGTGTACCAGCTTCAGCCCGTTGCCATAGCCTTGGGAAAGGTTCAGGCGGGAGGCTGTCTCACAGCCAGAAAGCAGAAGAAGCAGGGAGAAAAGGCATAAGCTAAAAAGCAGTTTTTTCATAGGCAGATTTCCTTTTTATTAAGCAAGTGAAGGAAGCGCTCCAGTGGCTTCCCATGTCTCATTACCATGTTTATATTGTACCTGCTTTCCGGGAAAAAGTCAAATATCCAGATGGAATAATCTGGCGGCGTTTTTCCAGGCGATATTTTCCCGCTCCTCCTCCGTCAACTCTGCCGCCCCCAGCAGGGCAAGCTCCTCAGGCACAGTGCTCCAGGGGCAGTCTGTGGCGAACAGCACGCGTTCCGGGCCATGGAGGCGCACAAGCTTTGTAAACTGCTCCGGCGTAAGGAAGCGGGAGGCAAAGGCTGTGTCAAAATACACGTTCTCCTGCCCGCAAAGGTATTTGGCGGCGTCCTCCGGCTGCTCCATGCCGCCCATGTGGGCCGCGATAATGGTCAGCCCTGGGAAACGGCGGGCAACACGCGCCACAGCGGCAGGGTGGCAGTGGACAAGATAGGGGGAATAGGGATCCCGTCCTGTGTGGAAAGCCACAGGAAGGCCCAGCTTTTCCGCCTGGGCATAGAGGGGCAGGGCACAGGGATCCTCTATGAAAAACGCCTGGTAGTCCGGGTGGAGCTTTACGCCATGCAGCCCCAGCGCCTTTATGCGTTCCATTTCTTCTAAAGCGTCCGGCGCGGTGGGGCACACGCTGCCAAAGCAGAACAGCTTTCCCTGCTGGCTCTGTGCCGCGAAATTGTTCACAGCAGCCTGCTGATGGGGGCTGGTGGCAATGTGCAGGGCCATGGCGCCGGCAAAGAAATTTTCCCCCTGCCAGGCCTCCATTTTTGCCAGAGTGCCTGTCCTGGTGCCGTCGCTGTAATAGGGGCACCCGCAGGTGCGGGAGAGCTGGGGCAGGGCTTTGCCTGCCAGCTTGTCCGGAAAAAAATGAACATGGGAATCAAAAAATTTCATACACGTGCCTCCAAGTGAAAGAAAGGCCCACCGCCTGCTGGCGGAAGGCCTCTCCAAAACGTATTCATCAGTCGCTGGTGTAGGGGAGCAGAGCCAGATGGCGCGCACGCTTAATTGCCACCGTAAGTGCCCGCTGGTGGCGGGCGCAGGTGCCGGTAACACGGCGGGGAAGGATCTTCCCGCGCTCGGAAATGAAGCGGCGCAGCTTGGCCACATCTTTGTAGTCGATGAATTCAGCCCGGTCTACGCAAAAGCTGCATACCTTTTTGCGCCCCTTGCGTCCACGGCGCACTTCTCTTTCAGGTCTATCTGCCATAGCCAAAAAGCCTCCTTTACAGTATCTTGATACAGAATCGTTGCAAAACAGCGCTTGCCTTCTTAGAAGGGGAGATCGTCGTCGTTAAACATCTCCTCAAAGGATTCGCTGCTCCCGCTGGAATAAGCGGGGGCCGGCTCTGAAAGGGCCGGCGGCTGCTGGGGCGGGGGAGGGCCGTCAAAAGCGCCTGCGCCGCCGCTTTCCCGCTTGGAACCGGTAAAGCTCACGTCGCTTGCCACAATCTCCACAGCGGTGCGCTTGTTGCCCTGCCTGTCCTCGTAATTGCGGGTCTGGATAGAGCCGTTTACGGCTATCATCTGCCCCTTTGTAAAATAGCGGCAGATAAATTCCGCGGTCTGGCGCCAGGCCACCACGTCGATAAAGTCAGTCTGGCGCTCTGTGCCCTGGCGGGCATAGCTGCGGTCAACCGCCACGCGGAAGCTGGTAACGGCAATATCATTTGCGGTATGTCTCAACTCAGGGTCGGCTACCAGCCGCCCCATGATTACGGCAACATTCAGCATAATTTCAGAACTCGCTTTCCCAAAACAAGCGCCTTACTGGGCGCTCTCTGCGGGGGCCTCCACAGCTTCGGCTGCGATGGCTTCCACATCAATGTTGGATTCTTCAGCCTTGTGGGCCTTCTGAGGCTTCTGGGCGTTCACATGACGGGGATCGCGCTTGACAATAATGGTGCGCATGATGCCGTCTGTAATCTGGTACCGCCTGTCCAGCTCAGCGGTAAACTCAGGGCTGCTCTCAAAGTTGATAAGCGTGTAATAGCCCTCGGTCTGCTTCTGGATGGGATAGGCAAACCGCCGCTTCCCCCAGTCGTCAACACTCTGCACAGTACCGTGCTCCGCGATGAGAGCCTTGAACCGCTCTACCAGCGCGGCGCTGCCTTCTTCCCCAAGCTTTGCGGAAGTGACGATAACCGTCTCGTACAGGTTCTTTCCTTCTGCCATTTGTATTGCACCTCCTTTTGGTCTGTTGGCCCCGCGCTCTTATGATGTATTGTCGCGGAGCAAGGAAGTTTGAAACTTTGTCTCAAACAACTTTGCTATTATACCATGTTCTTTTCCGCAATGCAAGGGCCTGTCTGCCGAAAATCCCGGCTTTTTCCAGGTTTCTTTTGCATTTTCCGCCTTATGGCAGCAAAAAAGCGCCTCTCCGCCCGGTGAGCAGAAGAGGCGCGGCCTGGGGTTCAGTGGTTCAGGGCTTGTTTGAAAATAGAGCAAGTGACGGATTTTTGAATCAAAATGCAGCGGTTTCAAGGCGGAAACCGCAAGAAAGGCTGTCGCCTTTCGAGGATTTCCAACAAAGAAAGCGTGTATCTTGAACAAAAAGACGGCGTTTGCGATTTTTTAAGCAAGCCCTAAAAACCATACCCCCAGGTTCAGGTAAGCCGCGAAGGCAGTCCACAACAGATAGGGGAGCAGCAGCCAGCCAGCGGCGCTGGTTTCCCGGAAGAAACGCACTGTGGTTATGAAAATGAGTATCCACAGGCCAAGGAGCCAGAAAAAAGCCAGGGCATGCTGCCCCATGTTAAAGAAGATAAGCGTCCAGAGGAAATTGCAGGCAAGCTGCAGGCCATACCAGAAAAGGGCGCCGGTGCGCCCGGTGCTGTCCCGCACCCACACCAGACAGGCGGCAATGCCCATCAGCGCGTAAAGGACACTCCATACAGCCGGGAACACCCAGCCCGGCGGGGCCAGGGGCGGCTGCCTCAGGTTTTTATATGCATCCATGGCGTCATGGGTAAGCCAGGCAGACAGTCCCCCCACAGCCAGGGGGATGAAAAGGCTTATGAATAAGGGCTTCCACTGGACAGGGGTATGGTTTATGCGTTTTGACATGAGGCATCCTGCCTTTCCAGGAAAAATACAGGGATTCCCCTATAGTGTATGCCATGTTTTTGGAAAAATGCAGCGTGCAGGATTTTCAAACCCGCTTTTAGGTTCTTCACGCAAGCCCCAGAAGCCTTGCGGCACAGGCTGTTATAAAGCACAGGCCCAGCCCGCAGGCTGTGGGCAGCAGGAAGGCCACAGCCGTCCATTTCAGGCTTCCGCTCTCTTTTTTGATGGTCATGCAGGTGGTGGAGCAGGGCCAGTGCATCAGCCCGAACAGCATGGTACACAGTGCTGTCACCCATGTCCAGCCGTTATCTGCCAGCAGGGCATGAAGGGCTGTCAGGTCGCTCAGCTCTGTCAAAGCCCCGCCGCTGGTGTAGGCCATGATGATAAGGGGGATAACGATTTCATTTGCCGGCAGGCCCAGGATGAAGGCTAAAAGTATCACGCCGTCCAGGCCGAAAAGCCTTGCGAAGGGATCTAAAAACCTGGCGCAGTGGGCCAGGAGGGTAGCGTCTCCCAGGGTGATGTTGGCTAAAAGCCAGATGATAAGCCCTGCCGGGGCAGCCACCGCCGCTGCCCTGCCCAGCACGAACAGGGTGCGGTCAAACACAGAGCGGACAATAACCTTGCCGATTTGCGGGCGGCGGTAGGGAGGCAGCTCCAAGGTGAAGGAGGAGGGCACGCCTTTCAGCAGGGTTTTGGAGAGGAATTTGGAAACAGCCAGTGTCATGAACAGACCCAAAAGGATGACGCACAAAAGCAGCAGGGCAGAAAGCAGGGAGCCGCCAAAACCTCCCGCGGCCCCGGCAAAAAACATGGTGATAAGGGCAATAAGCATGGGCAGCCTGCCGTTGCAGGGGACGAAATTATTGGTGAGCATGGCAATCAGCCGTTCCCGGGGGGAGTCGATAATGCGGCACCCCACCACGCCGGCGGCGTTGCAGCCAAATCCCATGGCAGTGGTGAGGGACTGCTTCCCGCAGGCCCCGCAGGCCTGAAAGCATTTGTCCAGGTTAAAGGCCACCCGGGGCAGATACCCCAAATCCTCCAGCAGGGTAAAGAGGGGGAAGAAAATCGCCATGGGCGGCAGCATTACAGAAACCACCCAGGCAAGGGTGCGGTACATGCCGTCAACCAGCAGCCCAGTGAGAAAGGGGGGAAGCTGGCACAGGGCGCACAGATCCCCTAAGCGATCGCCCAGCCAGAAAAGGGCAGTGCTGAGAAGCTGGGAGGGATAGTTTGCCCCGGTGATGGTAAGCCAGAAAATCCCCAGCAGCAAAAGCAGCATAAGAGGGAACCCTGTGGCCTTGCCTGTTAAAAGCCGATCCCATTTCCTGTCCCGTTCGCTGTAGCTGTTTTGCCCAAAGGAAACCGCCTGCCGGGCAATCTCCTCTGCCTTGCCCACAGCCCCGGCGGCAATGTCATCCCGCAGCCGCTCCGGGGTAAGGCCTTCCTTTTCCCACTGCTTTTCTAAGGCCTCCAGGATTTCCCGCACCTCCGGCTGTGCCCGCAGGCGCAGGCCCAGGTTTTTCTCCATAGCAAGGTCCAGGCTTGTGTCGTTGCTGTCCAGCAGCTTCAGGGCCAGCCACCGGGCATTGACCCGCCCCCCGCACAAGCCCTCTACAACAGGCTGCAGCTTTGCCACAGCTTCCTCTGTAAAGGGGGAATAGGGGATAGGGGCGCTGCCAGCCTCAGGAGACAGACCCCGGGCGCTTTTTCCCGCCTCCTCTAAAAGCTTTTCCAGGCCTGTGCCGCTGCGGGCAGAGGCGCCCACCACCGGCACGCCTAAAAGCTCTGAAAGCTTCTCCAGATGAACCTTGACGCCCTTGCGCCTGGCCTCGTCCAAAAGGTTCACGCACACCACTACCCGGGGCGTAATCTCCATGGCCTGCAGCACCAGGTTTAAATTCCGCTCCAAGCAGGTGGCGTCGCACACCACCACAGCAGCGTCCGCGCCGCCGAAGCAGAGGAAGTCCCGGGCCACTTCTTCCTCGGCGGAATGGGCCAGCAGGGAGTAGCATCCAGGTAAATCCACCAGAACATACCCCTGATTTTGGCGGTTTACATATCCCTGGGCATTGGTCACAGTTTTTCCGGGCCAGTTACCAGTATGCTGATGCATTCCAGTTAAAGCGTTAAACACAGTGCTTTTGCCCACGTTGGGATTGCCCGCCAGTGCCAGCACCAGATCTCCCGGCTCTTTTTTCTCAATAACCAGTTCGCTCCCAGCGGCACGCGCCCCGGTGGAGTCCTTAGAAAGCCCCATGGTTCTGCCACGCTCCTTTCTTCGGCGTCAAACCGCCGGCCCGTCCAGCAGAACCCCGGCGGCGTCCTGGCTGCGCAGGGCGATAACAGCCCCACGGATTAAATAGGCAGAGGGGTCACCCAAAGGGCTTGCCCCCAGGCATTTTACAACTGTGCCATGTACAAGGCCGATATCCTGCAGGCGGCGGCGCATAGGGCCTTGGGCGGACAGCTCCGTTACAGCAGCCGACTGCCCTGGCAGCAGGCTGGAAAGATTGCTGAATGGTTTCATATATACAGTCACTCCTGAATAATTTGTTAGGGAAAGGCAAAATTCTTTCTCTCCACTACTATATTCCTGAGAGAAAAACTTGTGACGGGAGGAGCCGGGATGCAGGAAGGGTTTTACACCATGAAAGGGTATACGCTGCTGGAGCATGGGCAGCTTACCGCATCCATGGAGGACTATCTGGAAATGATATACCGCATGGGGGAGGAGGGCTATGTGCGCATCACAGCCCTGGCCCAGGCCCTGCACGTAAAGCCGCCCTCCGCCTCCAAGATGGCGGCAAACCTCCGGGGCCAGGGGCTGATTGAGTTTCCCAAATACGGTTACATCACCCTGACGGAATGGGGCAGGCGCATGGGGGCCTATCTGGTACACAGGCACCGGGTGGTGGGCAGGCTTCTGTGTACCATTAACCAGACAGAAAGCGAGCTGGAAGAGGTGGAAAAAATCGAGCACTTCCTGTCGCCCCGCACTGTGGCAAATATAGAAAAATTTTTAGAGGGGCTGGAAACCCCCTCCAAATAGAAAAATGCGTAAGACAGGCCATCATGGCTTGTCTTACGCGCTATGCTGTGTGCTTCTGTATGGCGGTTCTTACAAATTGCTTCTCCTAAAATGGATAAAGGATAAAATGCCGATGGGGATAAAATAGGCGCACCAGAATTCCAGCGCTATAACGCCGCCCAGGCTGTTCTCCCCGTCCGCCATAGAGCGGAACACGCCTGTCATGGGCAGTATAAAACAGGAGAAAAAGAAAATTCCATGAACCACCATCAAAACCTGTAACCATTTGTCCGCTTTTGTCTTTGCCTCTATCGTAAGCCCCAGAAAGAAAGTCGAAAGCGCCATCATGCCATATCCAAGCAGGTCATAATTGAAAATCAGCCCGCCCCTTGAAAAATCGAGGATCCTTATGGCCTGCTCGTTAAGCCCGTCCAGCCGGACGGATGTAGTCTGGGCAAAATATACCAGGAAGATGAAGCCAGCATACAACACGGCAAAGGCCATTCCAGCAAGAGCCGCCACCTTATGCTTTTCATCGCTTTCCTTGCAAAAGCCGGCGGCCGCCATGATGTATCCGATAGGCAGCAGCATACACACAAAATAGCTTCCAAAGTCAAAGGGAATAAGCATACAGAGGGCAAACAGCAGCACGGAAACCGTTACGATAAAAGCCCCCGCCTTTGCGATTGTTTTGTTCATCAGCCAATCACTCCAAATCCCGCTTTTCAGCTTTTCCGCCAGGCCGAGGGCACAAACAAAAGGAGCATGGGGAAGATTTCCAGCCGGCCCACCAGCATGTCAAAGGAAAGCACCAGCTTGCTGAAACCGGAAAAATGGGAGAAATTCCCTGTGGGGCCAACCATGTCAAGGCCCGGCCCGATATTGTTCAGGCAGGCCAATACGGCGGTTATGTTTGTTTCCAGGGAGAAGCCGTCTCTGGCAATCAGCAGCATAGACAAGAGGATAATGGCGCAGTAAGCGGAAAGATAGCTGTAGGCGTTCTGAATCATGTCCTCGCTGGCAAGCTGCCCGTCTATATGCACCTGGGCAACAGACCTGGGCCGCAGCATCCGCTTGATGTTCCGGTGCCCTGCTTTTGTAAGCACCACAGCCCGGGCCACCTTGATACCGCCGCCAGTAGATCCGGCGCAGGCCCCCAGCACCATCAACACCACCAAAAGGGTTTTGGAAAGGGTGGGCCATTGGTTAAAATCCACAGTGGCAAAGCCAGTGGTAGTCATAATAGAGGAAACCTGGAAAGCCGCGTGGTGCAGGGCTTCCCATACGTTGCCGCCAAACTGGGGCAGGATATTCCAGGCAATAAGCCCGGCAGAGCCTATCATAACGCCTAAATACGTCCACAGCTCCTGGTTGTGGAGCACCCGGGAAAACTGCCGTAAGAGCAGCAGATAGAACACGCTGAAATTTATCCCGAACAGCGCCATGAAAACTGTACAGACCCCCTGCAGATAGTGGCTGTACCCGGCAAGGCTGTCCCCTTTGATGCCAAAGCCGCCGGTGCCCGCCGTACCGAAAGCTGTGGTGATGCTGTCGAAAAAGGGCATGCCGCCTATCAGCAGCAGTATAGTCTGGATAAGGGTCAAGGCGATATAAATGGCATATAATATTTTAGCGCTGTTTTGCAGCTTGGGCACCAGCTTGTCCACCTGGGGGCCGGGGCTTTCCGCCCGCATTACGTACAGCAGGGAATTTTTCCCCTTTCCCATGGGCACTACGGCTAACAGGAACACCAGCACCCCCATGCCGCCCAGCCAGTGGGTAAAGCTGCGCCAATAAAGCAGGCCCATGGGCATGGCCTCCACATCGGTGAGGATACTGGCGCCGGTGGTGGTGAAGCCGGAAATCGTCTCAAAAAAGGCATCGATAAAATGGGGGATAGCGCCGCTGAGAAAGAAGGGGAGGGCGCCCAGGGCAGACACAGCTATCCAGCACAGGCCCACGCTGAGAAAGCCTTCCCTAGCGCCTATTTCCCGGCTGCGGGGACGGAACAGGTAGGTGCTCAGGCTGAGGCCGCCCGCCAGGGCGGTGGAGAGGATAAGCCCGAAAAGGGCCGCATGTTCCCCTTTATAGAGGGATATGCCGATAGACGGCAGCAGGCACACTGCTTCCACGCGCAGGATATAGCAGATTAAGCGCAGGATCATTCTGTGATTCATAGCAGCAGGCACAGGCCCCAGGCCGTATCCGGGGCGCTCCTTTCCTGATTTGAGATGATAAAAGCCGGAAAAACTTATTCCTTTTCAATGCGCACGAAAAAACGTGCATGGTTGTCCGCCACCCATGCCGCAATTTTTTGCAGCAGCTCCTGCATAAAGGGGGAAGGCTCCTCCCGCACCAGCAGGACAACATGGGTGTTTTCCGGCGTGGCGGCAGGGCACTGCCCGCGGAAATCCGGGGTACGGATATATTTCAAGTAGGTTTCCACCTTGTCCAGCAGCAGGGTCTGGCCTTCCGGCGTTTCGTCCAGAGGATCAGGGGAAACCATAACCAGATCCGCGCCCCCGTCCTTGCGCGCGCCCAGGATGTCAATGTGCCGTGGATTTTCCACCATAAAAAACCGCCATGCGGCAGGGGATTCATGCCCCATACCGTTCCTTTCCGCAAAATGTCAATCGTCAATAAAAATATCGCTCAAGTCTGCAATGCCCCGCTCTGCGGGAGAAATAACCACCACGTTGTCATGAGGCTCAATGCAGTCGCCGCCGCTGGGGATGATGACCTTGCCCCGGCGGGTGATGCTGGCAATCAGGGTGCCGGGCTTTAATGCCACCTGGTAAAGGGGTTCTCCCAGATGGGGGAGCTGCTTGGTGGCAGTAAACTCCAGGGCCTCCACCTGATCCTCCACCAGCCGGTGCAGGGCCTGCACCGAACCGCCCTTGCGGTTTCCCATGGCACGCACATACCGGGCAATGTCGTTGCAGCACAAGTCCTTGGGGCTTACCACGCAGTCAATTCCCTTTTCGTTTAAAACCTCGCTGAATTCTGTACGGTTGATTTTGGTGATAACCTTGTAGGTGCCCAGGAAATTGGCATACATGGAAATGATAAGGTTCTGCTCGTCAAAGTCCGTCAGGGTAACCACTGCGTCTGTCTGGGCCAGTCCCTCGGAATCCAGCACAAAACGGTCAGAGCCGTCTGCGTGGAGGATGGTGGCCTTAGGCAGGTTTTCCGCAAGCTCTATGCAGCGGTTCTCGTCGATTTCAATCAGTTTTACATTGACGCCGGCCTTAATGAGATCTTCCGCCAGATAAAAGGCAATGCGGCTGCCGCCTATAATCAACACGTCCCGCACCTTTTTCTGGGCAATGCCCAGGCTGCGGATAAGCCTTGCCAGGTCGCTGGTGGAGGCCGTAACATAAAGCCTGTCGCCTTCCAGCAGGGTGAAATTGCCGTCCGGGATAACCACCTGGGAGCCGCGCTTTACCGCGCACACCAGCACCTTTACCTTCACAATTTTATACAGATCCAGCAGCCGCGCGCCGTTCAAAACGCTGTCCCCTTTAAGCACCAGCTCCACAATCTCCACCCGGCCTCTTGCAAAAGCCTCCCGCTTCAAAAAAGAGGGGAACTGCAGCAGGCGGGAAATTTCGTTTGCCGTGGCCCGTTCCGGATTGATGGCCATGTTCAGGCCAAATTCCTCCTGCAAAAGGAAAAGCTGGCCAAAATAGTCGGGGTTGCGCACCCGGGCGATAGTGTGGGCACAGCCCAGCTTCCGCGCCAGAATACAGCACAGCAGGTTGATCTCATCGGCGGAAGTGGCGGCAATAAGCAGATCGCTTGCGTCCACATTAGCCTGCTTCTGCACCTTCAAAGCCGCCCCGTTGCCGTATACCACGTTCACATCCAAAGACTGCTCCGATTCCTGCAACACCATTTTATTGCTGTCAATGATGACAATATCGTGATTTTCCTTGGAGAGCTGTACAGCAAGAGCGGAACCCACCTTGCCATCGCCCACAATCACAATTCTCATAAAGAAACCGCCATTGGGTACAGGGCTTTCCCGCGCCCTGCGCCATTCCTTTCTCCCATGATTTTACATCCGCTCTGTAAAGAGAGTTTCCTTTACAGAATAAAAAGAGGCAGTGCCAGAAAAAAGGGCTGCATCAACAGCCCTTTTGGAATGTATCATTACTTGGTACGTGCCGCAGGCCTGTCCCTACCTTGCCTATCCTACCACAAAGAACAAAAAGGCGCAATAGGTTTTTGAAAAGCGCAGAATTTTTTCTTTTTTGCCCAAATCAGCAGCTTTGGAATGAAAAGATTATATGCTTATCCCTCTTCCAGCACAGAAGTGCAGTGGGGGCAGCGGGAAGCTTCCAGGGCAATTTCGCTTTTGCAGTAAGGGCAGGCCTTCACCGCAGGGGCTGGCTTATCCGGTTCGGCTTTTTTCAAATTGCGCAGCCGGTTGATAGCCTTGATAACCAAAAACAGCACCAGGGCAATAAGCAGGAAGTTTATGACAGCAGCAATAAACGCGCCGTATTGCAGCGCGTCCCCGTCATTTCCCCCCAGCCGCAGGGAAAGCCCGGCAAAATTCATGCCGCCTGTAAGCAGCCCTAGCAGGGGCATAAAAATGTCGTTTACCAGGGAATTGACAATGGCTGTAAAAGCGCCGCCAATAATAACGCCTACCGCCATATCCAGCACATTGCCCTTGGAGATGAACTCTTTAAACTCTTTCAGGATTTTCATAAATACCCTCCTGCCCTCCGCAATATCTTCCTTGATTTTCGCCCCATTATGGCAGGGTGTTTTCCTTATTTTGCCACAGGAAGCATGAAAAAGCAAGGCCCTGCTGCCATTTGCGCTGTCAAAAGCCTGCCTGTAAAGCACATCGGCATTACAAGAAAAGGATCCCAGGCTGCTGGGATCCTTTTCTGCCGTATTATTGGGAGACGCTGCCGCTTAAGGCTGCATATAGCTGCTGCCGCAGGGTACTGTACTCCCGGGCAATATCAGCGGGGGCGTCATCTGTCAGCGCTTTTTGGCGCATATATTCCAGCGCCAGATACTGCGCTTCTGCCAGTGGCGAGAGGGCTGTCCGGTTTTCTTCCATCTTTGCACGCTCCTTTCTGAAAATATAGAATGGGCGCAAAAAGGGCGTGTTATGCAGAAAAGGCTTGCAAGCCTGGCTTGGTATGCTATAATATATTATCCGTAAAAGTATGAAACAGCCAATTGTGTAAAGCACACGGATTTACACAAAAAAGGGGGGGTTCCATGTACATTGCTGATCTGCACATCCATTCCCGGTACGCCCGGGCCACCAGCCGGGACTGCGACGGGCCTCACCTGGATCTCTGGGCCAGGAAAAAAGGGATTGCCCTGCTGGGCACAGGAGACTTCACCCACCCGGCATGGCGCAGGGAGCTGGAGGATCAGCTTGTGCCTGCGGAGGAAGGATTTTATGCGTTAAAGACGGAGCACCAGCTTCTGGACGGGCCTGAGGCGGCTGCGCGCTTTGTGATTTCCGGGGAAATCAGCTCCATCTACAAGAAGGACGGCAGGGTGCGCAAGGTGCATTCGGTTATCCTCCTGCCTGATTTCGACAGCGCCCGCCGGCTTTCCGCCCGCCTGGAGGCCATCGGCAACCTTCACTCCGACGGCAGGCCCATCCTGGGCCTGGACTGCCGGGATTTGCTGGAAATCACCCTGGAGGCCTGCCCCCAGGCCATGTTCATTCCCGCCCATATCTGGACGCCCCATTTTTCCCTTTTTGGGGCTTTTTCCGGCTTTAATACCATAGAGGAATGTTTTGGGGATATGTCCGGGGAAATTCATGCCCTGGAAACAGGGCTTTCCTCAGATCCTCCCATGAACTGGCGGGTTTCCCAGTTGGACGGCTACACCCTGGTGTCAAACTCTGACGCTCATTCCCCCCAGAAGCTGGGCCGGGAAGGGAACCTGTTGGATACGGAGCTGTCCTATCCTGCGCTGAAACAGGCCATTGAGACGGGAGAAGGCTTTGGGGGCACCCTGGAATTTTTCCCAGAGGAGGGGAAATACCATCTGGACGGCCACCGGAACTGCGGCGTGGTGCTTTCTCCCGCCGAAACGGAGGCCCTGGGGGGACGCTGCCCGGTTTGCGGGAAAAAGCTGACCATCGGGGTGGAGCACCGGGTGGAAGAACTGGCAGACAGGGAAGAAGGCTTCCGGCCTGTAAAGGCCAAGCCCTTTGAAAGCTTAGCGCCCCTGCCGGAGGTGATAGGAGCCTGCTGCGGGTATTCGGAGGGCAGCAAAAAGGTGCGGGCCTGTTACGAACACATGATAGCAGAGCTTGGCCCGGAGTTTTCCATCCTGCGGGAAAGCCCTCTTTCCGACATCAGCCAGGTGGCAGGGCCTGCTGTGGCGGAGGGAATTGGCCGCCTGCGCCAGGGCCGGGTGGAGCGCAAAGCTGGGTTTGACGGGCAGTTTGGCGCTGTGATTCTGCTGACCCCAGCGGAAATAGAGGCCCTTGAGGGGCAGACCAGCCTGTTCGCCCTGTACAGCGCCGGAAAAAAGCCTGGCCAAAAGAAAAAAGCCGGGAAAAAGCCCCAGGTGAAAGCCGCGGAAAAGCCTCTGCTTCCCCAATCCGCCATACCAAACCCGGAGCAGCAGGCCGCTGCCTGCGCTGTGGAGCCAGTAGTGGCGGTGATAGCCGGGCCGGGAAGCGGGAAGACTAAAACCCTTGCGGACAGGGTGGAATTCCTGCTCGCCCAAACGGGGGCAAAGCCCCGGGAGATTACGGCAGTCACCTTTACAAACCAGGCCGCTGGGGAATTGCGGGACAGGCTCGCGTCAAAGCTGGGAGGCAGGCGGGCTGTTTCCGGCATGACCATTGGCACCTTCCACAGCGTGTGCTGGCAGCAGTTGGGAAAGCCCGGGCTGGTAAGCGAAAGCGAGGCCCTCTCCCTTGCGGAAAAGCTTTTGGAGGGCCGGGGAATTCGTGTCACGCCCAGGCGGTTTTTAGAGGAGCTTTCCCGGCGGAAAAACGGCATGGGGCCAAAGGAAACGGCAGTGGAGGAGAGTTTGCTGGAGGAATACCGCATCCTGCTGGAGGGGCGGCTGGACTTTGACGATCTTCTTTTACAATCCCTGGCCCTTGACCCGCCAGCCCCCAAAAGCCTTACCCATCTGCTTATAGACGAGTTCCAGGACTGCAACAGCCTGCAATACCGGCTGGCCCTGCATTGGGCGGAAAAGGGGAAAAGCCTTTTTGTCATCGGGGATCCGGATCAGTCCATCTATGGCTTCCGGGGCGCGGCAGGCAGGTGCTTCCAGCAGCTAAAGGAGGACAGGCCCGGCCTGCGGGAAATACGCCTTGTGCGAAACTACCGCTCCACCCCGGAAATCCTGCAGAGCGCCCTGGAAGTCATCTCCCATAACCCCGGCGGGCCGCGCGTCCTTGCAAGCGAAGCCCCTAAAGGCCCCCTTGTGCGGTGGTGCAAAGGAGAGGACGAGTTTTCCCAGGGGATATTCTGCGCCAAGGAAATTGCCGCCATGACAGGGGGCATGGACATGCTGGGGGCGCGCCAGCGGGAAGCCTTCTATGCTTTTTCTGAAATTGCGGTGCTGTGCCGCACCCGCCGCCAGCTTGAGGCCTTGGAACGCTGCCTGCGCCGGGAGGACATCCCCTGCGTAATCGGGGGCCGGGATGATTTCCTGCAGGAAAAGGAGGTGCTGGGCACAGCCGCCTTTTTCCGGTTCCTGCTGGACTTTACAGATGCGGGCGCTTTAAAATCCTGCCTGGAGCTTTTGTGGGGCTGCCCTGCTTACCACCGGGAAACAGCCGCCGCCTGCTGCGGGGAAACCGGGCAGGGGAGCATAGAGCCTTTGAAAGGGCGGCTGGGGGATATCCCGGCACTGCAGGGCTTTTTGCAGGCAGCGGAAGAGTATCTGCCCCGGGTAAAGGAAAAGCCGGAAAAGCTTTTGGAAAGCTGGGCAGCCAGGCAGCCAAAGTCCCGGGCATTAAAGCGCCTGGCAGGCGTCGCGGCCTTTTCCTCCAGCCTGGAAGATTTCCTCAACACCCTGCTGTTAGGCGAGGAGGGAGATCTGCGCCGCCAGTCCGGCAAAACTTACGCCTCCGGGGCCGTGTATCTCAGCACCTTGCACGGGGCCAAGGGGCTGGAATTCTCCGTAGTCTTTCTAGCTGGAGTGGACAAGGGGACCCTGCCCCTGGAATCCGCCAAAGGCCAGGCAGACGCCGAGGAGGAACGCCGCCTGTTTTATGTGGGCATGACCCGCGCCCGGGAGGAGCTTGTCTTGCTTTCCTCCGGGGAGCCTTCTCCCTTTATGGAGGAAATCCCACCGGAACTGCTGGAAAAGGAGAAAATCCCTCTAAGGGAAAAGCCAGCCGAGCAGCTCCGCCTGTTTTAACAGAAAAGAAGGGGCACACTGCAAAGCAAATTGCCTTTACAGTGTGCCCTTTGTCATGCCAGCAGGCATAGCCTGAAAATTTAGCTGCCCAGCACAATCTCCTTATGCTGTTCGGAAGAATCGTAAATGGCCTGCATCATCTGGGCTGTGACAATAACGGTGTCGATGTGGGAAGGCAGCTTCCTGCCTGTCTTGATACAGTCCACAAAAGCGTCTATCTCATTTTGGAACATATCCCGGGATGTATACTGAGGGGTAAACTCCACCAGCGCGCCGTTTTCCACTGTGTACAGGGTGAACTCCTTGCCATACTGCAGCCGGATGCCGCCCTTGTCCCCCATAAAGTCGATATAGCGGTCTTCCGCGCCGATATTCTGCGCCCAGGCGCCGTTTAAGGTAATCACAGGGCCGGAGGTGCGGATCATGCCGGTAACGGAATCGTCCACGTCGTACACGCCGTCATACTTGGGAGGCCCTGCCCACATGTCTTTATACACATAGCTTTCCATATCCTTGCCCAGCTTGCAGAAGGCCTCGCCTGTGACAGTGCGCACAGTGGGATCGCCGCAGCAGTACATAACAATATCCAGGTAGTGTACGCCCCAGTCGATAAGGGCGCCGCCGCCTGCAATGGCCTTGGTGGTGAAAGCGCCGCCCAGGCCGGGGATAGAGCGGTGGGCGCGGAAGCTCACATAGACGTGGTGGATGTTCCCCAGGCGGCCGGAATCAATGTATTCCTTTATGCGGTTTACGCCGTCGTTAAAGCGGTTTACCACGCCGATGTTCAAAACCTTCCCTGTTTCGTGCTGTACCTTCTGCATCTCCAGGGCTTCCGCGTAAGTGCGGGAGGCAGGCTTTTCGCACAGCACGTTTTTCCCGGCCCGCAGGGCGTCCATAGCGATAACCGGGTGCATGTCGTTGGGGGTGCAGACAGACACAGCTTCAATTTCCGGGTCGGCCAGCGCCGCATGGTAATCCACAATGGCCGTGCCGCAGCCATACTCTTTCACGGCTTTCTCGGCCCGCTCAGGGATGATGTCGCAGAAATATTTGATTTCCGCCTCGGGGTTCTTCATATAGGACGGGATGTGGGCGGCGTTGGCAATGGTGCCGCAGCCGATAACAGCTACCTTCATGATGATACACTCTCCTTATCAGTTTCACATCGTTTTCGGGCTTTATGGTGATTATACCTTAGCGCGCCGGTATTTGCAATGCGGATTTTAGAAAAAATCCCCCCGCCGCCTTTTTTCCTGATTTACACCTGCGGGCAAGTGTGGTACAATAGACGAAACTATGAAAAAGGGAGGTTCCACCTATGAACCAGACCATTGACGTATTGATGAAACGGAAATCTGTCCGCCAGTTTGAAGAAAAGGAAATCCCCGCCGACGTAAAGGAAGCCATTCTGGCAGCAGCCATGCGCGCCCCCACTGCCGGCAACTCCATGCTCTACTCCATTTTGGACGTGACCGACCAGAAGCTGAAGGATCTCCTCTCGGAGAGCTGCGACCACCAGCCCTTTATCGCCACAGCCCCTCTGGTGCTGGTTTTTCTGGCGGATTACCGCCGCTGGGTGCGCAAATTTGCCCAGGCCGGGTGCGAGGCCCCCAAGCCCCGCTTAAGCGACCTGATCCTCTCCACCAACGACGCGGTTATCGCCGCCCATGCCGCCTGCGTGGCAGCGGAAAGCTTTGGCATCGGCTCCTGCTACATCGGGGACATTATTGAGCAGTGGGAAACCCACCAGAAGGCTTTTAACCTGCCCCAGTATGTGGCCCCGGTATCCATGCTGGTGTTCGGCTATCCCACCCAGCTTCAGAAGGACCGCAAGCAGCCCAGCCGCTTCCCCAAGGAGATGATCGTTTTTGAAAACGGTTATCACGATCTTACCGATGAAGAACTGCTGGCCTATTATGATAACGAGAAGGCCGCCGCTTTCTGCAAACGGAAGTACACCTCGGATTTCGCCCTGGAAATGGAGCGATCCGCCAAGGAGATTTTGAAAAACTGGATGGGCGAGCCGTAATTTCCCGCCCTTCCACCATTACAAAAATAAAAACAAGGAGCAAAATTATGTATCCCTTTTCTATCGGCGTCATGCTGGATTCCTTCCGCACAGACATGCTCACTGCCCTGGACAAGGCCGCGGCCCTGGGGGCCAAGGGCATCCAGGTGTATGCTACCCGGGGGGAAATGTCCCCGGAAAAGCTGGCAGGGGAAAAACGCAAAGAATTCCTGAAAGCTGTAAAGGATCATGGCCTTACGGTTTCCGCCCTGTGCGGCGACCTGGGCAAGGGCTTTGTAAACCCGGAACTGAACCCCGGGCTGATTGAGCAGTCCAAGCGCATTCTGGACTTGGCAAAGGATTTGGAAACAGACGTGGTAACTACCCATATTGGCGTGGTGCCGGAAGACCCGGCCCATCCCCGCTATGGAATCATGCAGGATGCCTGCGGAAAGCTTGCAGCTTACGCGGACGGGATGCAGGCCCATTTTGCCATTGAAACAGGCCCGGAGAAGGCCGCCACCCTCAAAGGCTTTCTGGACGGCCTGCACTCCACCGGCGTGGCGGTGAACCTGGATCCCGCAAACTTTGTCATGGTCACTGGGGACGATCCAGTACAGGCTGTATACACCTTAAAGGATTACATTGTCCACACCCATGCCAAGGACGGGCGCAGGCTGGCTGTGCGGGATCCGGAAGTGCTTTACGGCATGGTAGAGTCTGAAATGCTGAGTGACCCCTCTTATATTGAGCTGCCCTTGGGCGAAGGCGACGTGGATTTCCCCAACTACTTGAAAGCCTTAAACGACATTGGCTTCAAAGGCTTCCTCACCATCGAGCGGGAAGTGGGGGATGACCCGGAAGGGGACATCGGCGCGGCAGTGCGCTTTTTGCAGAACCTCATCCGGTAAGGCTGGCTATGACGGCAAACGAATACCAGGAAAAGGCCATGGCAACCTTAAACCCGGATTTATCCCCTAAGGACGTGCTGATAAACAGCGTGATGGGTTTGTGCGGGGAATCGGGGGAGGCCATTGACCTTGTGAAGAAATGGCTTTTCACAGGCCACGGTTTTGATCGGGACGCCTTGATAAAAGAGCTTGGGGACGTGGCCTGGTATCTAGCCGAGGCCGCCACAGCCCTGGGCCTGCCCCTGGAGGCTGTTCTGCAAAGCAACCTGGACAAGCTGCAAAAGCGGTATCCCAAGGGCTTTGATTCCGAGCGTTCCAGGAACAGGGAAGAAAGCTAGAAGCACCAAATGCAGCCGCGCCTTTATTTCCAGGGGGCGGCTGTTTTTTTATGGGAAACGGGTTGTAAATTCAGGCAAAGGGTGGTAAAATCCATATTGCAAGAGGAAAACTGCCCTTTTTGAACGGGCGGTGTGAAAAATACAAAGAAAGGAACGATACCGGGTACAAAAGGCCGCTTTTTCATGGCTTTTTGCGGCGAATCCTGGTTCGCATGGCGATTTAAGATGGAGGGCGAATCACCCAAACAGCCCCTGCTGGCAAAAATCGGCAGGGAAGGCATGAAAAAATTCCTGATTATCAACGCGGGGGTGTTCCTGCTCTCGCTGGGGGTATATTTTTTCAAGTTCCCCAATAACTTCACCACAGGCGGCGTAAGCGGCATTGCCATTATTCTGGGGCGGCTCATCCCGAACCCGGCCATATCGCCTGCCACCATGATGTCTGTCATCAACATTGCCCTGCTGGTGGTGGGCTTTATCTTCCTTGGCAGGGACTTTGGCTTCTGGACAGCCTATTGCAGCATTATGTTCTCCTTTGAGACATGGCTTTTTGAAAAAATCTTCCCCATGGACAGGCCCTTCACCGACCAGCCCCTTCTGGAGCTGTGCTTTGCCATCATGCTGCCGGCAGTAGGTTCTGCGCTGCTCTTTAATAGCAACGCCTCCAGCGGGGGCACAGATATTGTCGCCATGATACTGAAAAAGTATGCCAGCATCACAGATATCGGCAAGGCCCTGTTTGTCAGCGATGGCCTGATAGCCTTGTCCGCCTGTTTTATTTTTGGGATGCAGACAGGCCTTTTCTCCCTGCTGGGCCTGTTTTTAAAGGCTTTCGTGGTAGATTCTGTCATTGAAAGCATTAACCTGTGCAAGTTTTTTGCCATTGTCACCTCAAAGCCCCGGGAGATCTGCGACTATATCATACAGGACATGAACAGAAGCTCCACCGTCATTGACGCCATGGGCGCCTATACCCACGCGGGCTGCAAGGTGGTGCTCATAGCCTGCCGCCGGGGGGAGGCGGTGCGCCTGCGGCAGAAGTGCAAAACCATTGACCCCAAGTGCTTTATGTTTATCACCAACACCAGCGAGATCATCGGCAAGGGATTCCGGACAGTATAGCATTTAGAGAATAAGGGAAACGGCGGTAAAGTTGAGAATGGAAAATCAGCATAAAGAGGAATTTATCGAAATCTTTCAGCGGCATGTGGCAAGGGACGGCGGGGATAAGCTTTTAAACTGGCTTTCCGGCACAGATTTTTTCACCGCCCCTGCCAGCACCAAGTACCACTGCGCCTGCGAGTGCGGCCTGGTGCAGCACAGCGTCAATGTATACCAGGTTATGCGGGAAAAATATTTCGAGGAAGGGGACAGCGAGGAAAGCTTTGCCCTGTGCGGCCTGCTCCATGACGTATGCAAGGCCCAGTTTTATAAAATTTCCACAAGGAATGTGAAAAACGAGGAGACAGGCCAGTGGGAGAAGAAGCCCTTCTATTCGGTAGAGGACGCCTTTCCTTATGGCCATGGGGAAAAGTCTGTATTCCTTATTGAGCGCTTTGTGCGCTTAAAGCCTGCCGAGGCCATGGCAGTGCGCTGGCACATGGGCGGGTTTGACGACTCAGTGCGGGGCGGCAGCTTCGCGTTAAGCGTTGCGTTTGACCGCTACCCGCTGGCTGTAAAGCTGCATCTGGCAGACTTGGAGGCCACTTACCTCCGGGAGCATGGCACCTCAGAGGCCAGACGCTGAAAGGGGGGCGCATATGGATGCCATCACAGCCTTTGGGCTGACAAAGCAATATGCCGGGCGCACAGTGCTCCAGGGGCTGAACCTGCAGGTGCAGCAGGGCAGCGCCATGGCCTGCGCTGGCTGGGAGAACTCCGGGAAAACCACCCTGATACGGCTGCTGTCCGGGCTGTGCAGGCCTACAGCAGGGGAGTGCGCTGTTTTGGGGATGTCCCCGGCCTTTGAAACGGCGAAGCTTCATGCCCGCCTGGGGGTGGTGTTGGACAAGGCCCCTTTGTACAGCGGCATGACCTTAGGGGAGAACCTGCGGTTTTTCGCGGGCATCCATAATATGGACGGGAATGACAGCCTGGAGCGTTCTTCCTTTTTGCTCCACAGGCTGGGCATTTGGGAATACCGGGATGAAAAAGCTGGAGCGCTGCCCACAGGCGTGGCCCGCCGGGCCAGCCTTGCCAGAGCCTTGATGCACTCCCCCCAGGTGCTGCTGATGGACGAAGCGGCCCGGGGTCTGGACGCGGAAACCGCGGAAATAGTCCAGGATCTGCTGGCCTATCTGGTGCGGGAGGAGGGGATTGCCCTGCTGCTGGGCACCCGGAACATGCAGTATGCCCAAAGGGTCTGCGACAGCTTTTCCCTCATGCAGGCCGGCGTGCTCATTGCCAGGGGAAGCCTGGAAAGCCTGCGGCAGGGGGCAGGGGTGCGTTTCCGGGCCGCCCTGCGCCTGGGGGAAGGGGAGGGAACCCTTCCTGGCTTTCATCTGGAGGACGGGCTGTGGCAAAAGGAGATAGATTCCGAAAACGAAATGCCCGCCATTATCGCCCAGGCAGTGGGGCAGGGGAAAAGCCTGTATGAGGCAAAGCTTATCCGGCCCACGCTGGATGAAATATATCGCGCCTGCCTGGCGGGAGGCAGGAGAAGGGAGATGGCCTATGAGCAGGGAACCCAGCGGCAAGAGGACAAGGCTGCCGGAGAAGAAACCCCAGCGGACGGAGCAGAATCCGGGACGGAACAGCCGGGAGAACCCAGAGGGGAAGAATAGGGCTGTTTTTTCCTCTTCTGAAATCATCCTGGTGAAAAAGGATTTAAGCAGCCTGTGGAGCCGCAAAGGCATCCGCGCCCTGCTGGTGCTGGTGCCGCTTTTTCTGGCGGTAATTGTCCCCATTGTATACTTTACCGCCATTTCCCTTGTGCCCATCGCCCCTGGCGCCCGGGTGCCGGAGGGCATATGGGCTTTGCTGCCGGAATATGAGGGGAAGCTGGCATACCGGCAGGCGTGGATGGAAGCCTTCACCACCCTGCTGTGCCCCATGCTGTTCCTCTGCGTGCCCCTGCTCACCGGCGCGGTTTCTGCCGCCTGCGCCTTTATAGGGGAGAAAGAGGAGGGGACGCTGGAAACCCTCATGCTTTCCAGCATGAACGCCCGTTCCATTTTCAGCGCGAAAATCGGCTGCTGCGTAATGCTATCAGTTTTCCTGTCTTTGATGGCTTTTGCGGCATTTTTCCTGACAGTTACAGTGGCCGATGTCCTAACAGGCGCGCCTTTTTTCCTGCGCATTGACTGGCTTATCACGCTGTTCCCCTTAACGCCTGTTATGTCCCTGTTTTCCGTGGTGTTTATCAGCCTGATTATTACCCGGGTACACAGCACAGGGGAGGCTATGCAGACCCTGGGCTACCTGATTCTGCCAATAGTGGTGGTATATCTGGTGCAGTTTACCGGGGTGTTCCGGCTTCATTGGGCGGTCCTGCTGGTGCTGGCAGCAGCGCTGGGGGCAGTTTCCGTTATCCTGTACAATATTTCGGCCCAAAATTTCCAGCCTGAAAAACTTTTTGTCCAGGAAGCCGGGGACAGCGTGTACGAATCATAGCCCGGCAGGATATAGGCGTGGCGAAAGCACAAAGTTTGTTAAAGGGAAATTTCACAAATGCAGGAGATTGGTTTTCGGATCAAAACATTCTCAAAGGGAATGTTTTGGGGCATGGGGCTTGTGCCGCGGATATAAAACGCATGGCTTGGACACTTCCCAGGACACGGGAGTATCCAATGTGCAGAGAGTATACAGAAAATCCGATAAATTTTTAAACTTGGTTTTAGGGTCAACCCCTTTTTTAAAAGGGGTTGTGGGGGTATGGGGCAAAGCCCCATAGGTGTGCACCGTAGATATAAACTGCGTGTTCGGACACTCCCCCAGGACACGCTCCTCTTGACAAATGGAAAAAGATTTGGTAAATTTTGTGCTGGGCAGCTTTTTCTTACCCCTGCCCTTCACTTTTTAGCTTTGGAAAGGATGGTTCCTATGGAAATTCATTTTACGCCGAAAGGCGTCTGCTCCCGCCACATTGATGTGGTTGTGGAGGACGGCATTATCCAGTCTGTCAAGTTTACCGGAGGCTGCAGCGGCAACACCCAGGGTGTGGCGGCTCTGGCCCAAGGCATGAAGGTACAGGATTATATTGACCGCTGCAAAGGGATCCGTTGCGGCGTCAAGTCCACGTCATGCCCGGATCAGCTTGCCGCAGCCTTGGCCCAGGCTTTGCAGGCATAAGCTCCGGCTTTTTCAAAAAAGGCGTATGTATAAGGAAAAGGGTGCTGGCCCCGCTGGGGGACAGCACCCTTTTTGCGCGCAGGCTTTCATGTGAAAACCTGCCGCCGCGTCCTTTCAGGACTGTGTGGCGTTAGCAGCCGCAGTTGCCGCCGCAGCCGTTGCAGCCGCAGTCATTGCCGCAGTTGCAGCCGTTGTTGTAGCTGCCGAAATTCCCGCAGCCACCGCAGCACAGAAGGATGAGAACGATGATGATGATCCAAGAGCAACCTCCGTTACACATTGAAGAACGCCTCCTTTCATTTACACTCTATCTTATGGCAGGGGAGGAAAAGTGTTACAGCTATGAAAAAAAGAGAATACAGGAGATTTTATCAGGAATCAGAAGATATATTCTCATAAATCCGTATAGGCGAATATGAAAGCCGGATTTTTTTAAAATTCCTTCTTGACTTTCCCGGAAAACTTGGTATACTTAAAGTCAAAGAAAGTCAAAGACAAAAACGGAGATGAGAAGGAATGCGTATCAGCGACAGCGTTGCAAACTATATTTTGCAGCTCCTAAATGAAGCCGACGGCATTGCCGAGATCCAGCGCAACGAGCTGGCAAGCTTCCTGGGGTGCGTGCCCAGCCAAATAAACTATGTGCTCACCTCGCGCTTCACCCCAGAGCAGGGATATCTGGTGGAAAGCAGGCGGGGCGGCGGCGGGTATATCCGCATCACAAGGCTCCGGCTTTCCACAGCGGACATGATTATGCATATTGTAAACGCTGTGGGGGATTCCCTGGACGCCGCCACAGCCCGGGCCATGACCGCCAACATGGTGCAGAATTCTGTGCTGGCCCCCCAGGCGGCAGACCTTATCCAGGCGGCTGTTTCAGAAAAGTCCCTGGCCGCTGTGCCCCGGGAACTGCGGGAGGCGGTGCGGGCCGCAATCTATAAAAACATGTTGCTGGCAACCAGGACGTAACCATATAACAGAGAAGGAACAGGAGGAATTTGCATGATCTGCCAAAGATGTGGAAAGAACAACGCAACCACTCATATCAAAACGACTGTCAATGGCAAGATGACAGAGCTTTACCTCTGCCCGGAATGCGCCAGGGAACAGGGGTATACCCATCTTTTTGAAGACTGGGGATTTAACAGCCTGGTAAGCGGGCTAATGGGCGGGGCCGCTCCCCAGCGCCAGGTGCCCCGCTGCCCTTCCTGCGGGGCAAGCTTTGAAGAAATATCCCGCAGCGGGAAAATGGGCTGTGCCGCATGCTACAATGCCTTCCGCAAAGAACTGGCGCCCATTATCCAGCGGGTACACGGCACAACGCGGCACAAAGGCAAGGTGCCCGGCGGCTCGGCCCTGCGTGTGGCGGATCCCAACCAGAAGCTGGTGGCTGTGGAAACCACCCTGGCAGATGAAAAAAAGCGGCTGCTGCAAAAGGCCATAGAAGCCCAGGACTTTGAACAGGCCGCTGTACTGCGGGACGAGATACGGGATTTGGAGAAACAGCAGAAAGGGGAGAAGTAATCATGAAGTGGTATGAAAAAGCCGGAGCCAGCGGAGACGTGGTGTGCAGCACCCGGGTGCGGCTGGCGCGGAACCTGAAACAGTATCCCTTCCCGGACAGGGCCTCCCTGGAGCAGCGGGAAGACATTAAAAAACGTGTGCGGGACGCCCTCCTTTCCGGCAACAGCATTCTTTCCAAGGAATTTCAGTTCCTGCCCCTGGAGGAGATGGACGAAGAAACAGCAGTGTCCCTGGTGGAGCGGCACATTGTCAGCCCCGGGTTTATTGCCGGCCGGCAGGGGAAGGGCGTGCTGATTGCAGAGGATGAAAGCATTTCCATTATGATAAACGAGGAAGACCACCTGCGTATACAGGTGCTGCGGGAGGGCCTGTCCCTGAAAGAGGCCGCTGAAACAGCGGATCGGCTGGACACCCTGCTGGGGGAAAGCCTTTCCTTTGCCTTTGACCAGGAATTCGGCTTCCTCACCCAGTGTCCCACAAATCTTGGCACCGGTATGCGGGCCTCCGTTATGCTGCACCTGCCAGCCCTGCAGGAAAGCGGATCTATAGCGCGCATCTGCGCAAACCTTTCCAAGCTGGGCCTGACCCTGCGGGGCACTTACGGCGAGGGGACAAAGGTTACAGGGGCGCTGTACCAGCTTTCCAACCAAATTACCCTGGGGCTAAGCGAAAACGAGGCCATTGAGAATTTAAGCGCCATTGCAGGGCAGTTGATAGAGGAAGAGCGCAGGCTGCGGAACCAGATGTGCAAAAACCTGCTTTTGCAGGACAAAATAACAAGGGCGGCTGGTGTGCTGGGCAGCGCCCGGGTAATTTCCACCGGGGAGTTTATGGAGCTGCTGTCCTATGTGCGGCTGGGCCTTGCAGCAGGGCTTTTGCAGGGGGTCACGCCGGAAGAACTGAACGCCCTGTCTGTACACGCCCAGCCTGCCACGCTGATGGCCCAAAACGGGCAGAAGCTTTCTGAAAACCAGCGGGACGCCAAACGTGCCTGCCTTGCCCGGCAGGTGTGCGGGAAGCTTCGAGATGTGATGGAATAAACGTGTTTTGAAAGGAGCTGGCATATATGGAGTACCGTTTTAATGGATTTACAGAAAAGGCCAACAAGGCGCTGAACCTGGCGGTGGAATCCGCCCAGGAGCTGGGCCACGACTATATTGGCAGCGAACATCTGATGCTGGGCCTGCTGAAGGAAGGCAGCGGCGTGGCCTATACCGTATTAAGCAAGCTGGGGGTGGAAGCGGAGGCTTTTGAAAAGCTCATCCGGGAGCGCATCGGTTCCGGCCCTGCCACATCCCTTTCCCCAGACGCTTTCACCCCCCGGACGAAGCAGATTCTGCAGGTTGCCGCCATGGCAGGCGCAAGGCTGCACAACGCCTATGTGGGCACAGAGCACCTGCTCATTGCCATTATGCAGGACGAAAGCTGCTATGCCATCCGGTTTTTAAAGATTCTGGGGGCAGACCCGGACAGGATAGTGGGGGAGCTTTCCGCATTGCTGAGCAACACAGCCTTTTCCGGGCAGGAAAACGGCTCCAAGGCGGGACGTGAAGGCAAACCCGCCGGGAAGGCCCTGGAGCAGTTTGGCAGGGATTTGACAAAGCTGGCGGCAGAAGGGAAGATTGACCCGGTAATCGGGCGGCAGACGGAAATTGAGCGGGTAGTGCAGATCCTTTCCCGCCGCACAAAGAATAATCCTGTCCTTATTGGCGAGCCTGGCGTTGGCAAAACCGCTGTGGCAGAGGGCCTGGCCCTGAAAATCCACGCGGGAGACGTGCCGGAAACCCTGAAAAACAAGCGGCTGGTTTCCCTGGATTTAACAGGCATGGTAGCCGGGGCCAAATACAGGGGAGACTTTGAGGAGCGCATTAAGGCAGCCATTGATGAAGTGAAGGCAGACGGCAGCGTTATCCTGTTTATTGACGAGCTGCACACCATCATCGGCGCAGGCTCTGCCGAAGGCTCGGCAGACGCGGCGAACATCTTAAAGCCCGCCCTGGCCCGGGGGGACTTCCAGGTAATCGGCGCCACCACTATCAACGAATACCGCAAGCACATTGAAAAGGATGCCGCTTTAGAGCGCCGGTTCCAGCCGGTGACAGTAGGGGAGCCTACAGAAGAAGAGGCGGTGGAAATCCTCCGGGGCCTGAAAGACAGGTATGAGGCCCACCACAAGGTGCAGATTACAGACGCCTCCATTGACGCGGCGGTGCAGCTTT
Source organism: Neglectibacter sp. X4 (assembly GCF_009917365.1). Classification (NCBI taxonomy): domain Bacteria; kingdom Bacillati; phylum Bacillota; class Clostridia; order Eubacteriales; family Oscillospiraceae; genus Neglectibacter; species Neglectibacter sp. X4. The sequence continues at coordinate 316,161 of NZ_QWLE01000001.1, read as the reverse complement.
CCGCCCGGTATATTGCCGACCGCTACCTGCCGGACAAAGCCATCGACCTGGTGGACGAGGCGGCCTCCCGGGTGCGCCTGCGCACCTTCACAGCCCCGGAGAGCCTGCAGGACTTGGAAAAGCAGATTAAAGACGCGGAGATAGACAAAGCGGCAGCCATCAATTCCCAGGATTTCGAGCGGGCGGCCTCCCTGCGGGATAAGCAGAAGGAGCTGCAGGAGCAGCTTGACAAAGCCAAAGACGAGTGGGCCGCGAAAAACGAGCGCAGCAACAGCGTGGTAACCCCGGAGGACATTGCGGACATCGTCTCCATGTGGACGGGGGTGCCTGTGTCCCAGCTTACAGAGGAGGAGAGCCAGCGGTTGCTGCGGCTGGAAGAGACCCTGCACCAGCGGGTCATCGGCCAGGAGGAGGCTGTAACAGCCATTGCAAAGGCCATTCGCCGGGGCCGTGTAGGCCTGAAGGACAAGAACCGGCCCATTGGTTCCTTCATCTTTTTAGGCCCCACAGGCGTGGGCAAGACCGAGCTGTGCAAAGCCCTGGCGGAAGCCATGTTCGGGGACGAAAAGGCTATAGTGCGCTTTGATATGTCGGAGTATATGGAAAAGCATACAGTTTCCCGGCTGGTGGGATCCCCTCCCGGCTATGTAGGCTTTGACGAGGGCGGGCAGCTTACAGAGGCAGTGCGCCGCAAGCCTTACTCTGTGGTGCTCTTTGACGAGATTGAAAAGGCCCATCCCGACGTGTTCAACATCCTCCTGCAAATCCTGGAGGACGGCCGGGTAACAGACTCCCAGGGCAAAACCGTAGACTTCAAAAATACGGTTATCATCATGACCTCCAACGTAGGGGCCAGGCTTATCACCGAAAAGCAGAACACCCTGGGCTTTGCCGGAAGCAGCGGGGAAAGCAAAGATTTCGAGAAGATAAAAGAGCTGGTGATGGGGGAGCTGAAAAACCTTTTCAAGCCAGAGTTCTTAAACCGCGTGGACGATATCATTGTGTTCCACAAGCTGACCCGGGAGGACACAGCCAAGATTGCCGGGAAGATGCTGGAAACCCTGAAAGGGAAGCTGGCAGAGATGGGCATTGAAATGGAGTTTGCGCCGGAAGCGGTAGAGGCGCTGGCAGAAAAGGGATACGATCCCCTTTATGGCGCCCGGCCCCTGCGCAGGGTGATACAGAGCAAAATTGAGGACACAGTATCCGAGCAGATGCTGGAAGGCAGGGTGGCTGCCGGGAAACGCTATGCCTGCCGGCTTGCAGACGGAGAGTTCAGCATAGAGGAAACAGCACAGGCATAAGAATAAAAATCCCCCGGCGGAGCCGGGGGATTTTTATTCTTAAAAGCAAGGCCCTAAGAAAGCCTCTTGCTCTTTCCCTTTGCTTTGCCCACAAAGCGCAGAGGCTGTTTCTGCCGCAGCCGCAGGCCGCCGCTTTCCTTCCGGCGCATGTGTACGCTCTGCACCAGCCCGAACCCCAGGTACAGGCAGGCCGCAGAGGATCCGCCTGCGCTGAAGAAGGGCAGCGTCACGCCCATAACAGGCAGCAGGGCCAGGCACATACCGATATTTACAACAGACTGCAGGGCGATAATGCCAAAAAAGCCAAAGCACATAAACCGGCCCAAATCGTCGCGGGCCATGCTGGCAACATGGAGCACCTTCACCATAAGCAGGAACAGAAGCAGTAAAATCAGGGAACAGCCTATAAACCCCAGTTCTTCCCCTGCCACAGAAAAAATGTAGTCGCTTTGCTGGAAGGTTACCGCATTGCTTGCCACCCGGGTGCCCTGGAACAGCCCCTGGCCCCGCAGCTTCCCGCTTCCAATGGAGATGCGCCCCTGATACTGCTGGTAACCGCCCTCCATCTGGACAGTGGGATCCTCCAGGTTAAATACAGCGGTAAAGCGGCTTTTTTGATATTCCGGCATGACATACTCCCAGAGGATGGGGAAGGCAATGAGAATCAGCACAAACAAAATGGCAAAATACCGAAGCTGCACCCCGGCGCCCAGGCTCATGGACAGGAACATGAAGAAAAACACCACCCCGGCCCCGGTGTCCCCCTGGAACATGCACAGCCCCACAGCGATGAAAGCGTGGCAGGCCAGCAGGATAACCTGTATAGGCTCTTCCAGCCTGCCCTGCTTTTTCAGGATATCCAGATGCTTTGCAAAGGTAACCATAAAGGCTATCTTCACCAGCTCCGAGGTCTGGAAGGTGCGTCCGGCTATGCGGATCCAGGCCCTGGCGTCCACTCCGCCGGAACCCAGCACCTGATCCCCGAAAAGGGCGGTATAAATCATCAAGATAATGCACGCCCCGGATATCAGAACCCAGTAGTTGGCAATTTCAGCATAGTCCATCATGCTGACCACCACAGCGCCGGCAAGGCCGATAGCTGTGGCCATAAGCTGCGTGCGGAAATAGCTTGTCCCGGTAGCGGTGTCCACACTGCGCAGCAGCAGGAGGCTGTATACAGAGATGGCCGCCAAAAGCATCCAGAGGATGATGTCGGCCCGCTTTAAATATCCCCACAGCCCTTTCAAAAAACGGTTTTCCATAATATGCAGTTAAACCCAAAGGCGGCGCCCGCCCCTTTCCCTTTCTTCATTTTGATTATGACGCTCCTACAGCCCGAATTCCCGATTTATGTAAAGCAATTATACCACGCTTCCCGGTTTTCGGCAAGTTTTTTTGTTTCAGGCTTTACTATTCCGCCAAGATAATTTATAATGCATAAAGGAAAGAAAATCTTTTGGCCATAGCGGCCGGAAAGGCGTGAGGTACCTTATGCTAACCGATATTGAAATCGCACAGAGTACCACCATGAAACCCATCACCCAGGTGGCGAAAGAGCTGGGCATTCTGGAGGAAGAGCTGGAGCTGTACGGCAGGTATACCGCAAAGCTCAACGACGCTGCCTTCCAGCGCCTGTCCCAGAAGCCGGACGGCAAGCTGGTGCTGGTGACGGCCATCAACCCCACTCCGGCTGGCGAAGGCAAAACCACCACCACCGCAGGCTTGGGGCAGGCCATGGCAAAAATTGGCAAAAACGCCATCATCGCCCTGCGGGAGCCTTCCCTTGGCCCGGTGTTCGGCATTAAGGGCGGCGCGGCGGGAGGCGGCTATGCCCAGGTGCTGCCCATGGAGAATATCAACCTCCACTTCACTGGCGACATGCACGCCATCACTTCCGCCAATAACCTGTGCTGCGCCATGCTGGACAACCACCTGCAGCAGGGGAACCCTCTGGGCATTGATCCCCGGCGCATCCTTATCAAGCGCTGCCTGGACATGAACGACCGGGCCCTGCGCAACGTAAACGTGGGCCTGGGCGGCAAAATCAACGGCGTGCCCCGGGAGGACGGCTTCATTATCACGGTGGCAAGCGAGGTTATGGCAATTCTGTGCCTTGCCGCTGATATGCCAGACCTGAAAAAGCGCCTGGGCAATATCCTCATCGCCTATACCTATGACAACAAGCCCGTCTATGCCCGGGATATCAAGGCCCAGGGCGCTATGGCGGCCCTTTTGAAAGACGCCGTCAATCCCAACCTGGTGCAGACCGTAGAGGGCACCCCTGCCATCATGCACGGCGGGCCTTTCGCCAATATTGCCCATGGGTGCAACTCTGTGCGGGCCACCCGCCTTGCCCTGAAGCTGGCGGACTATTGCATTACAGAAGCGGGGTTTGGCTCAGACCTGGGCGCGGAGAAGTTCCTGGATATCAAGTGCCGCATGGCAGGGCTGAAGCCTTCCTGCATTGTGGTGGTGGCCACTGTACGGGCCTTAAAGTATAACGGCGGCGTGGCAAAGGCCGATTTGGCAGCGGAAAATGTGGCTGCGCTGGAAAAGGGAATTGTGAACCTGAAAGCCCATGTGGAAAACATGCACAAGTTTGGCGTGCCGGTAGTGGTGGCTATCAACCGCTTTGGCACAGATACAGACGCAGAGCTGCAGGTTATAGACAACTGCTGCAAGGAGCTGGGGGTAGATTATGCCCTTTCCGAGGTGTTCGCCAAGGGCGGCGAAGGCGGCAAAGAGCTGGCCCAGGCTGTGTGCGGTGTTATTGAAAAGTGCGAGGGCTGCCAGACGAAATTCGCCCCAATCTACCCGGACGAGGCTCCTATTGAGGAAAAAATTGACACAATAGCCAAGAAAATTTACGGCGCGGAGGGCGTCATTTTCACCAAGCAGGCCCAGAAATCTTTAAAGGACATCAAGGCCCTGGGCGGGGACGCCATGCCTGTGTGCATTGCCAAGACCCAGTATTCCCTGTCTGACGATCCCAGCCTGCTGGGGCGGCCCGAGGGATTCTCCATCACCATTCGGGACTTGAAGCTTTCCGCAGGCGCAGGCTTTGTGGTGGCTTACGCCGGAGATATTATGACCATGCCCGGCTTGCCCAAAGTGCCTGCGGCAGAGAAAATCGACGTGGATGAGATGTCTGTCATTCACGGGCTGTTCTAACAAAAGCATGACGCAAACATTTTTGACGAATTCGCCAGAGGAAACCCAGGCGCTGGCCTCCCGCCTTGCAAAGCAGTTGCAGGGCGGGGAGGTGCTGGCCTTTACCGGAGGCATGGGCATGGGCAAAACAGCCTTCACCCGGGGCCTTGTCATAGGACTGGGAGCAGGAGACGTAGCCCAAAGCCCCACCTTTGCTCTTATCAATGAGTATACAGGCAGGCTTACGGTGGAACACTTTGACATGTACCGCATTGAAACCTGGGACGATCTGTATTCCACTGGCTTTTTTGATTACTTGGGCACAGACCGGGTGCTGGTAATTGAGTGGAGCGAAAACATAGACGGCGCTTTGCCTGAAGAAACCGTCTATATTCATATGTCGCTTGGGGAAACACAGGCCCAGCGGCGCATTACCATAGAGGGCTGGAAGGGAGAACTGTAGGGTATGCTGGTTTTAGGAATTGAATCCTCAGCCACAGCGGCTTCGGCGGCTGTGGTAGAAGGGGAAAGGCTTTTGGGGCAGTATTACTGCAACGTTTCCATGACCCACAGCCAGACCCTGCTGCCTATGGCGGAAAGCCTGCTCCAGGCCTTGGGGAAGTCTTGGCAGGATTTTTCTCTGCTGGCAGTTTCCGCCGGGCCAGGTTCTTTTACGGGGGTGCGTATCGGCGTCTCTTGTGTAAAGGGAATAGCCTTTCCAAACAACACGCCCTGCTGCGGCGTTTCCACCCTGGAGGCCATTGCTTATGGAGGCCTTGCCTGCGAGGGCTGCGTCATCTGCGCTGTCATGGATGCCCGGTGCGGGCAGGTGTACAATGCCCTGTTCCGGGTGGAAAAGGGCGCGCTCATCCGGCTGACGGAGGACAGGGCCATCGCTATCTCCGCGCTTTCGGCAGAATGTGAGGCATACGGGTCGGCGCTGGTGCTCTTTGGCGACGGCGCAGCCCTGTGCCACAAAACCTTTTCCGCGTGGGGGGCGCGCCTGGCTCCGGAAAGCCAGCGGTACCAGCAGGCCTCCAGCGTAGCCTTTTTAGGTTTCAAGCAGGCAGAGCAGGGGCTGGCAGTTTCCGCGGCGGAGCTGCTACCTGTATACCTGCGCCTGCCCCAGGCAGAGCGGGAGTTAAAACGAAAAAAAGAAAAAGAGGGGAATTGACTTGAAAATAGCACTTGGCTGTGACCACGGCGGTTTTGAGATGAAAGAAGCTGTGCGGCAGCATCTGGAGGGAAAGGGTATACAGTGCGAGGACTTTGGCGCATACAGCACCGAATCTGTAGATTATGCGCCCATTGCCGCCAAAGCCGCCCGCAGCGTGGCGGAGGGAAAGGCAGATTTTGGCGTGCTGGTCTGTTCCACAGGCATTGGCATTTCCATGGCCGCCAACAAGGTGAAGGGCATCCGGGCGGCAGTGTGTACAAACGCCCACTGTGCCGAAATGACCCGCCGGCACAATAACGCCAACATTTTGTGCATGGGCGGGCAAGTAATCGACAAGGAAACCGCTTTACAGCTCGTGGATATCTTCCTGGACACAGGATTTGACGGCGGCCGGCATGCCCGGCGCATTGCCCAGATTGCCCAGATTGAAGAAGGAACACTGTAAAGGCAATCAGCTTTATGCGTTGCGGCTATACTTAAAAGTTGGGAGGAGTTTTACCAGTGAAAAGCCATGAAAACGTATTTGTTATGGATCATCCCTTAATCCAGCACAAGCTCACTTTTCTGCGCAGCAAGGACACAGGCACCAAGGAGTTCCGGGAGCTTGTCAGCGAGATCGCCAACCTGATGTGCTATGAGGCCACCCGGGATCTGCCTTTAATGGATGTGGAGACGGAAACCCCCATGCAGAAAACCACCACCCAAGTCATTGCGGGCCGGAAGCTGGCCTTTGTGCCTATCCTGCGGGCCGGACTGGGCATGGTGGATGGCATGCTGCGGCTGGTGCCCTCCGCTAAAGTGGGGCATATCGGCCTGTACCGGGATCATGACACCCTAAAGCCTGTGGAGTATTACAACAAGCTGCCCCAGGATATTATGGAACGGGATGTTATCGTGCTGGATCCCATGCTGGCCACCGGCGGCTCTGCCATGGACGCTATTACCATTGTCAAGCGCAGCAGCCCTAAAAGCGTAAAGTTTTTGTGCATTATCGCCGCTCCCGAGGGGATTGAGGCCCTGCACAAAGCCCATCCGGATGTGCAGATTTACTGTGCCGCTGTTGACGAAAAACTCAACGAAAACGGCTATATCCTGCCTGGGCTGGGGGATGCGGGCGATAGGATTTTTGGCACGATTTAAAAGTATTCATCCTGAAAGGTTACGACACCATGACAAATGCATTGCAATTTAATCCCATCGGGGAGGGCGCTTCCCTGAAATCCCTGTCCGATTCCCGCTTTAAAACCATGCGGGTGTCTGTTAATATGCTGGTACCCCTAACGGAAAAGACGGCGGCAGCCTATGCGCTGCTGCCTTCCCTTGTCAGCCGGGCCACCCGGCAGTATCCCGATTACACAGCCTTAAACTGCCGCCTTTCAGAGCTTTATGGCGCTTCTTTAAGCTCCAGCGTGCGAAAGTTCGGGAACTTCCAGTCTATCGGGCTTTCTGCAAGCGGCATTGCGGACCGCTATGCCTTTGGGGGCGAGAACATGTTGGAGGAGCTTTCCAGCCTCCTTTTCAGCGTAATTTTTTCCCCTTTGCAGGATGCCCAGGGCTTTTTCCCTTTAGACGGGTTCACCCAGGAAAAGCGCCAGCTTTTAGAGATGAAGGACGCGGAGTATAATGATAAAATGACCTATGCCCACCAGCGCTGCGAAGAAATCCTGTTCCAGGGTCAGCAGGCGGGTATCAACCGCTGCGGCAGCCGGGCGGATATTGAGGCACTGAAGCGGGAAGGGCTTTTGGCGGCCTGGGGAGAACTGCTCCGCACAGCAAGGTTTGAAATTTTCACCTTGGGAGACTGCGCCCCTAATCCTGCGCTGTTCCGGGAGAAGTTTGGCGCCATGGGCCTTTCCCGCCCTCTTGGACAGGTGCCTTATCGGGAACCTGGGGAGGTGCGCCGGGTGACGGAGGAACAGCCCCTGTCCCAGTCCAAGCTTTCCATGGGCTTCCGGCTGGACGCAAAGCCCCGGGAGCGGATGCTATTCCAACTAATGAGCGCTGTGCTGGGCGGCACGCCCAGTTCCAGGCTTTTCCAGAACGTGCGGGAAAAAATGGGCCTGTGCTATTACTGCTCCTCCAGCTTTTCCAGCGTCGGCAACGCGCTGTATGTGGAAAGCGGCGTGGAAACGGCAAATCTGGAAAAAACAGAGGAGGCTGTGCTGGAGCAGCTTCAGGCCTTGCAGCGCGGGGAAGTAACCGAGGAGGATTTGACCTTTGCAAAGCTTGCTCTGTGCAATGCCCTCCATTCTGTGGGGGATTCCCTGGGGGCTGTGGAAAACTGGTATCTTTCCCGAACCTTCGATCAGCCGGAGCAAAGCCCGGACATGGCGGCAGAGCAGTTAATGGGCTACAAGGTGCAGGACGTAATAGAGGCCGCGAACAGGCTGCGGCTTGACACAGTATACCGGCTAAAGGGAAACGGAGGGGATTGACCAATGGATCTGCAAAAAGTGACAAGCGCTCGGGTGGGCGACCACTATTTCAAAGCAAGCCATCCCACAGGCCTCACCATTTACCTTTATCCCAAGGAGAGCGGCAACACCACCTATGCCATTTTCGGCGCCAAATATGGGTCTATTGACAACTGCTTTTGCCGCAGCGATGAAAAGGCCCCGGAAACCGTGCCCGAGGGCATTGCCCACTATCTGGAGCACAAGCTTTTTGAGAGCGAGGACGGGGACGCTTTCGCCCGGTTCGCCAAAACCGGGGCCAGCGCCAACGCCTACACTTCCTTTGAGTCCACCTGCTACCTGTTCTCCTGCACAGAGCGGTTTTATGAGTCCCTGGAAATCCTGCTGGACTTTGTGCAGTCGCCTTATTTTACCAAGGAGACGGTGGCAAAGGAGCAGGGGATTATCGGCCAGGAAATTAAGATGTATGACGACGATCCCCAGTGGCGGGTGATGTTTAATTATCTGCGTGCCATGTACCATGCCCATCCCATCCACCTGGATATTGCCGGGACGGTGGAAAGCATTGCGAAAATCACCCCGGAATACCTGTACCGCTGCTACAACACCTTCTATAACCTGCACAACATGGCGCTGGTGCTGGTTGGAAAGTTTGACCCGGAAAAAGTGCTGGCCCTGTGCGATAAAATGCTCAAGCCCTGTGCGCCTGTCTCTGTGGAGCGGGTTTTCCCGGCAGAGCCAGCGGATATTGTAAAGCCCTTGGCAGAGGAGCGCCTGGCAGTGGCGCTGCCCCTGTTCCAGTTCGGCTTTAAGGAGGACGGCGGCAGGGCGCGGACGGAAAAAGACCTGGCGGAAATGGAGATCCTGCTGGAAATCCTGGCGTCCGAATCGTCCCCGCTGTTCAGGCAGCTTTTGGACAAGGGCCTTGTAAATGAGTCCAGCTTCAGCTATGAGTATTTCGAGGGTGCCGGATACGCCACCGTCATGTTCGGCGGGGAATCCCGGGAGCCAGAGGCTGTGGCCCAGGCCATCAACCGGGAAATTGCCAGGCTTTTACAGGACGGCATCCCGGAGGATGCTTTCCAGCGGGCCAAGCGCGCCCTGTACGGGGAAAACGTGGCAGCTTTAAACAGCGCCTCCAGCATTGCAAACGGCGTGCTCAGCCTTTCTTTAAAGGGAAGGGAGCTGTTTGCCTATATTGACGCGCTGGCACAAATAACCCTGGAGGACGTGTCGGAAAAGCTGTCCCTCCTGCGGGAAGACCGCAGCGTGCTGTCTGTAATCCGGCCTTTATAAGGCACACCTGATATAAATGGAAATGGAAGGCGCACAGCCCGCGCAACGCTGTGCGCCTTAATAAAGGAGGAATTTTTTATGCAGATGACTTTCCGCTGGTATGGCGAAGGCAACGACAGCATTACCCAGGAACAGATTAAGCAGATCCCCGGCGTAACAGGCCTTGTGTGGGCCTTGCACGACAAGGCCCCCGGGGAAGTCTGGGAGGTGGAAGAGATAGAGGAGGCCCGCCGCCAGATTGAGGGCCACGGCTTTAACATGGACGTGTTGGAAAGCGTAAACGTCCATGACGACATCAAAATCGGCCTGCCCAGCCGGGACAAATACATAGAAAACTACAAGCAGACTCTGCGAAACCTGGCAAAATTCGGGGTGAAGGTGGTCACCTATAATTTTATGCCCATTTTCGACTGGACTCGCACCGATCTGTTCCATCCCATGGAGGACGGCTCCACAGCCCTTTACTATGAGAAGGAAAAAATCCAGCAGGACTATAAAGAAATGGCACAGTATATCCTGGAAAACCTCCATGGCATGACTTTCCCTGGCTGGGAGCCGGAGCGCATGGCAAAGCTGGACGAGCTTTTTGAAGCCTACCGCCCTGTGACAAAGGAAAAGCTGTGGGAAAACCTGCGCTACTTCTTAGAGGCGGTTATGCCCACCTGCCACGAGACAGGCATTAAAATGGCCATCCACCAGGACGATCCGCCCTGGGATATTTTCGGCCTGCCCAGGCTCTTGGTGGATAAGGAATCCATCGGCCAGTTCCTTTCCATGGTGGATGACCCCTATAACTGCCTGTGCCTGTGCTCCGGCTCTTTAGGGGCAAACCCCCAGAACAATGTGGCGGATATTATCCGCACCTACTGTGACAGAATAGCCTTTGCCCATGTGCGCAACGTGAAGCATTTCCCGAACGGGGACTTTACGGAAGCCTCCCACCGGGACTGCGACGGGGATACGGGCATCCTGGAGATTATGCGGGCTTATCATGACTGCGGCTATGAAGGCTATATGCGGCCTGACCATGGCAGGCACATCTGGGGCGAAAAGTGCCGCCCCGGCTATGGCCTTTATGACCGGGCCATGGGCATTATGTACCTGTGGGGCTGCTGGGATATGCTGGAGCGGGAAGCGGGGAAAATCTAAACTATGTATCCAAAAGATATAGAAAAATTCCTGCTTCAGGTGCAGAAACCTGGCCGTTATGTAGGCGGTGAGGTAAATGCGGTCATGAAAGACCCCTCCAAAGTAGAAGTCCGGTTCGCTTTCTGTTTTCCTGATGTATACGAAATAGGCATGTCCCATTTGGGTATCAAAATCTTGTACGGTGCTTTCAACCAGGTGCCCTACTTCTGGTGCGAACGGGTATTCGCCCCCTGGACAGATATGGAAAAGCAGATGGAGGAACACCGCATCCCCCTGTATGCCCTGGAAAGCGGGGATCCAGTAAAGGAATTTGATTTTATTGGCTTTACCCTCCAGTATGAGTTAAGCTATACAAACGTTCTCCGGATGCTGGAGCTTTCCGGCGTTCCCCTGCGGGCAGCCGACCGCCCGGAGCTTTTCAACATCGTGGTGGGCGGCGGCCCCTGCGCCTGCAACCCGGAGCCTCTGGCAGACTTCTTTGACCTGTTCTTTTTAGGGGACGGGGAAGAGGTGGACATGGAGGTAATGGAGCTATACAGGCAGTGCAAAAAAGAGGGAAAAGATAAGAAAGAGTTCCTGCGGCTGGCTTCCCAGATAGAGGGGGTATATGTACCGTCCCTTTATGATGTGGAGTATAACCCGGATGCCACCATAAAGCGGTATATCCCGCAAGAAAACGCGCCCGCCACTATAAAAAAGCGGGTGGTGCTGGATATGGACAGCGCCTATTATCCAGATTCTTTCCCTGTGCCCATGATAGAGGTGGTACACAGCCGGATATCCGAGGAGGTGCTTCGGGGGTGTATCCGGGGCTGCCGGTTCTGCCAGGCAGGTTTTTTATACCGGCCCTTCCGGGAAAAAAACATTGAGGTGATAGACGCCCAGTGCCGCGCCCTGTGCGCCTCCACCGGATATGACGAAATCTCCCTTTCCTCCCTGAGCACCAGCGACTACAGCCGCCTTAACGAACTGATTGACCGCCTGCACCAGTGGACGGAGAAGGATAAGGTAAGCCTTTCCTTGCCCTCCCTGCGGGTGGATGGCTTTTCGCCGGAACTGATGGAGCGCATTAACTCTGTGCGCAAAAGCGGGCTGACCTTCGCGCCGGAGGCAGGTTCCCAGCGCATGCGCAATGTAATCAACAAGAACGTAACGGAGGAGGAACTGCTGCGCACCGTAAACGTGGCTTTCACCGAGGGCTGGACGCGCATCAAGCTGTATTTTATGATAGGCCTTCCCACAGAAACCATGGAAGACGTGCTGGCCATTCTGGAGCTGGGCAGGAAGGTGGTGGACGCCTTTTACCAGAACAAGGAAAAGCCCCGGGGAAAGCCTGTAGAGGTGGCTCTAAGCGCTGCTGCCTTTGTGCCCAAGCCCTTCACGCCCTTCCAATGGTTTGGCCAGGACACCATGGAAACCCTGCAAAAAAAGCAGCGGGAATTAACAGGCCATGTGCGCTCGAAGCGGGTAAGCGTCAATTACCATGGGGCGAAAACCAGTTTTTTGGAGGCTGTCTTTGCCAGAGGAGACAGGAAGCTTTGCGCTGTGCTGGAAAAGGCTATCGCACTGGGCCTGCATTTTGACGGCTGGGACGACTGCTTTCACTTTGACAAATGGATGGAGGCTTTTTCCGCCTGCGGGGTGGATCCGGATTTTTATGCCACCCGCACCCGGGGCCTTGACGAGGTATTCCCCTGGGATCATCTGGACTATGGCGTGACAAAGGCATTCCTGCAAGCAGAGTATGAGCGGGCCTATCAGGGGCTTACCACCCCCAACTGCCGGGAAAAGTGTGCAAACTGCGGCGCTTTGTGCTACAAAGGAGGGCTGTGCGTTGAAAAACGTGAGAATGTGGTTTAAAAAAGGGGGAGCGGCAAAATATATCTCCCATCTGGATTTAACCCACTGCATGGGGCGCGCCCTGAAGCTTTCCGGCCTGCCTATATGGTATACCCAGGGCTTTAACCCCCGGATCTATATGGCGTACGCCATGCCTCTGTCCCTGGGTGTAAGCGGGGAGAGGGAGTGTGTGGACATCCGCCTGACAGAAGAGGATTTTCCTTTAGCGGACGTGGCAGGCCGCGTCAACCCCCGCCTGCCAGACTCCATTTCCGTCTGGGGTGTTACAGAGCCTTTAAACAAGCTGGACGCCATCGCCTTTGCCGACTATGAACTGCGCCTGGAGGCAGGGGACAGCGCCGGGTTAAAAAGCCAGATAGAGGGGCTTTTCGCCCAAGGCCCCGTAATCGTGATGAAGCATGGAAAAAAAGGGGATAAAGAGCTGGATATTGCCCCCTATTTTTCTGACATGGCATTAAACGCCGGGCCGGGATATCTGGAGGCCGCCCTGCGCCTGCCCTGCAGCGTTTCCGGCAGTATAAACCCCAGCCTGCTTTTAGATGCCCTGAAGAGCTGCCTGGGCCTGGCGCCCTATGCGGAAATCCATCGGAAAAGGCTTTTGCTGGAAGATTTTTCCGAAATAGCGTAAAAACACCTTGCAAAACCACTTGCGGTATGGTAAAATATTTAAGCATTTGAGTTCTGCGGGCGTCCTCAAAGGCTTGCCCGTGGGGTTCTTGGCGCGAAAGCGCCGGAAGCGGACAGTCCGCTGCCGGGTTCCCGGCATGAATGTCTGAATATATTTTTTGGAGGAATATCAAATGGACGCACTGAAAATCATTTCCCAGGCTTCCCTGCGGGAAGAAGTACCCCAGTTCAACATTGGCGACACTGTGCGGGTAGACGTAAACATCCGCGAAGGCGAGCGGGAGAGAATCCAGCAGTTTGAAGGCACCGTTATTGCCCGCAAAGGCAGCGGCATCAGCGAAACCTTTACAGTACGCCGCGTTTCTTATGGCGTTGGCGTAGAGCGGGTGTTCCCCCTGCATTCCCCCAATGTGAAGGCTGTGAAAGTCGTGCGCCGGGGCCGTGTGCGCCGCGCCAAGCTCTATTACCTGCGCAACCGTGTGGGCAAGGCTGCCAAGGTCAAAGAGCAGCTTAAGTAAGAAAAACCTGATAGCAAGGCAAAAAGGGACATCATGTCCCTTTTTTGTTATACTGGTTCAAAAACAGCGGAAAGGAGCGGTACAAAACGCCGAAAGGCGTATCTTGTGCCGCAGGGCAAACAGGATGGATGCACCGGAAAATGCACGCCAGCCCAATAGAATAAAAATCACCGCCAGCATTTTTCTGGACTGGGTGGAAGAACTGGTGATAGCCCTTACCATAATCGCCGTCATTTTCACCTTCTGTTTCCGAATCATTACGGTTTCCGGCACCTCTATGGTGCCAAACTATGAGGACGGGGACAGGATACTGGTGGTAAACGCCTTTACGCCTCCCAGGCAGGGGGAAGTGGTCGTAATTGTAAACGTGCTGGAGGAGCCTATTATCAAACGGGTAATAGCCACAGAGGGACAGACTGTGGACTTTGACTATGAGGCAAAGGCGGTTCTGGTAGACGGGAAGGCCCTGGACGAAACAGCCTTTGGGCTGGAAAACGGTATCACAGAATTTCCATACACCTCTTTTGAGCTGGTAGATTTTCCCCAGACCGTACCTAAAGGCTGCATTTTTGTGCTGGGCGACAACCGGCCTGTGTCAGAGGACAGCCGGTATCAGATTATCGGCATGGTGGATATGCGGGATGTGCTGGGGAAAGCTGTTTTCCACGTGTTTCCCCTGCACAGATTCGGCCCAGCGCAGTGAAAGCGCATTATCATAAACAACCACTGGAAAGGATGGTTTTCATGGAGGATATACTACAGCCTATGGAAGGGCCAGAACAGCAGGAGAAAGCTTTTTGCAGTTCTGTGCTGGAATGGGTGGAAACTATCGTGTTTGCCATTATGTTGGTGTCCATAGTATTCACCTTTGCGGCAAGGGTTATTACGGTTGATGGGCGCTCCATGGAGCCGACATACCAACATGGGGATCGGGTGCTGGTTTCCGGCTTTGCAGGAGAGATAGGCCGGGGGGATGTAGTTATTATCGTCCATGCCCTGCAGGAACCCATTATCAAGCGGGTGGTTGCTACAGAAGGGCAGGTTGTAGATTTCGACCTGGCGGCAGGAGAGCTGACTGTTGACGGCACGCCTGTAAAGGGAGAAGCCTTTGGCCTGGAAAACGGCATCACCTTTGTGCCGGACGCCCCCGGGCAGGTGCTGGATTTTCCCCAGACTGTGCCGGAAAACTGCGTGTTTGTGCTGGGGGACAACCGGGGCAATTCCACAGACAGCCGCTTTCTCTCTGTAGGCATGGTGGATCACCGGAACATACTGGGGAAGGTGGTATTTAACCTCTATCCCTTCTCCAAGCTGGGCAGGCCCTCCTGAGGCGCATACCCGGCATAGAAACAAACTTGTACCTTTTATGGACAGCTTGTAAGGCAGTTTGGCTTTACAAAGCAGAAAGGAGAACGCAGATGGGCGAAGTGATGTCAGTACAGTGGTTTCCGGGCCATATGGCGAAAACCCGCCGGAAAATCGCGGAAGATTTAAAGCTGGTGGACGTTGTGGCGGAAATTTTAGACGCGCGCATTCCCCAAAGCAGTTCAAACCCCGTACTGCGGGATATTATCCGATCCAAGCCCCGCGTGGTACTTTTAAATAAAAGCGATATGGCAGATCCCAGCGAAACGGCTAAATGGGTGGCCCGCTATCAGCAGCAGGGGCTGAAGGCCATTCCCATTGAGAGCAAAACGGGCAAGGGCATCCCTGCCTTTTACAATGGGGCGCGCCAGGTGCTGGCAGAGCAGATTGCCGCCTGGGAGCGCAAAGGCATGGTGGGCAGGCCCATCCGGGTGATGGTGCTGGGGGTGCCCAATGTGGGCAAGTCCTCCTTTATCAACCGCATAATGGGCAAAGGCGGCGGGAAAGCCGAGGTGCGGGACAAGCCCGGCGTCACCCGGCAAAACCGCTGGTTCGCCGTAGGCAGGGGCTTCGAGCTTTTGGATACCCCAGGAGTGCTCTGGCCCAAATTTGAAGATCCCATTGTAGGGGAGCATCTAGCCTTTACAGGGGCTGTGAAAGACGAAATCCTGGACTTGGAGGGCCTTGCCTGCCGCCTGTTGGAGCTTTTGCAAACCCGCTATCCCAAATGCCTGGAGCAGCGGTACAAGCTGCAGCTTGATCCCCAAAGACCTCTGCAGGGATATGAGCTGTTAGAGCGCATTGGGCGCAACAGGGGCATGCTGGTTTCCGGCGGGGAAATCAACACCGAACGGGCCGCCATCACCCTGCTGGACGAATACCGGGGCGGAAAGCTTGGCCCCATAACCTTAGAACCCGCTTGAAAACAACGGATAAAGGAGGAAAGGGCAGTGGACTGGTACGCCTATGAAAAGCAGGCAATATCCCAGGGATGCCGGGCTGTCTGCGGCATAGATGAAGCGGGGCGGGGGCCTTTAGCGGGGCCTGTGTGCGCCGCCGCCGTTATCCTGCCTGTGGACTGCGAACTCCCCGGGCTGGATGATTCCAAAAAGCTGACAGAAAAAAAACGGGAACTGCTTTTCCTCCTCATCACCCAAAAGGCACTGGCCTATGGCATCGGCTGGGCAAACGAGGAGGAAATTGACCGTCTCAATATCCTGCGGGCCACTTTCCAGGCTATGGCCCGGGCTGTAGAAGCCCTGAAGCTCCCGCCGGACTGGGCTATGGTGGATGGCAACCGCATGCCGCCCCTGCCCATCCCCGGGGAAACCATTGTCAAAGGGGACGCAAGGTCTGCCAGCATTGCGGCAGCCTCTATTTTAGCCAAGGTAAGCCGGGACAGGGTGCTGTGCCAGATGGATGCACAATATCCCCAATATGGCTTTGCCAAGCACAAAGGATACGGCACAAAGGCCCATTATGAGGCCATTAAGGCCTATGGGGTGCTGCCAGTACATAGAAAAAGCTTTCTGAAAAACCTGGGAGAGAAATAGGAACAGCTATGGAGAAGAAGCAGTCCGGCAGCTTGGGGAAGCTTGCAGAAGATTTCGTTGCCCAGCGGTTAGCGGAAGAGGGCTGCAAAATTCTTAAGCGGAATTACCGCACCCGCTTAGGGGAAATAGATATTGTCGCCCAAAAGGACGGATGGATCCTCTTTGTAGAGGTGAAAGCCCGCAAAGCGGGAAGCATGGTTTCCCCATTGGAAGCAGTAACACGGAGCAAGCAGAAAAAGCTTCTGCTCGCCGCAGGACAGTATCTGTCGGAAAATCCGGCTCCATGGCAGCCCAGATTTGACGTGGCGGCTGTGTATATGCAGGCAGGGCGGATAGTAAAAATGGAGTATCTGGAAAATGCTTTTACAGCATAAGGAGGGGATATCCTTGCGTTATTTCGACCTGCACTGCGACACCATGACAGAGTGCTTCCTGCACGACAAGCACCTGAAGGAAAACGATCTCCACGTAAACCTGCAAAAGGCGCAGGCCATGGAAACTTATGCCCAGTGCTATGCGGTGTGGATCCCAGACAACCTGCGGGGGGACGCTGCTTTCCAGCGGTTCTGCGAAATTGCAGACCGCTTTCAGGAGGAGGCAGCGGCAAACCGAGAGCCGCTTTCTGTCTGCCGGCAGCCCGGAGACTTGGCCCAGGCTGCCGCAAAGAAAAAGCACGCCGCTGTACTGACAGTGGAAAACGGCGCGGCATTGGGGGGAAAGCTGGAGAACATCCAGGCTTTCCGGGACAGGGGCGTGAAAATGTGTACGCTGACATGGAACGGGGAAAATGAATTGGGCCGGGGCGTGGGGGCAGAAGGCAATACCGGGCTTTCAAATTTTGGCAGGCAGGCTGTGAAGGGCCTGGAGGAAGCCGGCATTGTGATAGATCTTTCCCACGCAAGCCCGGCGCTTTTTTACGATGTTGCAGAGATTTCCCAAAAGCCTTTGGCTGCGTCCCACTCCAACGCCAAGTCTGTGTGCTCCCATCCCCGGAACCTGACAGATGAGCAGTTTTGCATTATACGGGATTCCGGCGGGCTGGTGGGGCTGAATTTCTATAAAGCTTTCCTGCATGATGAACCGGAAATAGCTTCCATGGAGGACGTTTTGCGCCATGCGGAGCACTTCCTCGCCCTTGGCGGCGAAAACACCCTTGCCATGGGCGGCGACTGGGACGGCGCGGCCCTGCCAAAAGACATGGCAGACGGGCTGGGGGCTGTCCCCAGGCTGTATGAGCTGTTCTTAAAACACAATTACCCGGAAAGCCTGGTAAAGAAAATTTTTTATGAAAACGGGGCCTGCTTTTTCCAAAAACAGAATTTGCTTTGACAGAACGCCAAAAGTGCGGTATAGTATTGGGGTGTAATTTCCCAGGCCTCCAAGATGCCGGGAATGAAAAATAACAAGTGTGGGTGATATGGATGCGCTATAAAAGCACCAGGAATTCTAAGCTTTCCCTGCTGGCTTCGCAGGTTATAGCCCAGGGAATCTCAGAGGAAGGCGGGCTGTTCGTGCCAGAATGCCTGCCGCAGGTGAAAGAAAAGCTGCCTTTATGGCGGGATATGGATTACCGAAGCCTTGCAAAGGCTGTTTTCGCGGAATTTTTAACAGATTTTTCTCCGGAAGAACTGGACGAGTGCGTGGAAAAGGCGTATGCCCCCGGCAAATTCGGGGGAGGTGAACCTGTAAAGCTTGTCCCCTTGCCGAATTCCCCAGGCAATGAACATCTATTAGAGCTGTGGCATGGCCCCACCTGCGCTTTTAAGGACATGGCACTGCAAATCCTGCCCCATTTCCTCACAAAATCCATGGGGAAATCAGCGGCAGGGAAAACAGCCGTCATCCTGGTAGCCACCTCCGGAGATACGGGCAAAGCTGCGTTAGAGGGTTTTAAGGACGTGCCGGGCACGAAAATCATGGTGTTTTATCCCAAAGACGGGGTCAGCCCTATGCAGAAGCGCCAGATGGCCACCCAGGAAGGGGAAAACGTGGGTGTCTGCGCCATAGAGGGGAACTTTGACGACGCGCAAACCGCAGTAAAAACCATCTTTACCGATCAAGGCATGAAGCAGGCGCTTTTGGATAAGGGAATGCTGTTCTCCAGCGCCAATTCCATCAACTGGGGCCGCCTGCTGCCGCAGATTGTCTATTATTTCTATTCTTATTTGGAACTGCACCGCACAGGCCGCATATCTTCCCTGGAAGAGCCGATAAATATTGTGGTGCCCACCGGGAATTTTGGCAATATTCTGGCGGCTTATTATGCCAGCCGCATGGGCCTTCCCGTAAAAAAGTTTGTCTGCGCCTCCAACCGCAACAAGGTGCTGGCAGACTTCATCCGCACAGGCGCATATGACCGCCGCCGGGAGTTTTTCGCCACCTCCTCGCCTTCCATGGATATCCTTATCTCCAGCAACCTGGAGCGGCTGCTGTACGCTCTGTCCGGGGAAGACAGCCAGGCTTTAACCGGCTGGATGGAGGAACTTGCCCAAAAGGGCGTGTATGAAGTCAGCCCGCTGGTAAAGGAAAAGCTGCAAGCCCTTTTCTATGGCGGCTTCTGCGATGAGGAGGCCACAGCCCAAACAGTGCGCCGCATCTGGGAGCAGGAAGGCTATCTCTGTGACACCCACACAGCAGTGGCCTTAGACGTGTACCGGCAGTATATAGAGGAAACTGGGGACGGGGAAACGCCTGCCATTATCGCCTCCACTGCCAGTCCTTATAAATTTACACAGCATGTGCTGGGCGCTTTGGAACCCCTTGAAACGACGGAAGAATTTGAAAACCTCCGCCGGCTGGAGGAACTGACCCGCACCAGCGCCCCCCGGCAGCTTCTTGCTCTGCGTGACAAGGAAATACGCTTTACAGAAATCGTCCCGAAAGAGCAAACGGCTGCCGCTGTACGCCGTATGCTGGGGATAGGGTAAGATTATCAAGAAAGGAAGATACGGGACTGTCTGTATCACGGGAACGTGGGAAAATGGCTTTATTTGTAATAGCAGATCTGCATTTGTCCCTGGGGACAGACAAACCCATGGACGTTTTCCGAGGCTGGCAGGATTATGTGCAGCGCCTGGAGGAAAACTGGCGGGGCACAGTGGCTGAAACAGATACGGTGGTCATTGCCGGGGATATTTCCTGGGCCATGAAGCTGGAAGATACCGGCAAGGATTTTGCCTTTATCAATTCCCTGCCCGGGCAAAAGCTGCTCCTAAAAGGCAATCACGATTACTGGTGGTCTACCCGGAACAAAATAGACCGCTTTTTCCTGGAAAACGGCTGGGATACCTTGCACATTTTGCATAACTGCGCCTACAGAGTAGGCGATAAAGCCATTTGCGGCACCCGGGGATGGCTCTATAACTCGGAAACCGAGGAAGACAGAAAAATTGTCAGCCGGGAGGCAGGCAGGCTTTTGTCCTCCATTGAACAGGCAAAGACCCTGGGGGGAGAGCTGGTGGCTTTCCTCCATTACCCGCCGGTATATGATAATATGGAGTGCCGGGAACTGCTGGAAATCCTTTGGGAAAACCAGATCCGCCACTGCTATTTTGGCCATATCCATGGGCAGTATGCCGCCAAAAAAGTTCTGGCAGGCAGCTACCGGGGTGTGGAGATGCATTTGATTTCTTGCGATTATGTAAACTTCGCCCCTGTACTCATCCCATAAACGGCAAATTTTATGTGAAAAAACCGAATTTTTCACGATTTTCCTGCAAGAATTTGCAGTCCAGATATAGATTCCTGCGCTTGTCTATGCTATAATATTCACAAGCGGCTATTTTGCAATACTTAAATTTTACCAGGATACCAGGCGGCCCGTCCCGTTTCTGGTATGAAGTCAAAACGCCCGGCTAAGTCTATTGTGAGAGGAAAAAGTAAAATGAATTTAAAAGCTACCAACAACGTGGAAACCAACAAATACCAGTTGCAGATTGAGGTCACCCCCGAGGAATTTAACAAGACCCTGGACGCTGTGTTCAAGTCGGAAAGCAAAAAGCTGAATATCCCCGGCTTCCGCAAAGGCAAGGCGCCCCGGGCTTTTGTAGAAAAGTATTACGGCGAAGAAGTGTTCTTTGACGCCGCTGTTGACCGGCTGTACCGCTCCATCGTCATGGAAGCCATCGACCAGTCCAAGCTGGAGGTAGTCAGCATTGGAGACTTTAAAATCGACGAAATCAGCAAGGCGGCTGGCGTGCAGTGTACGCTGACGGTTGTCACAAAGCCTGAGGCCTCCATTGAAGGGTACAAGGGCATTGAAGTCACCAGGGAGCCTGTTGTGGTAACAGAAGGGGACATCAATAGCGAGCTGGAGCGGGTTCGGGAGCGCAATTCCCGGATGATCACAGTAGAAGGCCGCGCGGCGGAAAACGGCGACATTGCTGTAATCGACTTTGACGGCTATGTAGATGACAAGCAGTTTGACGGAGGCCAGGCGGAGAACTACGAGCTGACCTTGGGTGCCGGGCAGTTTATCCGCGGTTTTGAGGATCAGATCGTGGGCCACAGCACAGGGGAGGATTTTGACGTAAACGTAACCTTCCCGGAGGATTACCATGCTGAAGAGCTGAAAGGGAAGGCGGCTGTTTTCAAAATCAAGCTGCATGAGTTAAAGACAAAGGAACTGCCCGAGGTAGACGATGAATTTGTAAAGGATGTCAGCGAATTTGACACCTTGGAGGAATATAAGAAGGATATTGAAAAGAAGCTGCTGGAGCGCCGGGAAAAGGCCGCGGATGCCGATGTGGAGAACCAGCTTATTGACGCGGTTATTGAAAAGGTGCAGGCGGAAATCCCGGATGAGATGGTAGAAAACGAGGTAGATGAAATCATCAACGCCTTTGCCCAGCGCCTGCAGTCCCAGGGCCTGAAGCTGGAGACTTACCTCCAGTATACCAATATGACCACCGACGATCTCCGCGCCCAGTATAAGCCCCAGGCAGACCGGCAGGTAAAGGTGCGGCTGGGCCTTGAAAAAATCGCACAGTTAGAGGGCATCAAGCCCACAGATGAGGAGTGCGAGGAAGAACTGAAGCGCCTGTCCGAAGCGTATGGGATGCCCCTGGAGAACGTCAAGGGCCTGGTGAACATGGATATGGTCAGCGCAGACCTGGCAAACCAGAAGGCTGTAGAGTTTGTGCGTGCCAACGCTGTCATCAAAGAGCCGGAGGCTGGGGAAGAATAACAGGAAAAATAAGGCAGAAATGCCTTTTGCTGGCATAATTTTTCTGAAACCGAATAAATCTTATTGCCTGCTTTCATACTAATTTAGGCTGAAGGCCTGTTTGGAGTGATTTGCTTTCAAAAAGGGCCTCTGGAAAGGAGCTAATCAATATGAGCCTGGTGCCATATGTTGTGGAACAGACCAACCGGGGCGAGCGGTCTTACGACATTTTCTCCCGCTTGCTCAATGACCGGATCGTTATGCTTAACGAGGATGTGAACAGCGCGTCTGCTGGTGTTATTGTGGCGCAGCTTCTGTACCTGGAAGGGCAGGATCCGGAAAAGGACATCTCCCTGTATATCAACAGCCCTGGCGGCGTTATTACCGACGGCATGGCCATTTATGACACCATGCAGTATATCAAGTGCGATGTGTCTACTATCTGCATTGGCATGGCAGCCAGTATGGGTTCCTTCCTGCTGGCTGCGGGGACGAAGGGCAAACGTTTTGCCCTTCCAAACAGCGAAATCATGATACATCAGCCCAGCGGCGGCGCACAGGGGCAGGCCACGGATATCAGTATCCATGCCGACCATATCCTGCGCACCAAGAAGCGCCTGAACACCATCCTGTCCCAGCGCACAGGCCAGCCCATTGAGGTCATTGAGCGGGACACCGAGCGGGATAACTTTATGACAGCCCAGCAGGCACTGGAGTACGGCCTTATCGACAAGGTTATAGAATCGAGATAACAGAAAGGGTGTGGACAGATGGCGGGAATCAATGAAAGCGAAATCTGCTGTTCTTTCTGCGGAAAGCCGCAGGCTGTAGCAACCCGTCTGATAGCAGGCTCCGGGGTGTATATCTGCGATGCTTGCGTCAGGCTGTGTATGTCCATTATAGAGGATGAGGATCGGCTGAAAAAGGGCAGAAGCGACGAAAAGGAAGTGGGCATCCTGCTGCCAAAGCCACAGGAAATCAAGCGGAAGCTGGATGAATACGTGGTGGGGCAGGAGAGCGCTAAAATCGCTTTGTCCGTAGCGGTTTACAACCACTATAAGCGCATCTATTTTTCCAATGACGATGTGGAGCTGTCTAAAAGCAACGTCATGCTTTTAGGACCCACCGGCGTGGGCAAAACCTATCTGGCCCAGACCCTTGCAAAGCTTTTAGACGTACCCTTTGCCATCGCGGACGCCACCACCCTGACAGAAGCGGGCTATGTGGGCGAGGATGTGGAAAATATCCTGCTGCGGCTTATCCAGGCGGCAGACTATGATATCTTCAAGGCAGAGCGGGGCATTATCTATATCGACGAAATCGACAAAATTTCCCGCAAGTCGGAAAACACCTCCATCACCCGGGATGTCAGCGGCGAGGGGGTGCAGCAGGCCCTGCTGAAAATTCTGGAAGGCACCACCGCCAGCGTGCCGCCGAAAGGCGGGCGCAAGCATCCCCAGCAGGAGGCCATCAATATCGACACCTCCAACATCCTCTTTATCTGCGGCGGCGCCTTTGACGGCCTGGAAAAGATTGTCCAGCAGCGCTCTGCGTCCACCACCTTAGGCTTTGGCGGGGAAGTCCATGGGAAAAAGGAACTGGATTCCATTAACTGGATGAAGGATGTAACCCCTCACGATCTGGTAAAATACGGCCTTATCCCCGAGCTTGTAGGCCGTATCCCGGTTATCACATCCCTGGAGGGCTTGGACGAAGAGTCCCTGGTGCGCATTTTGCGGGAGCCGAAAAATTCCCTCTTGAAGCAGTACCAGAAGCTGTTTGACCTTGACAAAGTGGATCTGGAGTTTACGGAAGAGGCCCTGCGTTCCGTTGCCAGGCAGACTCTGGAGCGCAAAACAGGCGCCCGGGGCTTGCGATCCATTTTGGAAGGGGTTTTAATGCCCATGATGTATAAGGTTCCCAGCGACTACACCATTGAAAAGGTAAAAATTACAAAGCAGATGGTAGAGGACGGCATGGAGCCGGAAATCCTGTACAACAAGGACAGAAAACCCGTTAAAATCAAAATCACCCAGCCTAAGCGGCGTGACCGCAGAGACTCGGTATCATAAATAAGGTAGCGAAAAAGGCTGTTGCCGGCATGGTTCCCGGTCGCAGTCTTTCGCTGGTTTTAGGAGATCATCATGCAAAATTTTACAGATGAAAATAGCAAGATAGAAAACAACTTGGTTTTGCCGGTTCTGGCTGTGCGCGGGCTGGTGTTTTTCCCCGGTATGATGCTGCAGTTTGACATTTCCCGAAAAAAATCCGTACTGGCAGCATCTGAATCTATCGTCAATGACAGGCTGATTTTTCTAGTCTCCCAGGTGCATATGGAGGATGGAGAACCGGTAGGGGATGACCTGTACCGGGTAGGCGTCATTGCCCGCATCAAACAGGTGGTACACCACTCAGAAGAAGGGGCAAAGCTTCATGTAGAGGGGCTGTGCCGGGGGGAAATCACCTCTTTTGTGCAGGAAGAGCCTTATCTGCTGGGGAACATTGTGAAATGCCCTATGCTCACCTATAAAAAGTCCTACAAGTCTGAAGCCCTCATCCGCATTATCCACGAGCGCTTTGACGAATACCTGCGCCTGTTCAAGCATGTGCCCCCGGATGTGCTGCTGGGCGTGCTCCAGGAAAAGGACTGCGGCAGGCTTGCGGACTACATTGCCTCCAACATTTCCATCGACTTCGAGCGCAAGCAGTATATTTTAGACGAGCTGCGGCCCCTAAAGCGTATGCAGAAACTGATTGACGTGCTGACCGAGGAAATCCAGATTCTGGCTGTAGAAAATGAAATCAATCAGAAGGCCCAGGCCCAGATGGATGAAAACCAGCGGGAATATTTCTTAAAGGAACAGATGCGGGCCATTGCCAATGAACTGGGGGAAGAGGACGACCCTCAGCAGGAGTCAGATGAACTTCGGAAAAAGGTGCGCGCCCTGCAGCTTTCCAAGGTCTGCGAGGAAAAGCTTCTAAAGGAATGCAATAAGCTGTACCATATGCCCTCCGGCTCCCACGAGGCCAGTGTCATCCGGCTGTATCTGGACACCTGCCTGGAGCTGCCCTGGCGGAAATCTTCCAAGGAAAAGCTGGATTTAACCCGCGCCCAGCGGATTCTGGATCAGGATCATTATGGGCTTGTAAAAGTCAAGGAGCGGTTTATTGAAATCCTGGCAGTGAAAAGCCTTGCGCCTTTACAAAATGGACAGATCATCTGCCTGGTTGGTCCTCCGGGCGTGGGCAAAACCTCCATCGCCCGTTCCATTGCCCGGGCCACCGGACGCAAATATGTGCGGGTGTCCTTGGGAGGCGTCAGCGATGAAGCAGAAATCATGGGTCACCGCAAAACCTATGTAGGCTCCATGCCTGGCCGTATTATCAACGCTGTGAAGCAGGCAGGAGTGAACAACCCCCTTATCCTGCTGGACGAAATTGACAAACTGGGTACGAACTTCAAGGGGGATCCCGCTTCCGCCTTGCTGGAGGTGTTGGATCCGGAGCAGAACGGGGAGTTTACCGACCATTATATTGACATGCCCTTTGACTTGAGCCATGTGCTTTTTATCACCACGGCAAACGATGCCTCCCGCATCCCCGGCCCGCTGTATGATCGTATGGATATTATCGAGCTGGGCAGCTATACGCTGGAGGAAAAGTTAAATATTGCTACCAAGCATCTGGTGAAAAAGCAGCTTACAAAGCATGGCATTAAGGCCCGGCAGTTAAAGTTCAGCAAAGCGGCCCTCCGGCAGATCATCGAAGGCTACACCCGGGAGGCTGGCGTGCGCACACTGGAGCGCACCATTGCTTCCGTCTGCCGGAAAACAGCTAAAAAAATTGTGCTGGATCCGGAGTTTTCCAGCGTTTCTGTAAAGCCCGAAGATCTGGAAGAGCTGCTCGGCCCCCGGAAATATACCCAGGATCGCCTGCCCAGTGAAAATATGGTGGGCCTTGTCAACGGGCTGGCCTGGACCAGCGTGGGAGGGGAGCTTTTGCCCCTGGAAGTGGCTGTTATGGAAGGCACAGGCAAAATCCAGCTTACTGGCTCTTTGGGGGATGTGATGAAGGAATCCGCCAACGCGGCCATCACCTGCATCCGCACCCGGGCCGGCGCTTTGGGCATTTCTCCCAAATTTTATGAAAAGTGTGATATACATATTCACGCTCCGGAGGGCGCAGTGCCCAAAGACGGCCCTTCTGCCGGCATCGCCATGGCCACTGCTATCACTTCGGCCTTAACCGCCATACCTGTGCGGCGGGATATAGCCATGACAGGGGAAATCACTTTACAGGGCCGCGTGCTGCCCATCGGCGGCCTGAAGGAAAAAGCCATGGCAGCCTATAAAAACGGCATAAAGACTGTGCTTATTCCCATTGACAATGTGCCGGATCTGGCAGAAATAGATGAAGTTGTAAAGAAAAATGTATGCTTTATCCCAGTAAAACGAGTAGATACCGTACTGGAAAACGCTTTACAGTGTATGCCCCGGCCCATCCAGCCGGAGGGACAGGCCATTTCCGAGGAAATCCCCCTGCACCCAGCTCCCGCTGACCACTATGTAGAGCCTGCCAGAGTGTAAAGTAAAGGAGCTTACCAGTGGATTTTCAACATGTAGAATTTGAATTTGCAGCAGGACGCAAAGACCAGTTGCCCGCCTCCAATTTACCAGAGATCGTATTTTCCGGCAAGTCCAACGTGGGGAAATCCTCCCTTTTAAACCGTCTGGTGAACCGCAAGGCCCTTGCCCGGGTGAGTGCCACGCCGGGTAAAACCGCCACCATCAATTTTTACCGTCTGATGGATTGCCGTTTTGTGGACTTGCCCGGCTATGGGTATGCAAAGGTTTCTAAAAGCGAAAAAGAGCGCTGGGCCTCCCTAGTGGAGGGATATTTTGCCCAGCAGCGCCAAATTGCCCTGGTTATCCAGCTTATCGACATGCGCCACAAGCCCTCTGCCAATGACCTGCAGATGATAGATTTCCTGCAGGGAATGGGTGCGCCTTTTGCTGTGGTCTGCACTAAGTCCGACAAGCTGAATAAAGGGGAGACAACGTCTCAAACCCAGCTTTTTTCTGATTTGCTGGCCCCTCTGGGCATTCCTTTTTATCCTTTCTCCGCGGTAAAAGGAGCCGGGCTGGAAGAGGTGCGGGAACTGATTGCAAAGGCTGTAGAGACGTATGCGGACATGTAATTTTTGATTGTGCGAAAGGATGATGAGATTGCTTTCTCCCTGCCTTGAAATAAACGAGAGGGGACGGCTGGCTATCAGCGGATGTGATGCCGTAGAGCTTGCCGGGCAGTATGGCACACCCCTTTATGTGATGAGCGAGGACGAAGTACGCCGGGTTTGCAAAAGCTATGTGCAATCCTTCCAGAAATTTTATGGGGGCCATGGCCGCCCTATCTATGCCAGCAAGGCCTTTAGCTGCAAGGAAATTTACCGTATTGTGGTAAGCGAAGGCCTGGACGTGGAAGTGGTTTCCGGCGGTGAACTGTACACAGCCCTGCAAGCAGGAGTGCTGCCCCAGCATATCCATTTCCAGGGGAATAATAAGTCTGCCGGAGAGATAGCCTTTGCCGTTGAAAACGGCGTGGGAGACATTGTGGTGGACAGCTTTTCCGAACTGCGGCTTGTAGAGCGCATTGCGGAGGGCAATAACGCTGTGGTCAACATTTCCCTGCGTATCAAGCCGGGCATAGATGCCCACACCCACGACTTTATCCGCACCGGGCAGATTGATTCCAAATTCGGCATCGACTTGGCAAGCGGCGAAGCCCTGGAGGCGGTGCGCCAAAGCCTTTCCCTGGAGCATGTAAGCTTAAAGGGGCTGCACTGCCACATCGGCTCCCAGATTTTTGAAGTGGAGCCTTTTGTACACGCCGCTGAAGTCATGCTGGAGTTATTCGGGCAGGTAAAGTCCCAGTTTGGCGTGGAGTTGGAGCATTTGAACCTGGGCGGCGGTTTTGGGGTGCGCTACACCCAGCGGGATGACGCCCTGCCTTATGAAAGCTATATGGAGGCTGTGTCCCAGATGGTACACAAGAAGTGTAAAGATTTAGGCCTTGACCAACCTGAAATTTACATTGAACCAGGCCGATCTGTGGTGGCGGAAGCAGGCATCACCTTGTATACTGTGGGCGCCATCAAGGAGATTCCCGGTGTGCGCAATTATGTTTCCATTGACGGGGGCATGTTTGAGAATCCCCGCTATGCCCTCTATCAGGCCGATTACACCTGCCTGCTTGCCAATAAAGCAAACGCGCCTGCGGATTACATTGCCACAGTGGCAGGAAAATGCTGTGAGAGCGGCGATCTGATCCAGGAGCACACGCCTATTCAGCGCCCAGAGGAAGGGGACATCCTGGCAGTGCTCACCACTGGGGCCTATAATTATTCCATGGCCTCAAACTATAACCGCAATCCCCGGCCAGCCTGTGTTATGGTGTCCCAAGGGGAGTCCCGTATCATCATCAAAGGGGAGACCTATGAGGACTTGGTGCGCAATGACGTATAAGGGGCGGCATAATGGGCTATAGATATTTGATTTTTGATGTGGACGGCACGCTGTTAGATTTTGGACGTGCCTATGCCTGCGCCCAAAAAGCCATTGCGGAGAAGCTTAACGCCGCGTATACGCCGGAATATATTTCTTTAGATGAAAAATTAAGCTGGAAAATCTGGGACGAGTTTGGCTTGGACAATACCTCGAATCAAGACATCCAGGCAAATTACCACCGCTATTATTATGCGTATCTCCAGCGGCATTTTACATGCCTCGCACAGACCCTGGGGTGGGGCGGGGATATAGACGAACTGGTGGAATGTTACCTGAAGCATGTAGCCTTGTCCTGCGATTTTATGGAAGAGGATACCTTTGATATCTTCAGGCAGCTTTCCGCAAGCCATAAGCTGGTGCTGGCCACTAACGGCGTCACCCGGGTGCAAAGGCCCCGAGTGGAAAAACTCCTGCCTTATACGGAGGCTGTGTTCATTTCCGAGGAAATAGGCTGTATCAAGCCGGGAAAGACATTTTTTAAAGAAATGCTCGTATCCCTTAGGTGCAGCCCGGAGGACTGCCTGATGGTGGGCGACTCCCTTTCCAGCGATATTGCAGGCGCTGTGGCTGCCAGGATGCCCGCCTGCTGGTATAATCCCAGAGGAAAGCAGCCGCCTCAGGACATTGCACCTGCCTATATTATCCGCAGCCTGCGGGAGCTGGAGCGGGTTTTGTCCTGATGCCATAAAATCCACAGACTTTGAACTTTACTTTTCTGCTTTTCTGTGTTAAAATGATAAACCAGTGGGAACCGTGTGAAAACAGGGAGATAAGAACATACCGGGCGCAGAAAGCCTGCGGGTTTTAAAATTTTTCATGGAAAGAAAGGACGGCGCAGAGATGAACGCGAAATTGCAGGACGGTAACATAGATTTTCTTTTCCAGGCAGTGCTGTCGCTGGAAACGCCGGAGGAGTGCTACCGCTTTTTTGACGATCTGTGTACAGTGCCAGAGCTGAAATCCATGTCCCAGCGTCTGGCTGTGGCAAAGATGCTCAGCGACAAGCAGGTATACAGCGACATTGTGGCAAAAACAGGAGCTTCCACCGCCACCATCAGCCGGGTAAACCGTTCTCTGAATTACGGCAGCGACGGCTATGAATTGGTGTTCAGCCGGCTGGGAAAAGAGAGGAAGCAGGAATAAGCCTATGGGAAGCTACGCGGTTTTTGCCCAGTTTTACGATGCCCTAACCGCCAACGTGGGCTATAAGGAGCGGGCGGAATATTTCCTTTCCCTCTTAGAGCGGCTGGGGCATACGCCCGGCCTTACATTGGATTTGGCCTGCGGCACAGGCTCCCTGACTCTGGAGCTGTTCCGCAGGGGCGTGGATATATACGGCATAGACGCTTCTGTGGAGATGCTTTCAGAGGCCCGGATGAAATGCGCCCAGGCAGGGGCGGACATCCTGTTTCTGTGCCAGAAAATGCAGGAAATGGACTTGTACGGGACAGTGGATACGGTTATCTGCTCTTTAGACAGCCTGAACCATTTAAGCGGCAGGGAAGAGATGCAGCAGGCCTTTGGCAGGGTTTCCTTTTTTATGAATCCCGGAGGGTATTTTTTATTTGACCTGAACACCCTCTACAAACACGAAAAGGTGCTGGGGAACAATACCTTTGTCTATGATATAGGGCAGGTCTACTGTGTATGGCAGAACCGCTGCATCCCAGGCTCTGGGCGTGTGGACATCCAGTTGGATTTTTTCCAGCGGGAGGGGAAGCTGTACCGCCGCAGCCGGGAGCACTTTTCCGAGTCTGCCTACCCGCTGGAAGAAGTATTTGCCATGCTGGGAAAGGCAGGTTTCGGAAATATCCAGGTGTATGACGAGCTAACGTTTCAGCCGCCCCGGGAGGACAGCCAGCGGCTGGTGTTTGCCGCGCAAAAATTGAAATGAGGGGAGAAAACCCAAACCATATGGACAGGATTATCCGCACCATCACTTCCGATGGGAGCCTGATGGCTTCCGCTATCGACTCCACAGAGCTTGTATACACAGCCCAGCAGCTCCACGGGCTTTCCAAAACAGCCTGCGCGGCTTTAGGCAGGCTGCTGACAGGCGCATCCCTTATGGGCGCCATGCTGAAAAAGGATAATGCCACCCTAACCCTGAAGGTAAACGGCGGGGGGCCTTTAGGCACCCTTGCAGCCCTTTCAGACAGCCGGGGCAACGTGCGCGGCTATGTGGACAACCCTCAGGTGGAACTGCCCATCCGCCAGGATGGAAAAATAGATGTGGGCGGCGGCGTAGGCCATGAAGGCCGCCTGGCAGTTATACGCGACTTAGGGGAGGGCGACCCTTATATCGGGCAGACAGCCCTTGTAAGCGGTGAAATAGCCGAGGACATCACCCAGTATTATGCCATCAGCGAGCAGGTGCCCACAGTGTGCGCCTTAGGCGTGCTGGTGGACAGGGAAAAGGGCGGGGCGCTGCTTTCCGGCGGGCTGCTGATTCAGGTGCTGCCCAGGGCAGAGGAAGCCGCTGTAAAGCAACTGGAAGCCAATATCGCCAAGCTGGATTCCGTAACCACCATGCTGGCAAAGGGGCTTTCCCTGGAGGAAATGTGCCAGAAGGCTCTGGACGGCTTTGCCATGGAGGTTTTAGACGAGTTTCAGATACACTATGTGTGCAATTGTAGCAAAGAGCGTTTTGCAAAGGGCCTTCTGACCTTAGGCCCTCAGGAAATCCGTACCCTTCCTTTGGACAGCCAGGGCAGGGTGGAAACTGTATGCCAGTATTGCAGCCGGAAATATTACTTTACAAAAGAGGAACTAGAGTCCCTGGCAGAGCAGGCGGCAGGCAGTTTAAAAAAAGAAAAATAAATTTTGAAAAACCCCTTGACATTTGACGGAAAATCCTGTAATATATAGAGCGTCGCTGGTAGACAGCGCAAGCGCCGCTTAAGCGGTACTTAGGATGTGTGGGAGATGGGGGCATAGCTCAGCTGGTTAGAGCACCTGCCTTACAAGCAGGGGGTCATAGGTTCGAGTCCTATTGTCCCCACCATACACATGTTTTACTTAGGTAATCTGGCCCGGTAGTTCAGTTGGTTAGAACGCTAGCCTGTCACGCTAGAGGTCGACGGTTCGAGCCCGTTCCGGGTCGCCATATTTGCCTCTGTAGCTCAGTTGGTAGAGCAGGGGACTGAAAATCCCCGTGTCATTGGTTCGATTCCGATCGGAGGCACCATTTGCGGGCGTAGCTCATCTGGTAGAGCGCCACCTTGCCAAGGTGGAGGTAGCGAGTTCGAGCCTCGTCGTCCGCTCCACAAGATGTGAAAAGACGCTTCTTTCTTGGAGCGTCTTTTCCTAAACATTGGTGACATAGCCAAGTGGTAAGGCAAAGGTCTGCAAAACCTTCATTCCCCGGTTCAAATCCGGGTGTCACCTCCAGAAACGCTATGGATAGATGTCCATAGCGTTTCTCATTTTCTGTAAAGGTGGAAGCTTTATGCTGGAAAATATCCCGGACAGGGAAGAACTGGCGGCATTGCTTGGGCCAGCGCTGTATGAGGTGTGGACGGGCTTGTGCGCCGCAATTGACGCGAAATACGAAATGGAGCGGCTTTGGAACACAGGCGGCAAAAACTGGCAATATGAATATAAGTACCGCAGGGGCGGCAAGACCCTGTGCGCCTTATACGCCCGGGAAGGCTGTGCAGGGTTCATGGTAATTTTTGGCAAGGCCGAGCGGGATAAATTTGAGGCACTTCAAGACAGCTTCCCTGCACAGATACAAACAGCATACGCAAAGGCGCAGACTTTCCATGACGGAAAATGGGTTATGTTTGAGCCTGAAAGCACAGAATTGCTGGACGATTACGTGCGGCTGTTGACAATCAAGCGGAAGCCGAACCGAAAATGAAACCCCTGTTTTGCGAAAGGAGCGTGTAAAGCTTATGCAGTTGGAAACAGAACGCCTTATCCTGCGGGAGATGGTTCCCAGCGACTTTGATGCCCTGTACAAGGTTTGGGGGAATAGGGATATCATGCAGCACTACCCCTATACCTTCGATGAAAAGCGGGTCAGGGAATGGATCCAGCGGAACATGGAGCGGTATCAGATTTTTGGCTTTGGCCTATGGGCAGTGGTTTTGAAAGAGACGGGGGAAGTAATCGGTGACTGCGGCCTGACCATGCAGAACATCGGCAGTAAGATAAAGCCTGAGATTGGCTACCACATCCGCAAAGATCAGCAGCGCAAAGGTTATGCCAAAGAGGCTGCCCGGGCCTGCCGGGATTGGGCCTTTGAAAACACCCCTTTTAACATGCTTTTTTCCTACATGAAATACACGAACATCGGCTCTTATTCCACTGCTATGGCTAACGGCATGCGCCTGTTAGAAGAGTTTGAGGACGATGTGAACACCATCACGAAGGTTTATGGCATCACCCGGGAGGAGTGGGAGCAGTGCCGGTAAAAGAATGGGGAATACCCACCCTGCTGGAAGCCTCGGATCCGGAGAGCGCTGCGGCCCTGTGCAGCCATTTAGGGTTTGGCTTTGTCGAACTGAACATGAACCTGCCCCAGTACCAGCAGTGGGACATGCCCTTGCTGCAAAGCGTGGCAGACAGGTATCAGGTTTATTTCACCATACACCTGGACGAAAAGTTGGATCTGTGTGATTTCAACCCCCTTGTGGCCCAGGCGTACCTGGACACCCTGTTGAAAACTATCTCCTTTGCCCGTAAGCTGCACATCCCTGTCTTAAACATGCACCTGTCAGAAGGCGTATACTTTACCCTGCCTGGGAAAAAGGCGTATCTCTATGAAATGTACCGGGAACATTTCCTGGGGCGGCTGGCAGAGGCCATTGCCCGGTGTGAGGAAGCCGCAGAAGGGGCGGTTTCCATCTGCCTGGAGAATACCGGGAATTTTAACAAACCCTTCCTCCAAGAGGCCCTGGAGCTGTTCCTCCAAAGCCCGCTCTTTGGGCTGACCTTCGATATCGGCCATAACCACAGCGCCGGGGACGTGGACAGGCCCTTTTTCCTTGCACATAAAGAACGGCTGCATCATTTCCACATTCATGACGCAATCGGTGGAAAAAACCACCTGCCCTTGGGCACAGGGAAAATTGATTTGCCCTGGCACCTGGCTCTTGCCGCTGAGAGAAACTGCCGGGCTGTGCTGGAAGTGAAAACCTCGCAGGCCCTGGCAGATTCGGCGGCGTGGCTGGAAAGGGAAGGCTTCTTGGACAGGAAATAATAGGTGCGAAAAAACGCGAGAAAGGAACGATACCGGGCACAGCCTGTATCGCAGGGCGATTAAAATGTATACAAAAAGCGATTTGCTGGCAGACATTAAAAACATGGGTGTCAACCCCCAAGGCGCTTTGCTCATCCATTCCTCCATGAAGGCCATCGGCCCAGTAGAGGGCGGTGCGGATACAGTCCTGGACGCTTGGTGCCAGTACATGGGGGAGGGGCTGCTCATTTTTCCCACCCACACCTGGAAATACATTGGGCAAGGCAAGGAGCAGACTGTGTTCGACTCCCGCACGCTTCCCTCCTGCGTAGGCATCCTGCCCGAGCTTTTCCGGCACAGGCCCGGCGTGGTGCGCTCCCTGCATCCCACCCATTCAGTAGCCGCCCTGGGAAAGGGTGCCGCGGCCTACACAGCCGGCGAGGAACAGGCCCACAGCCCCTGCCCCCGTGATGGCTGCTGGGGCAGACTGCTGGACTTGGACGCGGACATTCTCTTTTTAGGCTGCACCCTGCGCTCCAACACCTTTATTCATGGCGTAGAGGAGTGGGAAGGCATTCCAAACCGCCTTACAGAGGAAACCCGGCCCATCACTATTATAGGGCCTCAGGGCGAAGAATACCGCACAGACGCGCGGTTTCATTACTGCCCTGCCGGGGACGTTTCTGAAAACTATGACAAGCTGGAAAAGCCATTTTTGAAGCATGGAGCCATCCGGTATGGCACGTTTGGAGATGCCAAATGCATCATCGGCAACGCCCGTAAGATGCGGGCAACTGCCTGCGCACTGCTGGAAAAAAATCCCGATCTTTTCCTGGACGCACAAGCAGTTCCTGAGGAATGGTATGGATAATTGCAGAGCCGGAAGGCGACAGCCTTTCTTGCGGTTCCTGCCTTGAATCCCACAAAATCCCCTTGAAAATCTACATATTCAACTTATGTTGGATACGCTCTAAGAAAGCGCCCAACCCCGCAAGGCTGGCGCTTTTCTTTTTTCCTCTTCTGGATTTTTGAAAAGAAAGAATAGGAAAAATATTCCCAGCATAGCTTGTATGGAAAGACTGTGAAACCTACAAGGCAAAGGGGAGAAGGCATGAAACGGAAGCTGGCATTTTGGGTGTTATTCTGCGGGGCGCTGGCGCTTTTCGGTATACAAACCATGGAAGCTTTTGGCGTGGTGTCCTTCCACGCCGATTTTTTCCAGAAAAAAGGAACCATTGTAGTGGACGCGGGCCATGGCGGCGAAGACGGCGGAGCCGTAGGCATAAACGGGGCGGTGGAAAAGGATATCAATTTAGCCATTGCCCTGGAGCTGGAGAAGCACTTAAAGCAGAATAATTTCAATGTCATCATGATCCGGGACACCGACAGCGCCGTAGGGGATCAAAGCCTTGGCAGCATTGCCGAGAGAAAGCGCTCTGACACAAAAAAGCGTCTGCGCATAGTGGAGGAAACAGGAGAGTGCATTCTCATCAGCATCCATCAGAACCACTTTTCCGAAAGCAAGTACAGCGGTACCCAGGTGTTTTATTCCGGCGCCCGGGAAGAAAGCGGAGTGCTGGCAGAGGCGGTCCGGCAAAATATTGTAAGCGCCTTGCAGCCTGAAAACAAACGGGAAAATAAGCAGGCTGAAAAAAATATTTATCTGCTGTATAACTGCCATGTACCAGCTATTTTAGTAGAATGCGGCTTTTTATCAAACCCTCAAGAGGCCGAAAAGCTGCAAACGCCTTCTTACCAGCAGGAAATGGCGGCGGCTATCTATAACGGGCTGATAGACTATTTGCAGGCAAACCAGGATGTCGGAAAGGAGCAAGGCAGCAACGGGCAGTTTGCAAATCCATAAAAATGTGATATAATGGCTGTAAAGAATGCTATTACACTTGACATATCATAAGGAATGAAAAAGCAATGGCAGCCAAAAGCAAAGTCATATACCAGTGTACCCAGTGCGGGTTTGAATCCCCCAAATGGGCAGGAAAATGCCCTTCCTGCGGGGAGTGGAACACTCTTCTGGAGACAGTGAAGGAGCAGGAAAGTGCCCAGCGTGCGGCTGTAAAGCGGGCTGTAGGCGGCATGGCCTCCCGGGCAGTGCCTATCGGGGAAATCAGCACCACAGACGAGCACCGCTACCACACAGGCCTGTCCGAGTTGGACAGGGTGCTAGGCGGCGGCATCGTAAAAGGCTCCCTTGTGCTGATAAGCGGCGATCCCGGCATTGGCAAATCCACCATCCTTCTGCAAATCTGCGAATATCTGGGGCAGAATCTGCGGGTGCTCTATGTGTCCGGGGAGGAGTCTGCCCGGCAAATCAAGCTGCGGGCCTCCCGGCTGGGGGTGCAAAGCCCGAACCTGATGATCCTGACGGAGACGGATATCCAGTACATAGTGGAACAAATCCGGGCCGAAAAGCCGGACTTGGTGATGATCGACTCCATCCAGACTATGAACTACACAGAGCTTTCCTCCTCGCCAGGCAGCATTACCCAGGTGCGGGAATGCACCAACGTGATGATGCGCTGTGCCAAAGCCCTGGACATCCCGGTTATTGTGGTGGGACATGTGAATAAGGACGGGGCCATTGCCGGGCCAAAGGTACTGGAGCATATTGTGGACGCTGTCCTTCTCTTTGAGGGCGACCGGCAGATGACCTACCGCATTTTGCGGGCAGTAAAAAACCGTTACGGCTCTACAAATGAGATCGGCGTGTTTGATATGGGAGAGAAGGGGCTGCAGCAGGTGGAGAACCCTTCCCTTGCCATGCTGTCCGGCAGGCCCAAGGATGCCTCCGGCACCTGCGTCACCGCTGTCATGGAAGGCTCCCGGCCTTTGCTTGCGGAGATACAGGGGCTTGCCACCACCTCAGGCTTTGGCACGCCCCGGCGCATGGCCACAGGCTTTGACAACAACCGCATGGCCCTGATTCTGGCTGTGCTGGAAAAACGGGCTGGCTTCTATTTTTCCAATTTAGACACATACCTGAACGTGGTGGGGGGCCTGCGGCTGGATCAGCCCTCTGTAGACCTGGCGGTAGCTGTAGCGCTGGTGTCCAGCCTGAAGGACATGCCCATTCGGGAAGATACTGTGGTGTTCGGGGAAATTGGCCTGGCAGGAGAACTGCGGAGCGTCAGCCACGTAGAACTGCGCATTGCGGAAATCAGCCGCCTAGGCTTCACTAGGTGTATCCTGCCTTACCATGGGCTGAAAAACGTGTCCAAAAGCAAGCTGGAAGGGCTGGAGGTTATCGGCGCCCGGAATATCCGGGAGGCCTTCCAGGCCGCCACCACATGAGCGCGCACACGCCGCGGCTGCCTTGCCGCCCGGCAAAGCTGGCGCTGGTTTCCGGGGAATATCCAGAACTGGCAGACAGCCTGAAGCGGCAGGGCATTACCCCTATTAAAACTTTGTTCGATTCCCGTTTGCCCGCTCCGCTGGGATACCATCCTGACATGCAAGTGTTCCTTTTTGAACGAGAAGCCTTTGTGTTAAGGAAAAGCGCTTTACAAGACAAGCTGTCCAGCCTGGGGCTTTCTGTAAAAGAAACCATTCGTCAGCCAGAAAGCTGGTATCCTTGCGATGTGCTGTGCAACGGCTTTGTATGGGACAAATGGCTGGTGGGGAATCCCCAAACGCTGGATGCAGGCATACAAAACGCGGCTCAAGCCAAGGGACTGGAACTGCTGCCAGTGCGGCAAGGATATGCGGCTTGCTCTACAGCACTGATAGATGAAAAGGCTTGTATCACTGCTGACGCAGGCATGGTAAAGGCCCTGGAAGCAAAAGGATTTTCCGTACTGAAAATCCAGCCTGGCTTCATCAGGCTGCCCGGCTATGACACTGGCTTCATTGGTGGATGCTGCGGCAAAGTCTCCGCCGATGTGCTGGCAGTTTCCGGCAGGCTGGATAGCCATCCCGATGGGAAAGCTATCCAGGCTTTCTGCGAAAGCCGCAGCGTTTCCATTTGGGAACTGACTCAAAATCCTCTTATAGATGTAGGCGGTATTTTGCCCTTGGCTTAATGCCAGGAGGGACGAAGGAGCCAGCACCATAAGAAGGGGCTTTTTCCAAAAAGAGCAATTATACAAAATTTCTCGTTTTGTCTCTTTTCGCGCATATACTTGATGCGCGAAATGATACAAAACGCCAATTTTGTAAGCGCGCAATATCCGGGCGCGCGCTAATTGCGGTTCGAGCGCAGGCGAGACTTTTTGGAAAAACCCCGCAACTTGGGTGCTGACGCTGAGGAGGGCGGAGGTTCGCTGGCTCTGGCTGTTTCTTATACTTGATAATAGGCACAGTATTCCTTCAATAAATTACTTGTGGATAACCGCATTATAAATTTATTGACTGAAAGTGATGTCTACTGCAACGGACGCATGAAAATCAACCCCTGTAATGGGGAAGTGCTGGAGGACGTTGTCGCAAACCGTCCTATCTTTCGGCGGCTGGCTGTGGAGGAAGTCGGGGACAGGAAGAAGAAAACACGGAAACAATCGGCGGAGGGGGAAAGCGCTGGGAGGTCTGCGGCCCGGGCAAGAAAACAATTGTTCGAGCTGGCTGTCTGCAATCCCATGGAGTATTTCATTACCCTTACGCTGGATGAGAGGGAGATAGACCGATATGACTACAAAAAATGTGTGCTTAGGCTCGGACAATGGCTCTCCAACCGTGTGGAGCGAAATGGTTTTCAATACATCCTTGTGCCAGAACTGCACAAGGATGGAGCGTTGCACTTTCACGGTCTGGTTAACGGTGGAGGGCTTCGGCTGTGTGAAAGTGGGCACAAAACGAAAGATAATAGAATCATATACAATATATCTAACTGGCGTTATGGCTTCACAACTGCTGTCAAGCTGTCCGGAGATTACGGAGCAGTTTGTCGCTACATCACAAAATATATTACAAAATCTACGGAATCAGGGTGCATTGGTGGGCGGTACTTCTTTCACGGGGGAGACTTGCGGCCCCCTCGGCTGGTTTATTACCAGGCCGACAACTGGGCGGAAATCCCGGGAAAGGTGGTGGTGGTAGAGGAAGCTGGGTTAGAGTTCCGTTATCGGCCTATAGGCGAAACGCCCACTTAATATATTTCCTTGTTGACAATATGACAACCGCAAGGTTGGGGGGAGAATTGCGGTCTGAATTTTTGGAAAGGGGGGAGTTCGTGCGGTTGATTTCCCAGATGCCGGAGACGTACAAGGTGGCGCTTCTGCTGAGCCTGGAAACGGGCCTGCGGATTTCAGACGTGCTGGGCCTGACGTTTAGCCAGGTGCTTTGGAGCGCCCCTGTGCGGGAGCGCAAGACGGGCAAGACGGTTGTGCTGGATGTGCCAGCCTATCTCAAGGCGTCTTTGTGGGGCTGGTGGCTGGACAGGCAGAGGGAG
Organism: Neglectibacter sp. X4; assembly: GCF_009917365.1. Taxonomy (NCBI): domain Bacteria; kingdom Bacillati; phylum Bacillota; class Clostridia; order Eubacteriales; family Oscillospiraceae; genus Neglectibacter; species Neglectibacter sp. X4. Next base: position 277,435 of record NZ_QWLE01000001.1, on the reverse strand, counting down.
CTGGTCTTTGAAAGCAAGAAGGCCCCTGGCAGGCCCGTGAGCAGGTCTACGGTGTATCGTTGGGTGAGAAGGGTGGCTCAGGCCGAAAAGGCCCATGTATCGCCCCACACGGCCCGGAAAATCTTTGCTGTGGAGAGGTTCCGGGAGAGCGGGAGCTTGGAGCAGGTGCAGGAAGCCTTGCGGCATGACAGGCCGGAAACAACGGCCTTGTATGCGCTAAGCGACAAATTTTGACAATTTTGTAACCTTTTTGCAACACTTTCAGGATTGTTGCAAAAAAAGGCCCCGGGCTTGACAAGTCCGGGGCCTTTGTGCTACCCTTTTTGTAGTGACACAATCAGGGCCGAGCACAGTCTTATTGTTTTGTACGTAAACCTCGCCCGTCTCGGGTGCCCGCAGGCAAGCCCGAGACTTGGCGATTGTTTCCGTGATTACAATAATACTATCTCTTGTGGGATTTGTCAAGGCCCGGAAAGGAAAAGATGGAATCTGGGCTTTATTTTCAACCTTCCCGCGCGCCAGCGCGGGCCAGCGACCGCAAGGAGGCCCGGAAGCCCGGGCCGACTGAAGGCGCGCCGCTGACCCAGCGGAACACGCAGGAGGGACGAAGGAGCCAGCACCATAAGAAGGGGCTTTTTCCAAAAAGAGCAATTATACAAAATTGATATTTTGTATAATTCAGGGGAGGCAGAAACATATTTGTGCCTCTGAAATTCCATAAAACCCGGCTAAAATCCCAGAAAGGAATCCTTGCCATGAGTTTTTCAATCAAACTGGAAATGTCCGATCTCGTTCAGGAATACGCCATGTATCTGCGCAACATCAAAGGTTTGTCCGCCAAAACTGTAGATGAATACTGCATGGATCTGCGCACGCTGTTCCGTTTCTTAAAGGTCAATTGGGCCTTGGTACAGCCCGGCGTGCCACTGGAAGAAGTTTCCGTAAAAGACGTGGGCTTGGAATTTGTTCGGAACATCAAAACCTATGACCTGTTCGAGTTTATGAATTTTGTGGCAGACGAGCGCAATAATATGAGTTCCACCCGCCAGCGGAAATCCTCCTCGCTGAAATCCTTTTTCAAATACCTCACCGTCCACGAAAAGCTTTTGGCAGAAAACCCCACAGAAAACCTGACCCCACCTAAAAAAAAGAAATCGCTCCCCCATTTCCTTTCTCTCGAACAAAGCATCGAACTGCTGCAGGCAGTAGAAGGCCCGGACGCGGAGCGTGACCGCTGTATCCTGACCTTGTTTCTCAACTGCGGAATGCGCCTTGCTGAGCTGGTTTCCATCAACATTTCAGATGTGCTCTATAACAATTCCACTCTTCGCATCCTGGGCAAGGGCAACAAGGAGCGCATTGTATACCTAAACCAAGCCTGCCTGGACGCTATCAACAGCTACCTGGCGGTACGTCCCAAGGACGGCGTAATTGATCGCAGCGCCCTCTTTCTCAGCAACCGGAAAACCCGCATCAGCCCTAAAACTGTGCAGGCTATGGTAAAGAAATACCTGGATAAAATCGGCCTCAGCGGCCCTGGTTACTCCGTACACAAGCTGCGCCACACAGCCGCCACCTTAATGTACCGCTACGGCGACGTGGATATCCGGGTGCTCCAGGACATTCTGGGCCATGCCAATCTGGGCACCACAGAAATCTATACGCACACCTCCAGCAATCAGATGGAAAGCGCCATAAATGCCAACCCTCTGGCCTATGTATCTCCCAAAAGCGAGAAGAAAGAACGGAAAGACGAGGAATAGAAAAACAGCAAAAAATAAGCAAGCCTTGAGAGACGAACCGCCTTTCAAGACTTGCTTTTATTTTTTGTCCATCATAGATTCCTCACAGGATTTCTGCATCATATGGCGCTCAACAACAGGATAAACCATAAAATTCACCAGGAACATGGAAAAACCGCAGCCGAACAGCCCGAAGAAGATAGAAAACACCAAAAGATTCAGCACCAGCAAAGGCAGGCTGCAAAAAAGCACCAGTACGCTTAAAAGGAGCGTAAGCAGCAGATTCCGCCCAAGGCCTACAACTGAAAAAATCAAAGCATTTTTGTAGGCTTGTCTCCATTTCAAATGGAACGTAACCAGCATAACTGGCAGATAATATTGGGCAAACAGGCACAGCAGCCCCAGCATCACACAGGGCCATAAAAGGGCATAATACAAGGGCTGGCTTTGGGCCGCCCAGCCATAACAGGCAATGGAAGTGGACAGCACTGCAAACTGAAGATAACACACAGCGCCCCCTAGCAGGAAGCTTTTCCAGTTGGCCCTCACAGCGTCCCAGAAATCATACCAGATAAAAGCGTGTTCTTCCCTTACATAATTCCTAGTAACAAGGGACAGCCCTGCCCAAAATGGAGAAAGCAGCACCAGCGGCACCGGAACTGCCCACAGCCTCCACATATCCAGCCAGAAGCCTTTCATTTCATAAGGAGCCGGGTGGGAAAACTGCTCCCATCTGCACCACTGTATACCGTTTCCCGCCTCTGGCAAACGCATCAGATAGTGCGGCAAGAAAAACTCCAGCGCCGCCATTAACGCCAGCACCAGCAGAACCGGAACCAGGAAAAGCAGGTTCAGCCGCACCAGTTGGGAAAATTTCCGCCCCCAAAGCTGAAAAAACCGCGCTGGCGCTGCTTTGGGCTTTTCCTCTCTGCGCCCCCCAGATCCAGACCTGCCATAAGGCCTGAACAAACCAAAGAAAGGCAAGCCGCTCCCTCCTTTACCCTAGCTTCCGTTGGGCTTTGGGATGGCAGTCGTGATACACCTGGTTCACATGGCTGTCCAAAAGCTGTACATACACTTGGGTAGAGGAAATATCCGCATGGCCCATCATTGTCTGAATGTCCTTGACAGAAGCGCCGTTTTCCAATAGATGAAGGGCAAAGGAGTGACGGATGGTGTGAGGCGTAATTTCTTTTGTAATGCCTGCCTCCACCGCATAGCCTTTTACAATCTTCCAGAAGCCCTGGCGGGTCAGCCTGCCGCCGTTCAGGTTCACAAAAAGCGCCTCGCCGCTGTCCGGCCCGGCAATCAAGCCCCGCATCCGGTATATGTAGTCAGACACCGCCACCACAGCAGAAGGGTAAATAGGGATGGAACGCACGCCTTTGCTGCCCCGGCAGTACAGCACCCCGGAACGCAGGTTGATGTCCTGTATGTTCAGATTGATAAGCTCCGAGGCCCGGATGCCTGTCGCATACAGCAGCTCCAGCATAGCTTTGTCCCGGCAGCCCTTCGGCTCTGTGATATCCGGCTGGTCAAGCAGCAGTTCAATCTCCTCCCCCAGCAAAACCTGGGGCAGCTTTTTCTCTGCCTTTTCCAGCTTTACCGCCTTGGCCGGGTTATGATCCACAAGCCCCTGCATAATAAGGAACTTATAAAAACAGCGGACAGAGGCCAAATTCCGAGAAATAGTAGTGGTAGAGCGCTTTAAATCAGCCAAATGCTGCACAAAGGCTTGGATATCCCGTTCGTCTGCTTCTAGAGGCGTAATATCCAGCCTGCCAAGAAACTCCAAAAAATACTGGACATCCCGCAAATAAGATTCCCGCGTGTTAGCAGAATTGGCCTTCTGCTCCATAAGATACTGCGCGAACATAGAATGGAAATCGTACACGTTTCAACACCTTCTTTATGATGGAAATATACTGCCGTACAGCACAGCCAGCAAGCCTCCCACAAGAGCAGCCATAACCGCAAAAGACAGGAACAGGAAAAAGTCCATAAGATAACGGCGGAAATTCAGACTTTCTTCCTGAGGGCTGAACCCGGCCTTTGCCAGGCGCTTGGAAAAAACCATGGTGCGGGTGGCGAAAAGCAGGAGCAGCAGAGATGCAAGGGCTGTAACAGGCGTATAAGTACATGCCGCCCGGCCCAGCCCGGAAAGCCCGTCCACAGTAAAAAAGGAAAGGACTCCCAGGCCCACAGTAACGCCTTTCAGAAAGATGAAGGCTGGCACAGCCGCCACTCCAAAAGCGGTCATTCCTAAAAGGAACAACAGGATAAGGCCGATAAGCATATTCAACAATAAGGTGGAGAAACAGGGAAAAAAGCCCCCCTGAGGGTCGGGGATTCCCGAAAAGAACAGGGGCAGCACCTGCCCGCTATGAAAAAAATCAAAAGTGCCTCCGGCTGCCGCTCCAGCCACTGCGCCACATAGCAGCAAAGCCAGCAAAGGGCAAAAAACAGCTTTTCGGGAAAAACGCCGGAGAAAGGGGATGTCTTGGAAGAGCGCGCGGGTTTCTTTTGCTTTCATGAAGCACCGTCCTTTACTTTTTCACAGGGAATGTATGGAGCTTATGCCACATATCTATGAAAAAGGGGTCGCGCCTATGTCTCTCTTTCTGAATAAAAACCGCGATGTATAAAAAGATTATTTGTAACTCAAGTTGCATCCATGCGTAATATACAGTGGACAGGACCAAACTTTATGCATGGCAGGGTGCTGTCTGTTTGTATGTGAGCAGGAAAACTGTCCGCAACAAGATAGAGGGCTGATAATGAAATAAAAGAGGTATATATTGGGTTTTTTCCGGAAAAACCCAGAAAAAACCTTGTCTGTTTTTCCACAATGCCATAAAAACCGTGTGGAAACCCCCGCTGTACTAGCAAACAATCCAGGCTGGGAATTCCCCTTGTCCTATACTATACCCCATCCGCACGAATTTTGCAAGGGGTTTCAATGAATATTTTTTCTTTTTTCGCAGTACCTCAAGATTTTATGTATTTTAGATTATGTAAACTTATGAATATATGCACCTTGTGATTATGTAAAAACGCAGAAATATGGTATGCATAAAAATACACACAGCTAGGCCGTGTGTATAAAGGTTGAAAATATGCTTGTTTTGCGTTTAAAATTTCACTTTCGCTTTGCGGTTGGCCCCCAGAACCCCCCCAATGGCTCCGCTGGCTAAAAGCGCCGCTATCTTCCCTGCACCGCTGATAGCAAAAACCTCTCCAGCCATAAAATAAGAAGCCACGCTGATACACACAGCCAATAAGGCCCCGGACGCCAGCCCCAGGTACAGCCCTTTCTCCTTCGCCGCCAGCGCCGCAGCCAGCCCGCCTAAAAAAGCAGCGGCACAAGCTGCGGCAGTGGTTATCAGCGGCAGGGAACCTTGGGGCAGCACGCCAGCCCTTGCAATAATGAACGCGATAATCGCCAGCAGCACAAGACAGCTCCCCCCTATTGCCCCGGCGGAAAGGAGTATGGATCGGATAAATTTCATAAAAAAGACCTCACAGCTCAAGTTTGTACAATACTATGAGCTGTGAGGCCTCTTTATGCCATATTCATTCTGTTTTTGGTTCTTAGAAGCTGCACCAATCCTATCGGTACAGCTTTTTATTCCTTCTCTTCCTCATGCACAGTGTCCACGCTGCCGATAGCCCAGCGCTTAATGCGCATCTTTGCTTTGTCGCTGCCGGTTTCAATGACGATAGACTCTGTCTCGTCCTTTATCGCCACAATGCGTCCGCATATGCCGCCAATGGTGGTAATCTCATCCCCCACCTGGGCGTTGTTGCGCATTTCCGCTTCCTTTTTCTTCCTCTTGTTCTGGGGCCTGAAGAAGATAAAATACATGCCCACAATAAATACGGCATATATCAATAGAACAACGATCATGTTCATGCCGCCGCCTTGCTGGGTGGTCAGGGGAATTAATTGATTCATTTGTTTTTACACCTCCGAGTTTATCTTTATGATTATAACAAGAAAGCTGTCAACATGCAAGCAAAAACTGGATTTTTCTTGATTTGTTTATATTCTGCGGCTCAATTTCTCCACATTCTCCTTGTAAAAGCCTTCAAACGCTCCTTCATCCAGAGATTTTCGTATCTTTTCCAGCAGATTGTTATAAAAGAAAAGGTTGTGCATCACTGTCAGCCGCATTGCCAGCATCTCCCCTGCCTTAAAAAGGTGGTGGATATAAGCCCTGCTGAATTTCTGGCAGGCCGGGCAGGAGCATCCCTCCTCCAGCGGCGCTTCGTCCAGCTCATATTTGGCATTCAGCAGGTTCCGGCAGCCCTCCATGGTAAAGGCGTGGCCATGGCGGGCGTTCCGGCTGGGCATTACGCAGTCAAACAGATCAACGCCCCGGCGCACTGCTTCCAATATATTGGCAGGCGTGCCCACGCCCATCAGATAGCGGATTTTGTCTTTTGGCATAAACGGCTCTATGGATTCAATAATATGATACATTTCCTCCGCAGGCTCTCCCACCGCCAGCCCGCCAATGGCATACCCGTCGCAGTCCAGAGCGGCAATACGCTTCATATGCTCTATGCGCAAATCCGCAAAAGTACAGCCCTGGTTAATGCCGAACAACAGTTGGTTTGGATTCAACGTATCCTCTAAGACGTTTAAGCGGTTCATTTCCGCTTTGCAGCGCTCCAGCCACCGGGCGGTACGGGCGCAGGAATTTTTCGCATACGCATATTCCGCTGGGTTTTCCACACACTCGTCAAAAGCCATGGCTATAGTAGAGCCTAAATTGGACTGGATGCGGATGCTCTCCTCCGGCCCCATAAAGATGCGCCTGCCGTCAACGTGGGAGGCAAAGGTTACGCCCTCCTCCCGGATACGGCGCAGCTTTGCCAGGGAAAACACCTGGAAGCCGCCGCTGTCCGTAAGCACCGGGCCGTCCCAGCCCGTAAACTTCCGAACTCCTCCCAGTTTTTTCACTGTCCCATCTCCTGGCCGCAGGTGCAGATGATAGGTGTTGCAAAGCTGAACCTGGCATTTCAGTTCCCGCAAATCATAGGCAGACACAGCCCCTTTAATGGCCCCGGCAGTGGCGACATTCATAAAGGCAGGCGTCTGCACTGTGCCATGGACAGTTTCAAATTCACCCCGGCGGGCAGCGCCCTCGGTTTTTAGAAGCTTATACATATGTTCCCCCGTTGCGCGAAAGCTCAGCCTTTCGCCCTTTCCTGTAAATTCATTTCCTGATAAAGCCGCGTAAATTATACAAAATCTTTATTTTACCTAATTAACACACTCCACCCAGAAAAACAGCGGCGCAAGGGCACCCCCACGCCGCTGCTTGCTTGCAAGTTTGCTGGGCGCAGCTACCTATGCTGTCCCAAGAAGAACAGGGCTACTGTGCCCGGGCCGGAATGGGCGCCAATCACAGGGCCAATAAAGTTTATATAGAATTTTTTCACGCCCAGCGTCTCCCGAACCCTCTTTTCCACATACTGGGCGTCTGCCAGGCAGTCCCCATGGCTGATAAACACAGTCTGTCCGGCAGGATCCAGGGCAGTTTCTGCCATCTTGCGCACCAGTTCGTCTAAAGACTGCTTTCTGCCCCGCACCTTGGAAACCGGGATCAGATGGCCTTCATCGTCCACATGAAGCACAGGCTTAATCCCCAGCATAGTGCCCACCAGAGCCGTGGCGGCAGACACCCGCCCGCCCCTCTTCAGGTGGTTCAGATCATCCACCGTAAACCAGTGGCAAAGGTGCAGCACATTTTCCTTCAGCCACGCCAGCAGTTGATCCAGCGTAAGCCCGGCCTTTTGCTGCTGGGCCGCCAGATACACCAGCAGCCCCTCCCCCATGGAGGCGGCAAGAGAGTCGAACACTTCCACCCTGCGCCCGGGAAACTGCTCTTCCAACTGCTGCTTGGCAATGAGAGCGCTTTGGCAGGTGCCGCTAAGGCCGGAAGAAAAGGCGATGTACAGCATATCCTCCCCCTCAGCCAGCACAGGGGAAAACACCTCTATAAATTCCTCTGCGTTTATCTGCGCGGTGGTAGACATCTGGCCTGCCCGCAACTTGTTATAAAAGTCCGGTATAGGCATCCCTCCGCCAGGGATATTCCGGTGGGTCTGGTTTTCCAGCATAAAACACATGGGAATCACAGTCACCCCCAGATCTTCTATCATCTCCGGGGTAATGTCTGTGGTAGAATCAGTAATAATCCGATAGCCTGCCATGAAAGCAGCCCCCTCCTGTATAGGAATTTCTGCCCGAAAGCCTTCTGCCAGTATGCCCTTCTTTACAGAAAAAATGCAGGCAGGTATTTCCTGTTTGGCATATTATACTACAAATTTCCCTGCCTGTAAACCTTATTTAGGATGGCTGTTCCGTCTGGACTGCAAATAATCCTCCAAAATCACTGTGGCAGCCACCGCGTCCACAACAGCCTTGCGCTTTTTCCCCCGGGTATTGGTGGCGTTCAGGTAATTGTGGGCCGTTATGGTGGTGCCCCGCTCATCGCAAAAGTCCACAGGCAGCCCGGAAGCTTCTGCCAGCATGGCCCCCGTTTCCCGGGCTTTTTGAGCGCTCTCCCCTTCGCTTCCGTCCATGTTCCGGGGCAGGCCCACCACCAGCCGCTCTGCCCCTCTTTCCCGGGCCGCGGCAGCAATCCGCTCCACCAGACGCGCCCTGTCCCGCTCCTGTATCACAGCAAGGGGAGAAGCCAGCACCTCTCCCCGGTCGCACACCGCCAAGCCCGTCCGGGCCTGGCCCAAATCAACCGCTACAATAATCATACTGGCCCACTGCCTCCAAAACGGAATTCCACCGGCGGGCGGCGCAGTTCCTCTGTAAGATGGGACATATCATTCAGTTTTTTCCAGGAAAGCACGCCGTTTTCCTCCTCCAGTATGCTCACCCCTGTGTTGCCGAACACCGCGCTTTCCCGTATGCCCGCAAGAAACCCAGATGCCACCCGGGCATACAGGTTCCGGATCACCCCGCCATGGGTAGCAGCCAGTACAGTTTTCCCCCGGTTCTCCTGTATAATGCGGTCAATAGCAGCGTTCACCCGCCCGTACACCTGCTCCATAGATTCCCCTCCGGGAAACTGGCATCGATCCGGCGCTTCATCCCAGGCCTTGGCTGCGGCAGGAAACTTTTCGGCAATTTCCCATAGGAACAAGTTCTCCATCTCCCCCACATCAATCTCCGAAAGCCCTTCTTCCACCTGAATAGGCAGAGGGTGGAAACGGCAGCAGGCCTCAGCGGTTTTCATGGCCCTGGTTAAGGGGCTGGAGTACACCGCGTCTAAATGAATATTCCGAAAGCGCAGCGCCAGCAATTCTAACTGCTGCTCCCCCTGAGGGCTTCCAGGCGCGTCAAACCGCCCCTGGAACCGCCCCTCCACATTCCCCGTAGACTGGCAGTGCCGCACAATGTAAAGCCGCGTCACCATGGGCGCACACCTCCCGTCAGTTCGGAAAGGCTCTTAATGCCCTGCTCCTCCATGAATCCCCCAAGGCCCTCCAGAATCTTCTGGGGCGCATAAGGGTCTGTAAATAGCACTGTACCAATCTGCAAAGCTGTGGCCCCGGCCAAAAGCATCTCCACCGCGTTCTGCCAGGTGGAAATGCCTCCCAGGCCCACAATGGGGATTTTCACCTTCTGGGCTGTCTGCCACACCATACGCAGGGCAACAGGCAGCAAAGCCGGGCCGGAAAGCCCTCCTGTGTTGTTGCGGATAATGGGCCGGCGGGTGCGGATGTCAATGCGCATACCCGTCAGAGTGTTAATCAAAGACACAGCGTCAGCCCCTGCCCTTTCCGCAGCCAGGGCCATTTCGGAAATATCTGTCACATTGGGGGAAAGCTTCACCATCAAAGGCTTTTTGCAGTGCTTTCTCACCTCCTGGGTAATGCCAAACACCCCTTCCGCTGTGGTGCCAAACTGCACCCCGCCCTGCTTCACATTGGGGCAGGAAATGTTCAGTTCCACCATGTCCACACAGGTGTCGTTCAGCTTCTCCACAGTCTCGCAGTAGTCCTCTGGAGTATTCCCCGCCACGTTGGCGATAATGCGGGTGCCCTGCCTTCTAAGCCAGGGAAGATCCTCCTTTATGAAGTGATCCACTCCAGGATTTTGCAGCCCTACAGCGTTCAGCATTCCTCCCGGCGTCTCCGTCACCCGGGGCGGCGGGTTGCCAGGGCGCTCCTTGATGGTGATGCCCTTGCAGGAAATGCCCCCCAGCAGGGACAAAGGGTACAGCTCGCCATACTCCCTGCCAAAGCCAAATGTACCTGACGCGGCAATAAGGGGATTGGTAAACTCCACCCCTGCCACATGCACCTTCATTTTAAGCGCAATCTTTCGCGGTTCCTTTTCCAGCACAACCCCTTCGCCATCATCCAGGCGAAGCACCGTACACTGGTTCTCCTTTTCATACTGGCGGCACTTCTCCTCCGTATTCCCATCCTGCCGCTGCTGCTTGCTGTAGTGGGGCAAAATCTGCACATCCGTCAGCCCCAGGCCTGTGAGATCCTCCAGTCCCATAAAGTTAAGCTGGGGCAGGTAGCGCTCTGTCAGGGCAATGGTTCTTTCCAGCACCAGCGCCCCGGCGCTCCAGCCTATCAGCAGCCCTTTTTCAGCAATCTGGCGCAGCACGTCCGCTCCGTTATGTTCCCGGATGGAACGCAGCAGGTAATACGGATTGCCGCCCATCAGCTCCACCACGCCATACTCCAGAAGCTTTTCCGCTGGCTGGGCATCGAAATCAAACAGATCGGTTTCCAGCCCCAAATAAGCCAGTTCTTTACAGCAGCGCTCCACATGGTAGTTTTTTTCCTTATATTCCGGGTCAGCCGTCACCACCAAAGCCGCCTTTTTAGCGCCTTTTATATGCTTTTGTGCCTCCTGCAGCAATTCATAGCTTGTCAGGCCGTTTGAACACAGCAAAACCATATGCGTTCCCCCTTACTTAAAGTTATATTCTGCTCAAAGCCCCAGCCCGATAGCCTGCTTGTCCCCCGCATAGCCCCTGCCGGGGAACCCTTCCCGGGCAAGCTTTGCAAACCTTTCGGAAAAGCCATAGGCTTCAAGATCCTCCACAGGCACAAAGCGCACGTCGGATATGGGGTTTTCGTCCTTGGAATTGTCCGGCAGCCGGAGCGCGCCCCCTGTCCGCTCCAGCAGGAAGGTAACATGCAGCAGGGTGTGCTGGGACTGTTCCGCGTCGCATACATACAAAAGCTTTTGCACCTGAACCTGTAAACCGGTTTCTTCCTCTATCTCCCGGCATACTCCCTGCCCCAGGGTTTCCCCCTGCTCCAGCCGCCCTCCGGGCAGGGACCAGCCCCGGTTATCGCTAAGCCTCTGCTTCACCAGAAGCAGGCTGCCCTCCTCCAGCAGCACCCCAGTCACGCGCACCTGAAAGTTGTAGCTCACAGCGCCGCCCTCCGACTCACAGTTGCACCATGCAACTGCTAAACACCGGGCCGTCCTTGCACACATGCCCGAAATACTGGCTTCCGTCCTCCCGGAGCAAAGGCGTGGCGCAGCCCAGGCAGGCCCCAATGCCACAGGCCATCCGCTCTTCCAAGGAGAGATAGCAGGGCACGCCCCGGCTCTCTGCCAGGGCCTTTGCCGCCCGGAGCATGGGGGCAGGTCCGCAGGCAAACACCGCGTCAAAGTCCTCCTGCTCTGCAAGCTCTGTCACAAGGCCATGATGCCCATAGCTGCCATCGTCTGTGGCCACAGAAACCTTTGCCCCAGCCGCCCGGAAATCCTCCTCCAGAATAACCGCAGCTTTATTGCGAAATCCCAGGCAGGCAATCGCCTTCTCCCCTAACCCGGCCGCGCAGCCCAAAAGGGGCGGCACGCCAATGCCCCCGCCTATCAGCAGGGTGCGCTTGCTGCTGTCAAGGGGAAACCCTTTCCCCAGGGGAGCCAAAATTTCCAGTTCATCTCCTGGCTCACATTCCGCCAGCTCCGCCGTTCCCTGGCCCCGAATCTGGAAAACAAAGCGCAGAAGGCCCCTTTCCCTGTCTATGCCGCAGATGGAGATAGGGCGGCGCAGTGTATGCCCCGGCAGGCGGATTTGGGCAAACTGCCCCGGGCAGGCTTTCTCCGCAAGTCCCGGGCAGGAAAAGACGTAATCGAATACATCTTCCGTAAGCTTCCAGGCTTCCTCCAGCCTGCACATCACAGAATCAAACTTTTTCATATGCCCTCCTTTACAGAGGCAGCTTCATCTGCCCCACACAGCCCATAATCTCATCCCGCATCCGCAAAGCTTCCCTGCGGGCAGCACCGGCAAAGTCTTTGGGGTCGCAGTTTTCCTTTTGCCAGGCGCACATAATGCCCCGGGAGGAATTGACAATAGCCCCCAGGCCGTTCTTGTCAAAGCCCTGGGCCACGTCGGCGGCAGCGCCCCCCTGTGCGCCATAGCCGGGCACCAGGAAAATGGTGTCTGGCAAGGCTTTGCGCAGTTCTTTAAGCTGCTTAGGGTAGGTGGCCCCCACTACAGCCCCCACGCCGCTGTAGCCATATTTCCCCGGAAGCTTCTGCCCCCAATGCTGGCACATGTTGCCCATAGCCCGGTACAGCGGCTCATACATGGCATGGAGCATCTGATCCTGGAATTCCCCGGAAGAAGGGTTGGAGGTTTTCACCAGCACAAAAATGCCCTTGTCCTTTTCCCCGCACACAGCCAGCAGGGGATCAATGCCGTCCGTTCCCAGATAGCCGTTCACCGTCAGGGCATCTGCCCCAAAGGCCTCAATTGTCTCGCCCTCCACCTCTGTCTCTCCCAAATGGGCGCAGGCATAGGCCTGCATGGTGGCACCGATATCATTGCGCTTGCCGTCCGTAATCACAAACATGCCCTTGCTTTTGGCGTAAGCAATGGTTTCAGCCAGCGTCCGCATCCCCTGCCAGCCGTACATCTCATAGTAAGCCGCCTGGGGCTTCACAGCGGGGACAATATCACACAGCCCGTCAATCAGCCCCTTGTTGAAGGCCAGCAAGGCGTCTGCCGCGCCTTCCAGCGTCTTGCCAAACTTTCCGTAGCTTTCCTCCCGGATATACTCTGGTATGTAGCTAAGCTTGGGGTCTAGGCCCGCCACTGTGGGATTTTGTTTCTCAACCATTTTTTCCAGCAGCCTGTCCATGGACATTGTCAGCACTCCCTTATTTTTTTAGATTTCCGCAGAAAGAAAGCCGCAACACAAAATGTCGCGGCCCGGCATGGTAAAACTATTCTCCGGCTTTCCCGCACCCACTGCCCCTTGGGCCGCGTCCTTTCGGGCTGGGCCTGGAAAACCTTGTCCCGGGTATCATATCACAATCCAGCCCGGTTGTCAAACACTTTTCTCCCCCGGAAAAAGGTGGCAGCTACACGCCCCTTTAACGTCATGCCTTTAAAGGGGGTGTTCCTGCTTTTGCCATGCAGCCTGTTTTCAAGAACCTTCCAGTGCCCCGCCGGGTCAAACAGAAGGATGTCCGCCCATGCCCCCTCTTTAAGCGTGCCTGCCGGAATGCCCAGTATGCGGGCTGGAGCAGCGCTCATCTTTTCCAAAATTTCCGGCAGGGAGAGCACCCCTTCCAGGGCCGTAAAGGCGGCGCAAAGGGAGGTTTCCATGCCAATAGAGCCGTTAGGCGCAGCATAAAAATCTGCCTTCTCCTTGGGGCTGTGTGGGGCGTGATCCGTTGCAATCGCGTCGATGGTGCCATCCTTCAGCCCCTCAAGCAGCGCCAGCCTGTCCGCTTCGCCGCGCAGGGGCGGGTTCATGCGGTAATCCGCGTCCCGGCCGCGGAGGGCCTCGTCCGTCAGCAAAAGGTAATGGGGGCACGTCTCCGCCGTAACAGGCAGCCCCCGGCGCTTATAGTCCCGTATCAGTTCTACAGAACCTTTTGTGCTCACATGACAGATATGAATAGGCGCGCCTATAGAAGCCGCTGCCGCCAGCTCCCGGGCAGTGCCGCAGTCCTCGGCGGCAGCAGGGATGCCGGGAACACCCAGCTCCTCAGAAACCGCCCCTTTGTGCATCAGCCCACCCTTAGCCAAGTCCAAGTCCTCGCAGTGGGCACAGATGGCAAGCCCCAGCCCGGGGGCTTTCTCCAAAGCCTCCAGCAGCAGCCGGGAACTGCCCACAGGCGCCCCGTCATCGCTTAAAGCAATGGCCCCGGCTTCTTTTAAAGCCTCAAAGTCTGTAAGCCTCTCTCCCTGCATCCCCTGGGTAACGCAGGCTGCTGTATAGACAGCAGCCTCTGCCGTCCGGGCGCGCTCCAGCAAGTCCCGCACCAGTTCCGGGCTGTCCATAACAGGCCGGGTGTTTGGCATGGCCAAAAGGCTGGTAACGCCTCCGGCGGCGGCGGCCCTGCAGGCGGAAAACAAATCCTCCTTATAGGTTAGCCCCGGATCCCGCAGATGGACATGCATATCCACTAGCCCCGGCGCCGCCACCAGCCCCGCGCAATCCAGAACCTCCTCCGCTTCCCCTATGTGCTGGAATAAGTCTTCCCCCACCTTGGCAATTTTCCCGTCCCGCAGCAGAAGATCCCCCGCCATGTCTAAAGACTGGCTGGGGTCGATAATATGGGCGCGCTTCAATAAAACCGTCATGCTCTGCCACCTCTCTCAAAATACAAACTGGTCAGTCTAAAATGGCGTGCTGTACCGTCCACTTGGTCAGGGATAAAAGCTCCCGCCCGTAATATTCCGGGAACAGGATAGGATCTGTCTCCGCCACCAGGCTGTAAGCGGTGAATCCGGCGCTTTCCGCCAGTTGCAGCGCCCGGAACATGTGAAAGCTCTGGGTCACCACAGCCACCTCTGTGCTTATCCCCTCTTTCTCCGCAACCTCCATGGCATACACCATGTTCTCCCTGGTATTGTGGGACTTGTCCTCCATATAAATGCGTTCCGCCTCCACCCCCCGGCGCATCAAGCCGTTTTTCTGGGTAAGGGCTTCCGGGCAAGGCTCGTCCCCGCCCTGTCCCCCAGTGACAATGCACCGGGCCTCCGGATATTCCAGCAAATAAGCAGCCGCCGCATCGACCCGGTTCTGCAGGCTCACACCCATGCGTTCCGCGCTGTAAATCCTGGCCCCCAGCACAATAATATCCGTCCCAGGCGGCGGGGTGCGAAACTGTACGGAAAACATCAGCACAGTAAGGGCTGTCGCCCAGCCTATTCCCAGAGCATAGAGGACGGAAAATATCCGGACACAGATTTTTTTCCATCCGCCAGCCTCTGCAAGCCTCCGATAACACAGCAGCAGAGCCAGGCCAAAAGCGCACACGCCCAGCCCAAAGGCCGCGCCAAGCTGGAATCCGCCACGCAGAACAGGCAATAAAAACCACACACATCCGGCTGCGCACAATATGCACCCGGCAGCTTTACCAATCAGTTTTGCTTTCTTCATAGTGTTCTTTTCTCATCCCCAGTCCTTTCCCAGTATTCTGCCCCGCAGCTTCGCGTTTGCACCATCTCCGGGGTATTTTTCATTATACAACATTTTATCCCCGGGGTAAACTCTTTTCGTAAGCAAAAAAGATTTTCCTGGAGATTTCGCCTGAATGCGCCCCAGCCATAAAACAAAAACCGGGCACTCCCGCCTGACAGAGGGAATACCCGGCAAAACACCTTTCCAGCAAAGCTTAAGAAAAGCCTGTCAAGGCTTTTCCCTTTCCTGCTTGGCGCGGCCCAATGCCATGTCATACTTTTTCCCTAAAATGCGGAAATACATCTCAAACCCCAAGCAGAACACCAGGAAGATAACAAAGAAAATCACTACAAACATCCCCCAGGCAGCCAGGTTTTCCATAGGGAACCAGCGGAATACTCTGGCAAACCCTGCGCATGTGCCG
Organism: Neglectibacter sp. X4; assembly: GCF_009917365.1. Classification (NCBI taxonomy): domain Bacteria; kingdom Bacillati; phylum Bacillota; class Clostridia; order Eubacteriales; family Oscillospiraceae; genus Neglectibacter; species Neglectibacter sp. X4. The sequence goes on along the minus strand of NZ_QWLE01000001.1, from coordinate 261,841 downwards.
AAAACCAGCAGGCAGAAAACCGCCATGCGCAGGTAATAGCTGGGCTTTTTCAGCACGCGGCCTGAGAAAAACACATACTGCAGCAGAGTGATAATGCCGCACAGGGCCAATAGCTGATACACAGTGGCGCAGGCAATCTGCCCGTCTCCCCAAAAGGTGTCAATCAGGGTGTAAATGCACAGCGATCCTGTAAAGCTCAGACAGCCCCAGGTTTTCATCTCTCCTACAAACTGCAAAAATTTTTTCATAATGCACTCCTCCCATTACAGTTCCAACCTTTTTTTCAGCCCTGCCGCATACTGTCTGGACACATACACAGCCTCCCCGCCCCGCATGGTCAGCCGCAGCCGGCCTCCCAGGTCGGGCCGCAGGGACTGGATGGCGTTGAAGTTGACAATTACAGATTTGGAAGCCCGGAAAAACCCCCGGCCAATGAGCCGACCTTCCAGCTCATACAGCCGCAAAGGCGTTTCAAACACGCCTTCTGCTGTGTACAAAAAGGTTTTCCTGTCCACCGTGTCGATGTAAAGCACCTCCTCCATGTCCAGCAGGTAGGTCTGTCCGCCCTGTTCCCCGGTCAGCTTCCGCCCGTCCATAGCCCGCAGCAAGGCCAGCAGCCTTTGGGCTTCGCCGTCCGCCCGGGGGCAGCGGATAAGCACCTCCATCTCCTCTAAGGCTGAATCTTCCTCCAGCTTAATCTGCATCGTTCTGCCTCCTTTCCTTTGGCCCGCCCACAGTATACCCCACCAGGCTTTAAGATTGCAAGAGCCTTTGCGTCACCTGAGTTTTCCAGGCCTCAAGGCGCAAAAAAAGAGCACCGAAACAAACGCTTCGATGCTCTCTGTTTTATGGAACTATCACGCTATACCCCTTGCCAGGGATACAAGATTAATAGCCGCGCTTCACGTAAGTGGTGTGCAGAATCTCGTGGGCCTTGTGGCTGCCAGGCTCGCCCAGGAACTCCTCATAGCACTTCTTCACTACAGGGCTTTCATGGGACTTGCGCAGAGGCATGGCCTTGTCCTGGTCGTACAGGGCCTTGGCACGCTGGGCCTTCACATCGGTGAAGCTCCGCTCTGTAGCGGATACAATGGGCTGGCCGCCGCCGTTTACACAGCCGCCGGGGCAGCACATAATCTCCACAAAGTGGTAGTCTGCCTCGCCTGCGCGGATTTTCTCCAGAATCTTGTTGGCATTGGAAAGGCCGCTGGCTACAGCCACCTTTACATCCATGCCCGCTACCTTGTATACGGCTTCCTTAATGCCCTCGGTGCCGCGGACTTCTTCATAGTCGATAGACTCCACAGACTTGCCCTCCAGCACATCGGCTGCAGTGCGCAGGGCCGCTTCCATCACGCCGCCAGTAGCGCCGAAGATGACAGCCGCACCGGTGGATACGCCCATGGCGTCGTCAAACTTCTCGTCAGGCAGGCGGTTGAAGTTGAGCTGGGCCTTCTTAATCATCTTGGCAAGCTCCCGGGTGGTCAGGCTGATGTCCACATCAGGCAGGCCGGCAGCAGCTTCATCCTCCCGCTTGATTTCAAACTTCTTCGCTGTGCAGGGCATAACGGAGACAGAAACAATCTTAGAGGGATCAATGCCTTCCTTCTGGGCATACCAAGTCTTAATCAGCGCGCCGGTCATGTTCTGGGGAGATTTGCAGCTAGAGAGATTGTCCAGCAAATCCGGGTAGTAGTGCTCGCAGAACTTCACCCATCCGGGAGAGCAGGAGGTGATCATGGGCAGGGTGCCGCCGTTCTTCACACGATCAATAAACTCGTGGGCCTCCTCCATGATGGTCATGTCTGCGCCGAAATCGGTATCAAACACCTTGTCAAAGCCCAGGCGGCGCAGGGCGGCCGCCATCTTGCCCTCTACATTGGTGCCGATGGGCATGCCAAATTCCTCGCCCAAAGCAGCGCGCACAGCAGGAGCAGTCTGCACAATCACGATCTTCTCAGGATCGTTGATAGCGTCGATAACGTCCTGTGTGTTGTCCTTCTCACGCAGGGCGCCTGTGGGGCAGCTTACAATGCACTGTCCGCAGGCCACGCAGGAAACGTCTGCCAGAGGGGCCTCAAATGCACAGCCAATCTGGGTGTCAAAGCCGCGGTTGTTTGCGCCAATAACAGAAACATGCTGGTTCTGGCAGGCAGCCACGCAGCGGCGGCACAAGACGCACTTGGCGTTGTTGCGCTCCAGATACGGGGTGGAAACATCGGTAACATTGTTGGGCAGCGCCCCTGCAAAGCGCTCCTCTTCCTCAATGCCCATGTCATTGCACAGCTTCTGCAGCTCGCAGTTGCCGCTGCGGTCGCAGGTCAGGCACTTCCGCTCATGGACGGAGAGCAGCAGCTCCAGCGTCATGCGGCGGGACTGCTGTACTTTGGGAGAGTTGGTGAACACCTCCATGCCGTCATTTACGGGGTATACGCAGGCGGCCACCAGGGAGCGGGCGCCCTTTACCTCTACCATGCACATACGGCAGGCGCCTATCTGGTTGATATCCTTCAAAAAGCAAAGGGTGGGGATATCAATACCGGCAGTGCGGGCGGCTTCCAGGACGGTAGAATCCTTGGGAACCTCATAGGACACGCCGTTAATCTTGATATTGACCATATCCATAGATTACTAATCAATCCTTTCTTACGTCTGCGTGGTAAGCTGTTGCCAGGGCACGCTAAAACCCCAGCGTGTAAAGCAGGAGTGCTTTACAACATCGTGCCACGCTGCCTTATTTCTTCACAACCGCGCCGAACTTGCATTTCTCCATGCAAACGCCGCACTTGATGCACTTGTTGGTATCAATCACATGGGCCTGCTTGACAGCGCCGGAAATAGCCCCCACAGGGCAGTTACGGGCGCAAAGGGTGCAACCTTTACACTTGTCGGCCTCAATAGTGTAATTGGTGAGGGCTTTACAGGCGCCAGCAGGGCAGCGATGCTCCACCACATGGGCCTCATACTCGTCCCTGTAATACTTCAAGGTGGAGAGTACCGGGTTCGGAGCCGTCTGGCCCAGGCCGCACAGGGAGTTCTCCTTGATGTAGTAGCACAGCTCCTCCATCTTGTCGATGTCCTCCAAAGTGCCGTTGCCGGAGGTAATCTTGTTGAGGATTTCCAGCAGGCGCTTGGTGCCCACCCGGCAGGGCGTACACTTGCCGCAGGATTCGTCCACCGTAAACTCCAGGAAGAACTTGGCGATATCCACCATACAGGTAGTCTCGTCCATAACAATCAGGCCGCCGGACCCCATCATAGAGCCGATAGCCAGCAGGTTGTCATAGTCAATGGGAGTGTCAATCAGCTTTGCCGGGATGCAGCCGCCAGAAGGGCCGCCGGTCTGGGCAGCCTTGAAGGTGTGGCCGCCAGGCACGCCGCCGCCAATATCCTCCACAACCTCCCGCAGGGTGGTGCCCATGGGCACTTCCACAAGGCCGGTGTTGGTAATCTTGCCGCCCAGAGCAAACACCTTGGTGCCGGGAGACTTTTCGGTGCCGATAGACTTAAACCAATCAGCGCCCTTTAAGATAATCTGCGGGATGTTGGCATAGGTTTCCACATTGTTAAGCACTGTGGGCTTCCCGAACAGGCCCTTGAGAGCCGGGAACGGAGGCCGCACGCGGGGTTCGCCGCGCTTGCCTTCAATGGAGGTCATGAGGGCAGTTTCTTCGCCGCATACGAAAGCGCCTGCGCCCAGACGGATATCAATGTCAAAGTCAAAGCCGGAATCAAAAATATTCTTGCCCAGCAGGCCGTATTCCCGGGCCTGATCAATGGCAATCTGCAAACGCTTTACCGCAATAGGATACTCAGCGCGGATGTAGATATAGCCCTGGCTTGCGCCGATGGCGTAGCCGGCAATGGCCATAGCCTCCAGCACGCTGTGGGGGTCGCCTTCCAAAACAGAGCGATCCATGAAGGCGCCGGGGTCGCCTTCGTCGGCGTTGCAGCAGGCATACTTCTGGTCAGCTTTGTTGGCAGCGGCAAATTTCCACTTCAACCCCGTGGGGAAGCCCGCGCCGCCGCGGCCCCGCAGGCCGGAAGCCAGCATCAGGTCGATAACTTCCTGAGGCGTCATCTCCGTAAGCACCTTGCCAAGAGCGGCATAGCCGTCCTGGGCGATGTACTCGTCAATCAGTTCAGGGTTGATAACGCCGCAGTTTCTAAGGGCAATGCGCATCTGCTTTGCGTAGAACTTGGTTTCGTTCAAAGACTTGGTAGTGTTGTCGTCCACCACTGTCTCCTGGTACAGCAGGCGCTTGACGATACGGCCCTTTAAGAGGTGCTCGTCCACAATCTCCTTCACGTCATCCACTGTAACGCGGCTGTAGAAAGCGCCTTCAGGATACACCACCATAATGGGGCCTAAAGCGCACAGGCCAAAGCAGCCGGTACGGATAACGTTCACTTCCTTCTCAAGGCCCACAGCCTTGATTTCTTCATTCAGCTTTTCGATGATCTGCTCGCTGTTGGAGGAGGTACAGCCCGTTCCTCCGCAGACCAGCACGTTCGAACGATACATAGATTCTTCCTCCTAATTTATTTCGCGCCGATGGCGTTGGCCCCAATGGTGTACTCGCTCACCACATTGCCGTTTACCAGATGGTCGTTTACCACCCGCAGGGCCTTCTCGGCGGTCATTTTCACATAGGTGACCTTCTCCTGTCCGGGAGTGACAACCTCCACCACCGGCTCATACTGGCAGATGCCAATGCAGCCTGTCTGTGTGACCATAATGCCCTGGAGGTTGCGCTTTGCCACCTCTTCCACAAAGGCGTTAAGCACAGGCCTGGCCCCAGCAGCAATGCCGCAGGTAGCCATGCCCACCAGCACCTTGGTTTCGGCGTCGGCATTCTCACGGATGTTGACAGAAGCGCGGGCGCGCTCTTTAATTGCCTGCAGTTCCGCTAAAGATTTCATATATGGTACCATTCCTTTCTTGCGTTGTTCGGCCGCTTCCAGCAGCTTTCAGGAACTTTATGAAAAGTCCCTGAAAGGCTGTAAAAACCTTTTGCCACACCTGCGGCGTGTAAATCCTTGTTAGCCGCGTGGCAGCGTCTTTGTTCCGATGATTTTCCGGCTTTTGCCAAAGGAACCCCGCATACAATGCGCTATTCCTCCGCAGGCTCCTGGCCGGTCAGGACATAGTGGGTCTGCTCCTCCAGATAATCCTTTATCCACAGCACCACTTCCGGTGCGTTCAGGGAAACATCCCCTCCCAGCACCTCCCGCAACTCTGCTGTGTTCAGGGCAAAATCCCGCTGGGCACTGTGGTCCTTATAGCTTCTGGTAAAGAGGAAATCCCTGTCCGGGTTCCCTGTAACCAGCAGGAGTATGGTGCCGTTGATATCTCCTAAAGGGATCATATCCACGCTGGAGGGATGGAATACCGCTGCCAGCTCTGTACCCACCCCCACTGTAGAGTCAATGGTAAAGTGCCCCCCTGTCATCTCCGCTTCCATTTTGAACAGAGGAACCCCCAGCCCCACATTCCGGGTGGTGCGGGTGGTGTAGAAGGGATCCGTAACGTTCTGCACCTGCTCAGGCGTCATGCCCCGCCCGTTATCTTTTACGGATATGCGCAGAAGATCCTGGGTCAGATCTTCCTCCACCGCAATGGTAATAAGGGACGCCCCGGCGGAAATGGAGTTCTGGGCTATGTCCATGACATTTAACGACAGCTCCCGCATGGATTACTCCATGTATTTTGCCAGAATACTGTCAACCTCTTCCGGCTCCAGACGGCCGTATACGTCCTCATTCACCGTCATAACAGGGGCCAGGCCGCAGGCGCCGATGCACCGGCAGGCGGTCAGGGAGAAAGCGCCGTCCTCGGTACATTCTTCAGGGTTGATGCCCAGCTTCTGCTGAATGCGGTCCAGCACCTTGTCAGCGCCCTTTACATAGCAGGCGGTGCCCAGGCACACAGAGATATGGTTGCGGCCCTTGGGCGTCAAGGAGAACTGGGAATAGAAAGTGGATACGCCATAGACCTCCTCCAGGGGTACGTTCAGGCCCTTGGCGATTTTCTGCTGCACCTCTAAGGGCAGATAGCCGTAAATTTCCTGCGCCTGATGGAGCGCGGGCATTACAGCCCCCTCCTGCCCCTTCAGGCCCCCGATCACTTCGTCGAGCTTCTGTGCCTGCTCGGGAGTGTCGTGGAACGGCAAATTGCTGATTCGCTTTTGCATAGGTTTTTCCTCCCAAAATATTGATGGTTGCAACTTAAGAGCCTGTTCAGCCTCTTCCCGCGCAGGTTCAGGCAGCGCATTTTCCGCCCCGGAAGGCAAAACCGCCTGCCAGCCCCCCGCGCCCAGATGCTGAAAAGCCTCTAACGGACAGCCTGTTGTGGCTGTCCCTGAACATCCTACTAAATATATCAAAATCCAGGGCTATTATAATTCTTCAAAAGAACTATAATGAAAAGAACGACAATTTGCTACAGGATTTTCCTGTACAAACCGTAAATTGTTACCAAAATATCGGTATAAATTTCTCGAATGCCCTTTTCAGCCCTTTCCCAGCGCCTGCAGCACCGCCCGCGCCGACTTTTCCGGCAGGCTGATGGTATTGGCTTCCGACTCCGCCAGCGTCTCCAAATAGTGGGAGTCCGAGTCCCGCACCGCCTTTAGCCCCTCAAGCTCCGGGTTTGTTCTGAACAGCGCCTCCATGTCGCAGTCCCTGGTGGCCTCGAAAGCGGCAAAGCCCGCTTCCGGCGGAAGGCTTCCCAGGGCGGCGATGACGCTGTAAGAATCCCGGTTCACATGGGCTGGCAAAGCTATGCCGCCATATTCCTTTGCCAGGGCGCACACATCGTCCACCCCCACAAAGGAGGAAACCAGCAGCAGGTTTTCCTCCAGCCCAAGCAGCTCCTCCGACCGGGAAAGCATCCGCTGCTCCCCAAAAATCTCTGCCTTGTTTGCAATATGGGGCATGTTCTTATATATGTAGCTGTCAAAACCCATAGCACCTTCCAGCGTCTCAAAAAGGCAGACAATGTGGGCTTCTTCCGCGGTACACAACTCCATGCCAGGGATTACCAGTACCCCCGCCTCCTGCCCTGCCGCCATAACGGAAGCGGCATTTTTGCTGGTGTTATGGTCGGTAATAGCGATGATATCCAGCCCCATCAGCGCCGCCATCCCCACAATATTGCCGGGAGTCATGTCGTTGTCGCCGCAGGGGGACAGGCAGGAATGTATGTGGAAGTCATAGCGGTACTCAGCCATTTCCCTGCCCCAATTGCCCTGCCACCTTCAAAGCGGTTTCATAGAGGTTTTCTGGACAGGTGTACACCGGTATCCCCTGGAGTTCCGCCCGGTTCTTAGCGGCCTCATCTAAGGCTGCGTCCTCCGCCAGCACGATGCCCGCCACGTCTGTCAGGGCAGCAACCGCAATAGCGTTCACATTCCCCATCACTGTCAGCCACACGTTGCCCGAAAGGGCGCGGGCCATCACCCAGCTTAAAAGGTCGCCAATGTAGCACCCGTCCACCTGGGCGTCTGTGCCCTCCTCCCCTGCCAGCAGCTTCCAGCCGCAAGCTTCGGCCATCTCTTTTATCTTCATAACGGCATCATCTTCCTCTCTAAGTGATAAAACCTTCGGGCTTTGTCCTAAATCCTACAACCCTTTTTAGCAAAGAAGGGTAAACACTCCTTTTGGGGGAAGTGTCTAAATCACAGAGTTTATAAACAAAATCCAATAAATTTGTAAAATTAATTTTAGGATCAAACCCTTTTTTAAAAGGGTTTGTGGGGTTTTCAGGGGGCGAGGGTTGCCAGTGGCAACCGTTCCGAGCCGACCGAGCTGGAAGGCGAGACTCAAAGCCCCTGAACCGCCGGAGGCATAAAAGCGCGGTTGGACACTCCCCTTATAGAAAACGCGGTTCTGGCACGCCGCGTCTGCCCACGTAAGCGCGCGAACCCTCCGCGCGGCGATAACCCACATCTTAACTTTCCCGCATCTCAGGTGCTTCTTGCCTGCCGGCCCGGTCGGCTCAGGGCGATTGCCGCTGGCAATCTTCGCCGTCACGCTGCGGCAGCACACAGGGAGCTGTCTCCAGGGCCGACAAGGTGCTTGCCACCTGCTGCAACTGCTTGCGGTACACAAACACGCAGTCTGTCTTGCGGGATCCACCCTTCACCACGTCCTCCGCAAAGGCCCGGCAGGTGGGAGAGCCGCAGGCCCCGCAGTCCAGCCCGGGGAACTCCTGCTCCATTTCGTCTATCTGCACCATCATCATCATGGCTTCCTGGAGGTTCTCCGAAAGGCTCATCACGTTGGAGAACTCCAACCCGCTTTCCCACTCCATCAGGCTGGGGATAGGCCCTCCCTGCAAATGGTTCTGGGAAACGGGCAAATACTTCCGCAGCCGCTGGATCCGGGCCTTGGCCACATAAGGGTTCTCCACGCACAGCACGCCGCCCACGCAGCCGCCGGCGCAGGCGTTCAGCTCAATGAAGTCCAACTCGCCAATGCGCTCGTCCTCAATTTCCTCCAGCACCCGGATCACATTTTCAATGCCATCCGCCGCCAGATATTTTTCGTTCAAAAGCGCCGCCGATTCACCTCCGCTGGTAGCCCACCCCACCCCGATAATGCCTGAGTTGGCAATAGGCTCGATAGATGTCAGGTGATCCATTTTGCTGGAGAGCATGGGGAACACATCGCTGATGGCAAGGGCGCCGTCCACCATGGATTTTTCCAGGCCGATAGGCGCTTTGATATCCGTCACCTTTGCCGGGCAGGGGGTGATGAAGAAGCAGCCAATATCCTCATAGGGCAGCCCTGTTTCTTCGTGAGCCTGCTGCTTTGCCATAGCCGCCGCCGTCTCCATGGGAGATTTCAGGGGCAGCACGTTGTCTACCAAGTCAGGGAAACGCACCCGTATCAGCCGCACCACCGCCGGGCAGGCAGAGCTGATAACAGGCCGCTTGAGCTTCCCGGCGTCCATCAGCTTGCGGGTGGCCTCGCTGATAAGTTCCGCCGCCCGGGAAACCTCGAACACCATATCAAAGCCCATTTCCTTCAGCCCGGTAAGCACATAGTCGATGTCATCCAGATTGTTAAACTGGCCGTACAGGGTAGGCGCTGGTAATGCAATATTGTATTTGAATTCCTGCATACGGGAAAGCTGGGTGTACCTGGCCCGTTTGGCGTGGTGGGGGCAGATGCGGATGCATTCGCCGCAGTCTATGCACCGTTCGGGCGCAATGACAGCCTTGCCCCCCCGCACCCGTATGGCTTCGGTGGGGCAGCGCTTGATGCAGTTGGTACAGCCCACGCACTGCTCCTCGTGCAGGGTAACGGAATGGTAAAACTCAACCATATTACATGCACACGGCAAGGCACAGCCTCCGGTAAGGAGAAGGCCCCGCCGTTCCTTTCTTCATTTCTTGGTTTGCGGGAAAGGCCCGCTTTTAGGGGGCCGCGCGCCGCTTACTTCTTGCCGGGGTTTACCACCATATGCACGGTGGTGCCTTCCCCCACCACAGACTGGATTTCCATCAGATCTGTGTATTTTTTCATGTTGGGCAGGCCCATTCCCGCCCCAAAGCCCAAAGACCGAACGTTATCCGGGGCTGTGGACCAGCCGGCCTGCATAGCTTTGGATACATCGGCAATGCCGGGGCCATGGTCCTGCAGAAGGATGTCTACCTTGTCGGGATCAATATCCACAGTGGCTTCGCCGCCGCCCGCATGGATAACCATGTTGATTTCCCCTTCGTACATCGCAATGGCTACGCGGCGGATGGCGTCAGGCTCGTAGCCCAGGCGTTTCAGCTTATGTTTCACGTCGCCAGAGGCTTCGCCGGCCCGGGTGAAGTCGTCTCCAGGCACATCATAATGTAAATGCAGCATACTCATCAGATATCACACCCTCCCCGCAGACCATTGGAATATAACAGCCCGCAGGCCGTAAACATACGATAAGGAGTGGCAAGAACGGTAATGTCCTTTTGCTTTGCCAAATCCACCACGCCGGGATTCACTTCCTTGCCCCGCACAAACACAATGCAGTGCATGTCCATCATTTCCGCCGTTCGCACCACCTGGGGATTCATCAGGCCTGTCAGCAGCACAGACTGATCCTTTACAAAAGCCAGCACGTCGCTCATCATATCGCTGCCGCAGGCTGTTTTCACTTCCTCGTCCAGGCTCCCTTCGTTCAAAACCTCGCACTTCAGGATGTCAATAATGTCCCTTACTTTCATAGACTGGTTTTCCTCCCGGATTAAAAATTTGCTGTTAGAAGCCACACTGCCAGAACTGTGCAAGGAGTTTCGAGGAAACCTTACAAGATCCAAGGAAAACACGGAAAAAATTATCGCATTTTAAAAAATCCCGATAGAATCCCGTAAAAGCTGCCGGAACGGTTTGCACAGCGCCCAGGGGCAAGGCTTCTCATTTTAAGGGTAGGGGCTGCTCCGCCATGGGGCAGCCTGAGGCTTGGCATTTTGCGCATCCTCATTGCTTAGATTATATCATATAAAGAGGTCAAAGTGCAAACATTTTATATAATTTGCCAGATTTTTTTTCTGCCGCAGATTTCCCCCTTTTTTCTCCCCCAGTGCAATTTTGCAATTTCAAAAGTTTTATCTTGCATTTTAGACGCAAAAGCGCTATAATAGGGCAACCCATACAGGCTGTTCTGTGAGGAACAAGGGGCTGAAAAAAGCTGGAAATTTGTTGTGATTTTCCACAAAAACGGCCCAAAACGCATTTATGTCTAAAAGCTGAACTGTCTGTTTTTCTGGTAAAAACCAGATGGAAAACAGGAAAAGCAAGCAGCTTTGTAAACAATTTGTCATCTTTATTTCTGGATTGTCATTTTTAAAAGGAACATATTTTGTGCATTTTGCCAGTCCGCTGTCTGCATCCAAGCACTGCTGTACAGTATTACGCCTGAACGGAATGGCTGGAAACACAGGTTTGGAGTTTTCCATATTCCCTTCAGAAATAATAGCAAGCTAAGTATATTTTTAGGAGGTAATGAAAATGTCCCGTGTGTACAATTTTTCTGCCGGGCCTTCCATGCTGCCCGAAGCCGTACTGCAAAAAGCTGCCGCCGAAATGATGGACTATGAGGGCAGCGGCCAGTCCGTTATGGAGATGTCCCACCGCTCCAAGGTCTATGACGCCATTATCAAAGGGGCAGAGAGCCTGCTGCGGGAGGTTATGGCTATCCCGGAAAACTATAAGGTTCTGTTTTTGCAGGGAGGCGCCTCTTCCCAGTTTGCCGCTGTGCCCATGAACCTGATGACAAAAAACCACAAGGCCGACTATGTGCTGTCCGGGCAGTTTTCCACAAAGGCCTATCAGGAAGCCAGCCGCTATGGCGACGTGAAGGCTGTGGCAAGCAGCAAGGAGGACACCTTCTCCCACATCCCGGAAATTGACAAAAATGAGTGCCGCCCGGACGCGGACTATTTCCATATCTGCATGAACAACACCATTTACGGCACCCTGTGGCACACCCTGCCTAACACCGGCGATGTGCCCCTGGTGGCGGACATCTCCTCCTGCATTTTAAGCCAGCCCATTGACGTGAGCAAATTTGGCCTGCTGTATGCCGGGGCACAGAAGAATGTGGCCCCTGCCGGCCTTACCATTGTTATCGTGCGGGAGGATCTCATTGGCGAGACGCTTCCGGGCACTCCCACCATGTTTATGTATGACGTGATGGCGAAAAACGATTCCATGTACAATACCCCTCCCTGCTGGTCTATTTATATGTGCAAGCTGGTGCTGGAGTGGATTCAGAACGACATTGGCGGCCTTGCCAAAATGGAGGAGCGCAACGTGAAAAAGGCCCAACTGCTCTATGATTTCCTGGACAGCTCCAAGCTGTTTAAGCCCTGCGCCAGGAAAGACAGCCGGTCCATTATGAACGTCACCTTTGTGACGGGGGACGCGGACATGGACGCAAAATTTGTAAAGGAGGCCGCCGCAGCGGGATTTGTGAACCTGAAGGGCCACCGCAGTGTGGGCGGTATGCGGGCTTCCATCTACAACGCCATGCCTGTGGAGGGCATTGAAAAGCTGGTGGCCTTTATGCGGGATTTTGAGAAGGCCAACGGGTAATTTTGAGCCATAATGAATGGACGGAAAGGATGGTATGCAACATGCATAAGATACTGTGCTTAAACAAGATAAGTCCTGTGGGCACCAAACGCTTTGGGGAGGCTTACACCTTCTCCCCGGAAATACAGGAGCCAGAGGGCATTCTCGTGCGCTCTGCCGCCATGCACGACATGGATTTGCCGGAAACCCTGCTGGCTATAGCCAGGGCTGGGGCTGGGGTGAACAATATCCCTGTGGACAAATGCACGGAAAAGGGCATTGTGGTGTTCAATACCCCGGGGGCTAACGCCAATGCTGTGAAAGAGCTGGTGCTGTGCGCCCTGCTGCTCACCTCCCGGAAAATCCCCGCCGCCATGGACTGGGTGAAAACCCTTAAGGGGGAAGGCGACGCTGTGGGCAAGCTGGTGGAGAAGGGCAAGTCCCAGTTTGCGGGGCCGGAAATCAGCGGCAAAACCCTGGGCGTGGTGGGCCTGGGGGCCATCGGCATCCTGGTGGCAAATGCCGCCGAGGCCTTGGGCATGACGGTTTACGGCTATGACCCCTTCCTCTCTGTGGAGGCGGCCTGGCGGCTTTCCAGCTCTGTGAAGCGCTCCCTTTCTTTAGACGAGATTTACGCAAACTGCGACTATATCTCCCTGCATCTGCCTGCGACCAAAGACACAAAGGGTATGATAAACGGGGAGACCATTGGCAAGATGAGGGACGGCGTGCGGCTTTTAAACTTCGCCCGGGGGGAGCTGTGCGACAGTGCCGCGCTCTGCGAGGCTCTTGCAAGCGGCAAGATGGCGGCTTACGCCACAGACTTCCCGGCTGACTGCCTGATTGGCGCGGAGAATGTGACGGCCCTCCCCCACCTGGGCGCTTCCACACCGGAAAGCGAGGACAATTGCGCGGAGATGGCTGTGGATCAGATGAAGGACTATCTGGAAAACGGCAACATCAAAAATGCTGTGAACCTGCCCTCCCTCTCTATGGCCCGGGAGCCGGGCACCAAGCGGGTGTGCCTGATTCACAAGAACCTGCCCAACACCATTGCCATCTTTGCCGCTGCCTGCGGCCAGGCCGGGATTAACATTGAGAACATGCAGAGCAAGTCCCGGGGGGAATATGCCTACACCATTCTGGACGTGACCGGGGATCTGCCCGGGGGCACCTTCTCGAAACTGGAGCATGTGGTGAAGATCCGGGTGATTGAGTAATTTGAACTGAAAAAATGGCATAGAAAGAACCGGCAGAGCTTGCGCCCCGCCGGTTTTCTCTATTATTTTTGTTTCAGCAGCCGTCTGTGTCGTTCAAACCTGGAACATCGCAAAAGCCTAAAGGATAAACATATAACCGAAAGGTACCGGACTGCTGCAACACAGTCAGCGGTATCCGGTAACGCATCACCGTGTCACCGGCAGGCATCCAATTTGCTCCTACTGCGGGTACGGCAAGCGGGTGGCCTACCACATACCATTTTCCGTCCTGATAATATTGCAGCCGATAGTTATTGCCGTCATAGTGCCAGGGCAGTTCGGCGTCCCCATGGATATTCACCATGATGTCTACGCGTGCGCCTGCACGTTCCGTTGGCGGGATATGTTCAAAGCCCAATACCGTCAGCGTGGCATTTTCATTTACAATATAGATATCCTCCCCCACCCATTCCTTTTCCACATCAGCGTCATACCAGATCGCAAAATAATGCTGGGCGTTGGCAGTTATAACGGTGAGCAATATGACAACGGACAGCGCCGCCAATGAGCGGAGCAAAGCTCTGATAATGGTTTTCATGCACATCACTTTCCCTGATTTTGAGGGCTTATCCCCAATTCCCCGGCCCCTGGGGAGGCGTGGGCTGCTGGGGATAGACGGGCTGTACGGGCGGGTACATGAGCAGGGTCATGCCGGAGCGGTAGCGGGTGAGGATGATGGAGATAATCACCAGGGTGGCGGCGCCTACCAGGGAGCCAAGGCCCAGGATGGGCGTGGTAAAGAGATTGGCAAGGCCTGCCAGCACCATGCCTGCTGCCTCAATGTAATTCATCACAACCAGGAAATTGGGAATGCGGTTGTCCGGCACGCCTGTGGTGGCGGTAGCCTTGATGCGGTTGATAGTTTTAATCACGCAGACCTGGTAAATAACCGCCAGAGCCAAAACTGCCGCCAGGATGACAAACAGCACCAGCAGCACAGCGATACCTGCCTGGGCTATGCTGGCGTCATAACCATAGACATCATTGGCAGCCTCTGCTACACCCGCGATCAAAAGTATCACCATGAACAGCACCAGTATGGCGGCAAAAATGCATATGCACACCAGCGAAATGATGGAGAGCACCTTGCAGATGGTAAGCCCTGCTGTGGAGACATTGCCGCTTTGGGTATCGCGGCAACTGGCGTAAGTAATCCACATGGCCACCGCAACGAGGATGGCGGGAACCGCGGAAAGCACCGCGCCTGCAACGGACATGCTGCTGGCGGCGTCTATAACCGGGTAGAACAGGCTGGGATCCAGGTCTAACTGCATGGCATAGTAGAACAAATCCCACATATTGTCACGCAGACCCAACTGACTGGCAATGGTCAGCACAGGCGCGATGGACAAAAGGATTGACACTACCAGGAACAGAGGTGAGGATCCAATGGTTTTTAAGGTGTTCACAGCCGGATTTGAGGACAATACAGGAGTATTGTAGGAACAGGGGCACACGCTCCCGTCCGGGATATTCCTGCCGCACTTAGGACAAATCATAGTTTTACCCTCCAATTAAAATGGGATAAGGGAAAAAGCAAAATCCCTATGGATACATATTACAGGAAATCAGAGAAAAATGCAAATAATAATTGGGATCTTTTCAGGTAATTTCCGCCACTTTTCTTTTTTCATGGACTTTTCAGGCTAATTGTGGTATATTATGTTAAAGAATGCTTGAAACGAAGGAGGAATACCCATGCATTTGCACAAAAGGAAGGGGCTGCGGCTCCTGGCGGCGCTTCTTGCCTGCTGCCTGTTTTTTTCCGCGCTGTCCATAAGGCCCGCCCTTGCCGCCGGATTTTTTTCCGATGTGCCCCCCACCGCCTGGTATGCCAAAGATGTGCTGGACCTAGTGGACAAGGGCATTATCCAAGGCACTGGGGCGAACCGCTTTTCCCCCGGAGGGCGGCTGAGCCGGGGAGCCTTTGCCGCCATGCTGTGCAAAACCCTGCTTACCCCGGCGGAAATCAAGCAGTATGCTTTTAAGGGCAGCTTTAAGGACGTGCCACAGGGGCATTGGGCCAACCCTTATATCAACTGGGCTGTGGAAAGCAGCGTGGTAAAGGGCCGGGGTGACGGCACCTTTGGGCCGGACTCTCCGGTGAGCCGCCAGGACTTGGCGGTGATGGTGGCGAACTTTTCCAAGGCTACCGGCAGGAAAATGAACGCGGTGAACCCGGCTATGTCTTTTTCTGACGGCTGGAAAATCAGCTCCTATGCTGCCGCAAGCGTTTCTGCCTGCCAGCGGGCCGGGATACTCAACGGCTATACTGACCGCACCTTCCGCCCCACCCAGACTGCCAACCGGGCGGAGGCTGCTTCCCTGTATGCCCGCTTTTTAAACAAATGCAATACAGAACGGTATGAAATTGTGCAAAAGCGTGTCAACGGCGTGCCAGTACGGGCAGTGGTGTTTGACCCTCACAGCTTTTCTTCCAGCGTTATGCTGGCCCAGAACAAAATTACCGGACGGGAAGGGCCTGGCTCCTTAGTGAGCCGTTCCGGAGCTGTTATCGCTGTAAACGCCGCCTTTTTCTATATGGACTCTTACATCCCCATAGGCACCATGATAAGCGGCGGGAAGGTGCTGACAGTGGACAACCTGTTTGCCCCGGCAAAGTCTGCCTTTGTGATGGACTCTAGGGGAAACTGCTCCATAGAAAATTTTGCCACCCGCCACAGGGCTGTGCTGCACAGCGCCCAAGGGGAAGCCGCTTTGGAGAACGTGGGCTTTAACCAGAAGCCTATGGTGCCCCAGGACACCACCCGGGTGGTGTTTACCAAAGATTTCGGCACCAGCCTGACCTTTACCGCCCGGGACGCTGTGGTGGTAAGCTCCGGCGGGTTTATCACCCAGGTGCTGCACAACACAGATGTGAATATCCCTTCCGACGGCTATGTGCTTGCCCAGCGCAGCCGCCGGGCAAGTGCGGACGCTTTCTTTGACACAGCCCAGGTGGGCGACCGGGTTGATTTGCAGCGCAGCTATGAAGGCGCTTCCACCCAGGACATCAAGCTTTCCATTGGCTTAGGGCCGCGCATTGTGAAAAACGGCATGGTATATGGCAATGCTGACACTTACCGGGCCGAGGGCTTCAAAGATCCTGGCATTACCGTATACAACGCCAGGCGGGCCTGCATCGGCATTAAGCAGGACGGGAAAATTATGCTGCTCACCGCCAACACAAACCTGAGCAGTCTCTCGAAAATCATGGTGAGCCTGGGGTGCCAGGACGCTGTGAACTGTGACGGCGGCGGCTCTACCAACCTGTTTGTGGACGGGCAGTGGCTGTATGGGCCGCAAGAGCGGAAGCTGAACCATATGCTGGTGTTTAAATAGAAAAAATTTTTGTATGCAGCAGCCCCCGGTACACAAAAACGTGCGCCGGGGGCTGCTGCTTTTACCTAATAAATAATTACTCCTGGGGACAGACAACAACTTTAATGGACTCGCTGCTCATCTGCTCTGCAATGGCTTCCGCCATTTTGCCCAAGGGGAAGCGGTGGGTGATGATGGGGGTGAAATCCAGCTTGCCCGCATTGAGAAGCTGGACGGCCCGGTGATGGGTGTCGGGATTTACAAAAGAGCCTTTTACAGTCAGCTCCTTCTTGTACATATCAAACAGAGGAAGCTGGAAGGTGCCGTCCACCTTGGGGACGCTGAACAGGACAATAGTGGCACCCTTTTTGGCAAAGTCAAAGGCGCTCTGCACAGCGGGGGTATTGCCCACGCACTCGATAACCACGTTTGCTTCACAAGCCATGGACTCCTTAGCTTTGGGATCGGTGGGGTCGATGGCCAGGGTTGCGCCCAGCTTCAGGGCAGCCTCCCGGCGCTTCTGGTTAGGCTCGCTGACCACCAGCCTGGCAGCGCCGGAAAGCTTTGCAAGCTGGAGCATGATAAGCCCGATGGCCCCGCCTCCCACAATGCATACGGTATCTCCGGGCCGGATGCCAGCCAGGTCGATGCCGTGGAGGCAGCAGGCCACAGGCTCTGCCATAGCGCCCCATTCATAGGGCAAATCTTCTGACAGTTTAAAGGCTTGGCTTACGGGAACCACGCTGTACTGTGCAAAGCCCCCGTCCCGGGTGACACCGATGGCCTGCATCGTTTCACAGAGCTGCTTTTTGCCGTTCTGGCAGTATTCACAGGCCCCGCAGTAAATGTTGGGGTCTACGGTGACGTGGTCGCCTGCTTTGAGGGCTGTGACGCCCTCCCCTGTTTCCACCACTTCGCCGGCATACTCGTGGCCCAGCACCACAGGGGGATTTACATCGGCGGAGCCAGGCTCGCCATGGTAGATATGCACGTCTGTGCCGCACACGCCGCAGGCCATGTTGCGGATAACTACTTCGCCAGGGCCTGCATGGGGGATTTCCCGCTCTTGTACCTCAAAGGTCTTATTTCCTAAAAAGGCCGCTGCTCTCATGTTTTTCCTCTCTTTCTCCCTTGCCAGCTTCCGAAAAGCGGCGCGCTTCATCAGCGCGCCGCCTGAAAGCAGGCAGGAAAAGCTCTGCTTCTTATTTCTTCATCATGCCGATTGCGTCGGAGATGGTTTTCTCATAGGCTTCCTTGCCGTATTTGTCTACGTCAGCCTTGTTCTTTTCCCCATGGGTCAGGCATCCGGCACCGCCGATGCATCCGCCCACACAGGCCATGCCCTCAATAAAGTTGCCGGGCAGGAGGCCCTTGGAGGCCTTCAGCAGGGCCACGCGGCAGGCTTCAATGCCGTCGCAGGGCACTGCTTTCAGATCAAACTCAATGTCCTGCTCCTTGAGGCCCTGGGCCACAGCATCGCTGAGACCGCCGCTGCGGGCAAAGATGCGCCCATAGTAGGAGGCGTTGTCCAACACGTCCTCCGGCAGGGATTTCAGGTCGATATCCCTGCTGTCGAACAGGGCCTGCAGCTCCTCAAAGGTAATAGTGGAGTCGATAATGTCCTTGAGGCCCTCTTTCTGGAACTCCATCTTTTTGGCGGTGCAAGGCCCGATAAATACGATTTTCGCGGTGGGATCTGTCTCCTTGATGTACTGGGCGATAGTGGCTGCTGGGGACAGGTTGTGGGAAACGTGCTCTTTCATCTGGGGGAAAGCTTTCTCTACATAGTCCACAAAGGCGGGGCAGCAAGAGCTGGTGAGGAAGCCCTTTTCCGCAAGCTCCGCAGACTCGGCATAGGCTACCATATCGGCTCCCAAGGCCGCTTCCACAACGGTGAAGAAGCCCAGCTCCTTGATACCGGAAATCACCTGGCCCAGCTTGGCATAGGTGAACTGGCTGGAGATGGAGGGGGCGATAACCGCGTACAGCTTATACTTTTCGTTGTTCCCGCTCTCCTTTATCAGCTTCACCACGTCCAGGATAAAGGATTTATCCACAATGGCGCCAAAGGGGCACATATATGCGCAGGCACCGCAGGAGATGCACTTGCTGTTGTCGATGGCAGCTTCTCCCCCCTCTGCCATGCTGATGGCCTTCACCTTGCAGGCCTTCTCGCAGGGGCGCTTTTCGTTTACAATGGCGCTGTAGGGGCAGACCTGGGCGCAGCGGCCGCAGTCTACGCACTTGCTTTTGTCAATGTGGGCCTTCTGGTGCTCATCAAAGCTGATGGCACCCCGGGGGCACACATCGGCGCAGCGGTGGGCCAGGCATCCGCGGCAAGCGCTGCCTACGTTATAGCCGCTCTTGGAACACTCGTCGCAGGCAATGTCAATAACCTCAATGACGTTGGGGTTATCCTTATTGCCGCCCATAGCCAGACGGATGCGCTCCTCTACAATGGCGCGCTCCTTATAGATGCAGCAGCGCATGGTGGGCTTATCCTTGACGATGAGTTTGGGGATTTCCGTATAGGTGGCAAGCAGCCGGTCTTCAAAGGCGCACCGGGCCACCTCGCGCAGCACCTTATATTTGATGTACTGCACTTTCGTGTCAAATTTCCATTCCGCTTGTCCGGGAATTGGCATAGTCCCATTCTCCTTTCCGGCGATGCTGCACAAAACCGTTTCCGGCGGGCGGTTCGGCCCTGCGGTGCAGCCGCCACATGGGGCATTGTTTTTTCTTAGAAATAGCTTACTTTAATGCGCTTGCCCATAGCTTTCAGACATTCGCTCAGCTCCTCCACCAGACGCATCTTGATGTTGAAGCTGATGGGCAGGTTGGGGTTCTGGTGGGCGGGGTTTACAGCCCGGCCCACAAAGAAGTTGATATCCGTGGCCTCCTCAAAGAGCATACGGGCAATGAGGGACGCGCCGTCCCGCTTGTAGCCCCACTCTGTATAGGACTCGTTGTCCTGGAGGAAGTCCTTGGCATAGTCTACCACCTTGCTGATAGTGATGACGCCTTCGGTGACCAGGTCCACGCCCTCGATTTTGGCTATGGGCGGGATTTCCGGATCCAGATAGTCCAAATCGGCTATCATGGGCTTCTTCAGGTATTCGGAGGTGATAGTGGAGGTGGTGCCGCCGCAGACAATGTGCTTGCCCTCCTTGGAATGGAACAGGGCCTGCATTTTGTTTACATCCTTACGGTCAGAGGGCGGGCCTATCATCAGGTTCACCTGCTGGCGGTTGCGTATTTTTACACAGGCCACAGTGGTGTCGTCTCCGGGATGGCCGCCGTAAAGGTGGTTGCACTCCTCCACCAGCAGGGTGCTGTAGGTTTTGGCCGTGTAGGAGGGGTCATACATCATTTCCAGAAACTTGATGATTTCCGGGCGCTGCCAGCCGAAGTTCAGGGACTGGCCCACGCCTGCGTGGATGGTGCCGTCACTCATGGTAAAGAGAAAATCGTTTTCCTGGAGCTTGATGCGGGAGCGGTAGATCATTTTCCCTTCAATCTCATTGCCGGTTTTGGGGATTTCCACAAATTTGCCGTCCCGCAGGAGGATCAGGAGGGGGTTATCATACTGGATGATCTCCGCTTCTTCATTGTCGATGATGTGGATGATGGTGAACGTGGAATAGGCCACCTGCCGCACCGCGCACACAGGCAGGGTGGCGGCAATGGTGGAGACGCAGTCCTCAATGGACATGTTCGCCGCCATCATGGTCGAGATAATCTTGGATGTGAGGGACGACAGGATGTTGGCCTTTACGCCGCTGCCCATGCCGTCTGCCAGCACCACTACAGTGGAGTTTTCGCCTTGCTCGACAATCTCCACCCGATCGCCGCAAAGCTGCTCGCCCCATTTATGGATGCTGGTATACCCGATGTCACTACATAAATTATTCATCTTTCAGGGAATCCTTTAACTTAGTGAGCGCGATTTTTGTCTCGGCAGTAGTTTCGCCCAGCAGAGAGGCGATTTCCTGCACCACGCGCATTTGCTTCTCAATGACGTTATCCGTCACTTCGATGGTGGAGTGGCTGATTTCTTCTTTGCGCTGGCGCTGGCGCTCCTCATCGGTAACGTCGCGCATAATGCACATAACAATGCGGTAGCCCTTGTCATAGATGACGCTCTGCTCTACATAGCGCTTGTATTCCGCCAGATAAACCTTCTCGTCCCGCACAGCCTGGCCGGTCTGCATGACATCCAGGAACACCTTGGGATCGAGAATGCGGATGACCTGATCCCCCAGCACATCGGAGGCATAGCGGATATTCATAATGTGGCAGGCGGCGGCATTGATCTGCTGCACCTCCAACTGCTCGTTTAAGACAATGATGCCGTTAGGCGTGTTGTTGATGATGGTATCGGAGAAGGACTCTGCCTTATCCTTTAAGAAGGGCAGGCACATGTTGATATTGGCCTTGCCCTGGTATACGGCGATAGCCTTTTCCCGGCAGGTGCTGTAGCCGCAGGCACCGCAGTTAAGTTCCTGTTCAGGATTGTTTTTGCCCATTTTGCGCAGGATTTCTTCAATGTCATTCTGGCCGGGCATATTGCGGTGCAGGCCAATAAACTTGTGATCCTTCACCAGATCCTTCTCTTCCGGCTGGGGAATGGCGAAATCCTTCCGGCCCGCATAGCGGTCTACCTCTATGTAGTCGCTGACCGGGCGGCGCTGGGCATGTTCCATGGCGGGGCCGCCAATGCAGCTGCCGGCGCAGATGGACATCTCAATAAAGCACTTGCGGAGCCTGCCTTCTTTGATGTCGTTCAGGGCCTGGATGCAGTTGTCAATGCCGTCTACCACTAGATAGCTGTATTCCGGGGAATCCTGCTCCATGGTGCGCAGGATTCCGCCGCTGGTGGGGAACAGGCGGGCGCGGCTTTCGTCCAGGTTATCCTCGCCCTTTTCGACGGTGACGCCCTCCTGCTTGAGCCACTCGCTCAGCTCTTCAAAGGTGAGCACGCAGTCTACATCCCCGGGATATGATTCGGCCTCGGCTTTTTTGGAGATGCAGGGGCCGATGAACACTGTGGACGCGCCGGGATTGGCAGCCTTGATTTTCCGGCAGTGGGCCTGCATGGGAGACACCACTGTGGCAAGATAGGGCAGCACCTCGGGATGGTATTTCTCGATTAAAAGGTTTACAGAGTGGCAGCAGGAGGAGATGATCACGTCCTGGCGGGCGTCTTTGACCATTTTTTCATACTGCTTCTTCACGATGGACGCGCCCTCGGCTGTCTCCTCGGCAGAGGCAAAGCCCAGCTTTTTCAGGGCTGCTTCCATGGTGGCGATGGTGGCGCCGGAATAGTTTGCCACAAAGGAAGGGGCAACGCTTGCAATCACCGGGCCTTTCTTCATCAGCTCCAGGGCCTTCACCACGTCTCCCCGCACCTCTTTGGCGTTCTGGGGGCAGACCACGAAGCACTGCCCGCAGAGGATGCACTCGTCTGAGACGATGTGCGCCTGGTCGGAGGAGAACTTGATAGACTTTACCGGACAGTGCCGAATGCATTTATAGCAGTTGACACAGTTGGATTTTTTCAGTTTCAAATATTCAGCCATGTAAATCGCCATGCGATACTGGATTTGCACAAAAAGGAAAAACAACTGCTTTTTGCGCCCGGTATCGTTCCTTTCTTCCGTATTTTTCCCAAGGACATGATGGTAGGGGAAACTCCACCCATGGTGAACACGGATGGAGCGCCCTATCAAAAGTTCCTTTTTATTGTACTTTTGCAAGGATTTCCTTATCGAAGAAATCCTTGGTAGTCTCGGGAGAGAGAGAATACAGCTTGTCATCCAAGGTGACGTTGACGCCGTTTACACAGTTGCCCATGCAGAAGGTGCCGCCCAGCTCCACCTTGTCCTCCAGGTGGTTCTCTTTCACGAGATACTGGAGCTGCTCCACGATCTGCCGGGAGCCTTTCAGATGGCAGGAACTGCCAATGCAAATTGTACATTTCATAGTGGATCTTCCTTTCTCAGCTATAAAGCTGAATTGCTATGGCAAGAGATTGCCTTTTTAATTTATGGGGATAAAGCCTGCCGGAAACGGCAGGCCCTCTCCCCTCTGCTTTGTTCTCAAAGTAAGACGCTCTGCGGGAGCAGGCCGGGCGCGCGATGGCCTACGTAAGCGCGGCACGAAGCGACGCGGCGAAAATGACCGCAAGGCAGCGAACGCAGTGAGCGTTCCCGCGTCTCAGATCCAACGTTACGTTGGTTATTCGTATTCCACCACGTTTACCCAGTGCATGAGGAATTCCTTTTCCTCTTCCTTGCCCTTTACGGACTGGGAGGCGGCTACGATGGGCAGCCACTTCTGCACATACTGCTTAGCGGTATCGCTCTTCTTGCAGAAGAGATCCAGGTACAGCTCGGCGCCTTCAATGTCGCCGCCCAGCCAGAACAGCAGATAAGTACGGGCTGCGTCGGCGCTGGCATTGCCCTGGGTGGCGTGCGCCCAGTCCAGGATGGCGTAGCTGCCGTCAGGCTTAATCACCACGTTGGAGGGGTTAAAGTCGCCATGGCACAGCTTGTTGTGCTTGGGCATGCCATGGAGGCGGGCATCCAGCTCGTAACGGGTGGTGGCGTCCAGGCCGGTCTGGGAAATCTTGCGCTTCATCTTGTCCTTGAGCTTGTTCAGCATGGCGGGAGCGGGAGTTGCGTGCATTTCCAACTGGATATCCACCAGGCGCTCCATATACTGGGCATAGTTCTCATGATCCTCTGTCATCAGGCGGGCCAGGGTCTTGCCCTCGATAAAATCGGTTACAATGGCCCATTTGCCGTCTACCATGGTGACAGCTTCCACGCCAGGGATGGAGAGGCCAGTCTCCTCTACCCGGGCGATGTTCAGAGCTTCGTTCAAAATGTCGGACTTGGAATAGCCCTCGTCGAATACCTTGACAACGTGATCCCCATCACGGTAAATAGTCTTGGAGGTGCGGACAGCGATTACCTTTTCCAGTTTCATATGATATGCTCATCTTCCTTTCTTGATTTGTGGGAAGCGCCCTCCCTCCGGCAGGGCTTTCCGCCCTGCCCGGATGAAGTTCGCAAAAGGGAAGGGATTGGCCCTCTCTTATTTACCATAATAGCACTTGAGGTAGATATCTTTAATCTCGCTCATCAGCGGATAACGGGGGTTGGCGCCTGTACACTGGTCGTTAAAGGCGTTCTCCACCATCTCGTCCAGGGTATCCAGGAAGTATTTCTCGTCTACGCCGTAATCCTTAATGGTCTTTTTGATGCCGATTTTCTCCTTCAGATCCTCCAGGGCCGCGATGAAGTTCTCGAAGATTTCGTCATCGTTCTTGCCCTTGATACCCGCGAACTTGGCGGCTTCCACATAGCGCTCCTTGGCGTGGGGATACTGGTACTGGGAGAAGGTGCCCATCTTGGTGGGAACGTCAGCGGAGTTGTAGCGGATAACGTCTGTGAGGATAACAGCGTTTGCTACGCCATGGGGCAGGTGGTGGTAAGCGCCCAGCTTATGGGCCATGGAGTGGTTCACGCCCAGGAAGGCGTTTGCAAAGGCCATGCCAGCCATGCAGGAGGCTTCTGCCATTTTCTCGCGGGCAATGGGATCGTTTGCACCGTTCTCGTAAGCGGAGGGCAGGTATTCAAATACAGTCTTGATAGCCTGCAGGGCCAGGCCGTCGGTGAAGGGAGTGGCCATAATGGATACATATGCCTCGATGGCATGGGTCATTACGTCAATGCCGGAAGCGCTGGTAAGGCCTCTGGGAGCGTTCATCATGTTGTCCACGTCCACAATTGCCATGTTGGGCAGCAGCTCATAGTCGGCAATGGGCCACTTGGTGCCAGTCTTTTCGTCTGTGATAATAGCGAAGGGGGTTACCTCGGAGCCTGTGCCGGCGGAGGTGGGGATAGCTACGAACATGGCCTTCTCGCCCATTTTGGGGAACTTATAGATGCGCTTGCGGATATCCATGAAGTCCATGGACATGGAAGCAAAGTCAGCATCCGGATGCTCATAGAGCACCCACATGATTTTGGCAGCGTCCATGGCGGAACCGCCGCCCAGGGCGATGATCACATCAGGCTCGAAGGAGCGGATCTGCTGGACACCCTCCAGGGCATTTGCCAGGGTAGGATCGGGCTGTACGTTCCAGAAGCAGGAATACTGGATGTTCATCTCGTCCAGCTTGTCGGTGATGGGCTTGGTGTAGCCGTTCTGATACAGGAAGGTATCGGTGACGATGAAAGCCTTCTTCTTGCCATATTCGGTCTTCAGCTCGTCCAGAGCCAGGGGCATGCAGCCCTTCTTGAAATATACCTTCTCAGGCACACGGAACCACAGCATATTCTCTCTCCTCTCGGCAACTGTCTTTACGTTGATAAGGTGCTTGACGCCTACGTTCTCAGAGACGGAGTTGCCGCCCCAGGAGCCGCAGCCCAGCGTGAGGGAGGGAGCCAGCTTGAAGTTATAGAGGTCGCCAATACCGCCCTGGGAGGAGGGGGTGTTCACTAAGATACGGCAGGTCTTCATAGCAGCCTGGTGCTTTGCCATCTTTTCCTTTTCGGAAATGTGGATGTACAGAGAGGATGTGTGGCCGTAGCCGCCGTCTGCCACAAGCTGCTCAGCCTTGGCAACAGCGTCGTCAAAGTCTGTGGCCTTGTACATGGCAAGAACCGGGGACAGCTTCTCATGGGCAAACTCCTCGGAGATGTCCACGCTCTCCACCTCGCCGATGATGATTTTGGTGGACTCGGGCACTTCCACGCCTGCCAGGGCGGCAATGGTGTGGGCCTTCTGGCCTACGATTTTTGCGTTCAGGGCGCCGTTGATGATGATGGTCTTGCGAACCTTCTCGGTTTCGGATTTATTGAGGAAATAGCAGCCGCGCTTCTGGAACTCGTCTTTCACCTGCTTATAAACCTTGTCCAGCACAATAACAGACTGCTCGGAGGCGCAGATCATGCCGTTGTCAAAGGTTTTGGAGTGGATGATGGAGTTTACAGCCAGGATAACGTCGGCGGTGTCGTCGATAATAGCCGGGGTGTTGCCCGCGCCCACGCCTAAAGCGGGGGTGCCGGAGGAGTAAGCGGCGTTTACCATGCCGGGGCCGCCTGTTGCCAGGATGATGTCGGCCTCCGCCATGACCTTGTTGGTCAGCTCCAGGGAGGGCACGTCAATCCAGCCGAAGAGGCCTTCCGGGGCGCCTGCCTTGATGGCGGCGTCCAGCACAACCTTTGCAGCCTCGATGGTGCATTTCTTTGCCCGGGGATGGGGGCTGATGATGATGCCGTTGCGGGTCTTTAAAGCCAGCAGGGTTTTGAAGATGGCAGTGGAAGTGGGGTTTGTGGTGGGGATAACCGCCGCGATGACGCCGATAGGCTCGGCAATCTTCTTCGTGCCGAAAGCCGGGTCTTCCTCAATGACGCCGCAGGTTTTGGTGTTCTTGTACGTATTGTAGATATACTCGGCGGCATAGTGGTTCTTGATAACCTTGTCTTCCACCACGCCCATGCCGGTTTCTTCCACAGCCATGCGGGCCAGCGGGATGCGCTGGAAGTTTGCTGCCATGGCGGCGGCACGGAAGATCTCGTCTACCTGCTCCTGGGTGTAGGAGGCATAGATCTTCTGTGCCTCGCGCACCCGCTGGAGCATTCTCTCGAATGTTTCCGTGTTTTCCACAATTTCATACGCTGTCTTTGTTTCCATGAAATCACTCATCCTTTGCTGTTTATTTTGTGCTGAACCTTTCTT
Organism: Neglectibacter sp. X4; assembly: GCF_009917365.1. NCBI lineage: Bacteria > Bacillati > Bacillota > Clostridia > Eubacteriales > Oscillospiraceae > Neglectibacter > Neglectibacter sp. X4. The sequence goes on along the minus strand of NZ_QWLE01000001.1, from coordinate 235,445 downwards.
TTAAGTGATTGGAAAGTATGGCAAGGGACACCGCCATATTTTCATTCTGGACCAGAACCCCTTCAGGGACGCTGAGATGGACGTTCGAGAAATTCCACACTGCCAGGATGCCGCTGCTGGTGAGCCTGTCGCACACTTCCTGGGCAGATTCCCCCGGCACCGTAATAATGCCGATGCGCACCTTCATGCGCCTGCACAGGTTCGGCAGCTTCTCCATGGGCAGTATCTTCTTCCCCCCCTCCTCCAGGCCTTCCGGCGGATCGATGTCAAAGCCCGCCAGGATGTTCAGCCCGTACTGAGGGAAAACGTCATAGGACAGGAGCGCCCTGCCAAGCTTGCCGGCCCCTACCAGGATGGCGTCCTGGGTGTTGTCATAGCCAAGGAAGTGTTCCAGCTCTCCTATAAGCTTTGCGCGGACATATCCTACCTTGGGCCTGCCCGAGCTGCTGACAGCAGCCAGATCCTTGCGCACCACCACATCGTTGAGGCCCAGCGCCTCTGCTACGGCTGTTGCCGAAATGTACCGCCCGGCTTCCTCCGGCAGGCTTTGCAGGTAATGCAGGTATGCAGGCAGCCGCGAGAGGGTTTGCTTTGATACACTCCGGCCCGGCATTTTTTCACCCCTTTCCTAACTTTGATAATATTTTAACACAATCTCCATGGAAAGTAAATTGTCAGCTATGATATATCAATATTAAGAGAACGATTGAATTTGTACAATTTGCCATTCCACACAAGGGCTATGGCTTTCTATAGCTACATGGCCCATATTTAGAAGCAGGGCATTCCACTTTTTTGGCAATTTTTGAATCATTTTGCTCTTATTTTAACCTATTTTTTCTCTGAAAGCAAGGCCCAATTTACAAAAAGAGAGGGAGGTTTTTCCAGCGCGCCGGAAAAGCTTCCCTCTCTTTCGGTAAAATCACCAAGTTCACCTGAGCTGCTTCTGTAAAAGTGCCAAAGAGCAAAGCCCTTCCCTTGCCCAGCGGCATCCGCCGCACACCTGTTTGAAGCCATCCGCGGTTACGTTTTGCAGGAGGCTGCGCGTTTCCTCCCAGCCTGCCTCCTGGCCGGGGGCCAGCCCCAGCACCTGGAACGCAGCCGCATCCCGGGCCAACACGTCCTCTGTGCCGTGGGTGCAGCCTCCGTCCGGCAGAAGGTTCGGGCAGGCGGCGCAGACAGAATCCTGACGGGAGACAAGGCAGAAGCTTTCCCCCTCTTCCAATTCCCGGATAACTGCCGCCATATTTTCCACAAACTCCTGGCTGTAGCCATGCCCGGCAAACAGCGCCATGCAGAACAGGTGGTGCCCTCGTATCTCCCTCATAAGGAATCCACCAGATGGGCGCGCTTCAGGCTCATGAGAACTGCCAGGGCGGCAAAGCAGGCTAGGGCTACGGAGATTACATCTTTGATTAAGTAGGGCACAGAGACAGCTGCAGTTGCCTGCAGGGGTGTGGAGCCGGTGAGCAGCGCAAACTGAGCCACGCCGCACACATGGCATATCAGCAGCCCTGCTGTTCCCAGGGCAATTGCTATCAGGCGGTTGCCCTGCCTTGCCCCCAGCCCGCAGAGAAAAGCCATCCCCAGGAAGCCCCACAAAAAGCCTCCTGCCATGCCCATGAAGGCCCCCAGCCCGCCGCTGAATCCGGCGAATACCGGAAGGCCCACAGCGCCCATCGCCAGATAGACCACAACGGAGAGCGTGCCCAGCCCGGGGCCAAGTATGTAGCCGCACAGGGCTACCGCAAAGGTTTGCAGGGTGACGGGCACCCCGGTGGGCAGAGGGATGGAGATTTGGGACAGAACCGCCAGCAGCGCGGCGCACATCCCTGTCATTACAATTTTCTGGTTCCTGCTTTTAAACACGATTTTCATGTTCTTCCTCCCTTTTTTCTATACAGATTTTTCCCTGCGCAGGCGCTGGAGGAAATCCCGTTTGATATTCACTTCCCCTGCGCCAAAGACTTTCTTGCTGCCGTCTGGCAGCCTGACAAGCAGCCGCGCCTCTTCATCCACGCCCAGCACAGTGCCTTCCCGCTGGGATTCTCCCTCCATGAAGGTGATGTCCATTCCAGTGAGCAAGGAGCGGGAGCGGTATTCTTCCATAAAGGTGCGCCGGGGCAGGGCCTGGTAGTAAGCAAAAAAGCGGTTGAGAATGGCGGCGGCCAATTGGGGCCGGGATCCGGCAGGGGCCTTTCCCGCAAACAGCGCCCCTGCCACCTGGGCCACCTCCCCGGGGAAGCCGCCCTCCGGCTCGGTAAGGTTTACCCCCATGCCCAGCACCGCATAATGCAGGCCGCTGTTTTCAAAGTCTACGGAGGCTTCCGTCAGGATGCCGCAGACCTTCCTGCCATGGAAGTATACATCGTTCACCCATTTGATCATGGCCCTCTCCCCTGTCACATCGTCAATGGCACGGGCTACCGCCACTGCCGCAGCCGTTGTGATAGAGAGGGCCTCCTCAGCGGAAAAGCGGGGCCGCAGCAGGACGCTCATATACAGCCCGCCGCCCTGGGGGGAATAGAAGGATCGGCCCAGCCTGCCCTTGCCCATGGTCTGCCTTTGGGCGATAACCACCATGCCTTCCCGGCCTCCGTGCTCCGCCAGATCCTTCAGGACGGTGTTGGTGGAGGTTACGCTTTCCCGCACGTCAATTGCCGCTATGGAGGCCTGGGGTTCCAACTGCCGCCGGATGTTTCCGGCGCTGAGCACGTCGCTTTCTGACAAAAGCCGATACCCTTGGTTCGTTACGGCGGATATTTCATATCCTGCCTCCCGCAGATGTTTCACAGCCTTCCACACTGTGTTGCGGGTTACGCCCAGCCTTTGGGCCATATGCTCCCCGGAAACCGGGCCTCTGGCCTCCTGCAAAAGCTCCAGCACCTTATCGGCAGCGTCCATGAGGGCCGCCCCCTTTCTCAAAAAATATCCGGATAATCTTCATTTTATACAATATTGCCGGCAGCTATACAGTACCATACCAGGGGCTGGATTGTCAACATAGCGAAAGAACAGCAAGGTGACAATCCTTTTGCCACGTACAGCCTGCAAGTCAAGTGGAAATATGGGCAAATTTTCCCTCCTTCTCCCCGCCCCTTTTTACTTCCCTGCGCGTTGCGGTTTTTCCTGATCCGTGGTATACTTATAAGCATTACGAATTCGGGAAAGGGGAACTTTATGCGCAAGCTGACCGCCGGCATCCTGGCGCATGTGGACGCGGGAAAAACCACTTTATCAGAAGCCATGCTCTATTTAGGCGGCGCTTTGCGCAGCCTGGGCCGGGTTGATCATGCTGATGCCTTTCTGGACACCCATGAGCTGGAGCGGGAGCGGGGCATCACCATTTTTTCCAAACAGGCAGTGCTGCCCTTGCAGGACGTGGAAATCACCTTGCTGGACACTCCCGGCCATGTGGACTTCTCTGCCGAGGCAGAGCGCACCTTGCAGGTGCTGGACTGCGCCATCCTGGTTATCTCTGCGCCGGACGGCCTCCAGGGCCACACCCTGACCTTGTGGCGGCTTTTGGAAAAGCACCATATCCCTGTTTTCCTCTTCCTCAACAAGATGGATCAGCCTGTTGACCGGGAGGCGCTGCTGGCCCGGCTGAAAGGCTCTCTTTCCGACGCTGTCACAGACTTTTCCGCCTTTGGGCAGGAGGGTTTCTGGGAGGAAGCCGCCCTGGGGGACGAGGCGGCCCTGGGGGAATATCTGGAGACGGGCGCCCTTTCTGATGGCACCCTCCAGAGGCTGGTGGAATCCCGCCGGTGCTTCCCCTGCTATTTTGGCGCGGCCCTGAAAACCCAGGGGGTGCGGGAGCTTCTCGCAGGCCTTGCCCGCTTTGCCCCCCGCCCCCAGTGGGGAGAGGCATTTTCCGCCCGGGTGTTTAAAATTTCCCGGGACAGCCAAGGCACGCGGCTGACCCACATAAAGGTGACGGGAGGGGAACTGCCGGTAAAATCTACCCTGCCCCTGCCGGGGGGAGAAGAAAAAATCGACCAGATCCGCATTTATTCCGGGGCAAAATTTACAGCGGCAGACAAGGCCGGCCCAGGGACTGTATGTGCCGCTGTGGGCCTTTCCACCACCTATCCAGGACAGTCCCTGGGAAAAGAGGGGGCCTGGGCGGCCCCTGTGCTGGAGCCAGCCCTCACCTACCAGCTTTTGCTGCCGGAGGGCGCGCAGCCCCATGCCGTGCTGCCAAAGCTGCGGCAGCTTGAGGAGGAGGATCCCCAGCTTCACCTGGAGTGGAACGAGGCTTTGGGGGAAATCCACCTGCGGCTGATGGGAAGGGTGCAGGCGGAAATCTTAAAGCGGGTGATTCATGACCGCTTTGGCATTGAGGTGGATTTCGGCCCAGGGCACGTGGTGTACCGGGAAACTATCAAAGGCCCTGTGGAGGGCGTGGGGCACTTTGAGCCTTTGCGCCACTATGCGGAGGTGCATCTGCTGCTGGAGCCGCTGCCCTTAGGCAGCGGGCTGGTGTTTGCCTCGTCCTGCTCTGAGGATCGTTTAGACAGGAACTGGCAGCGGCTGGTGCTGACCCATCTGGGAGAAAAGACTTACAAGGGCGTGCTGACCGGCTCTGCCATTACGGACATGAAAATCACCCTGGTGGCGGGCAGGGCACACGAAAAGCACACAGAGGGCGGGGACTTCCGCCAGGCCACCTACCGAGCTGTGCGCCATGGGCTGATGAAGGCGGAAAGCGTGCTGCTGGAGCCGTGGTACGCATTGCGGATGGAGCTGCCTGAGGGAAGCCTTGGGCGGGCGCTGACAGACATCCAGCGCATGGGCGGGGAAAGCGATCCGCCGGAGACAGCAGGAGGCGAGGCTCTTCTTTCCGCCCGGGTGCCTGTGGCAGCTTTTGGAGACTATGCCTTGGAGTTTGCCGCCTATACCAAGGGACACGGCAGGCTCTCCTGCACTGTAAACGGTTATCTGCCCTGCGGGGAGCAGGAAAAAATTGTGACGGAAACGGGATACGATCCAGAAGGGGATTTGGAGGATCCCCCTGGTTCTGTATTCTGTGCCCATGGGTCCGGCTTCCAGGTGCCCTGGCATGAGGTGGAGAGCCATATGCACCTGCCCTCTCTCGACCTGCTAGCCCCTGCTTCGGAAGAGCCTTCCCAGCCTGCCCCTGCTCTCAGGCAGCAGACCTCCTCTGCCAGGGGGCTTGCCCTGGACAATGAATTGCAGGCCATTTTTGAAAAGACCTATGGCGCTGTAAAGCCCCGGGCCTTTCAGCCGCCTCCCAAGCCAGCCCGGGACACTTCCCAGGGAAAGATAACTGTGCCTGTCCCGGAAGCAGGGCCGGAGTACCTGCTGGTGGACGGCTACAACATGATTTTTGCCTGGAAGGATTTAAATGAGGTGGCAAAGGAAAACCTGGACGCTGCCCGCTATCTGCTGATGGACATTTTAAGCAATTACCAGGGCTTTCGGCAAAACCGGGTGATTCTGGTTTTTGACGCCTACAAGGTGCCGGGAGGCGCTGGCTCGGTGTCGCGGCATCACAACATCCATGTGGTTTACACAAAAGAGGCGGAAACAGCCGACGCTTACATTGAAAAAGCCAGCTATAAGCTTTCCCGGGAGGGCCAGCGGGTGCGGGTGGCTACCGCCGACTTTGCCGAGCAGCTTATTATCCTGGGCCATGGCGCGCTGCGGGTTTCCGCCCAGGAGCTGCGGGAAGAGGTGGAGCGCACCCAGGGGGAAATTGCCCGGATTATCGCGGACAGCCGGACAGCTTCCCGGGGCGGGGCCATGCGGGCGGCCTTTGAAAAGGCCCGCAACTGAACACTGATACCAGAAGGTGTATATGGTTTTTCCCTATATGTCCGCCATTATTCCTGCCTCTCAGGCAAAGCATCCTAAAAACCTAGTATTTTTAAGGCGCGGACACAGAAAGCGCTCCCTCTCCCCCATCTGGCGGGAAAAGGAGCGCTTTTTGCTTGAGCTTTGGGTGGCCAGTTGAAAGCAAAGACCTTGGGCTTCGCCCAAACCCACCGCCCTTTGTAAAGGGCGGCCCTAAACTTTACTATTTTTAGAGTGTGTTTACCCACAGGCTAAACACATTCTAAATGATGCTGGTTATTTCAAAACCACCTTGTGGAAAACCTTCTTGCCTTTTTTGATAATTAGCCCCTCCGGCCCGAAATCCGCGGCCGCGAAGCTTTTCCCAAAGTCTGTCACCTTCTCATCATTTACGGAAACGCCGCCCTGCTGCACCAGACGGCGACCCTCGCCCTTGGAGGGAATCAGCCCGGCCTTTAACAGCAGGTCTAAAATGCCAATCTGTCCGTCAGCCAAATCTTCTTCCGCCAGCTCTGTGGTGGGCATATTAGCAGTGCTCGCCCCGCCGCCAAACAGCGCCCGGGCGCCCTCCTGGGCCTTCTGGGCTTCCTCTTCCCCATGCACCATCTTGGTCAGCTCAAAGGCCAGGATTTCCTTTGCCTGGTTCAACTGGCTGCCCTCCCAGCCGCTCATCTCGTCAAGCTGCTCCAAAGGCAGGAAGGTGAGCATACGCAGGCACTTAAACACGTCCGCGTCATCCACGTTGCGCCAGTACTGATAGAAATCAAAGGGGGAGGTCTTGTTCGGATCCAGCCAGACGGCATTGCCCGCTGTCTTGCCCATCTTCTTGCCCTGGGAGTCTGTCAGCAGGGTGATGGTCATACAATGGGCATCCTTGCCAAGCTTCCGACGGATAAGCTCCGTGCCCCCCAGCATATTGCTCCACTGATCGTCCCCGCCAAACTGCATGTTGCAGCCATAGTGCTGGAACATGTGGTAGAAGTCATAGGACTGCATAATCATGTAGTTAAACTCTAAAAAGGACAGGCCCTTTTCCATGCGCTGCTTGTAGCACTCGGCCCGCAGCATGTTGTTGACAGAGAAGCAGTGTCCCACCTCCCGCAGCAGTTCCACATAGTTGAGGCCCAGCAGCCAGTCGGCATTATTGAGCATCATGGCCTTGCCGGGGCCTTCCCCAAACTCGATGAAGCTTTCCATCTGGCGCTTGAAAACAGAGGCGTTATAGTCGATGTCCTCCTTTGTCAGCACCTTGCGCATGTCTGTGCGGCCGGAGGGATCGCCTATCATGGTGGTGCCGCCGCCGATAAGGGCAATAGGCTTGTTCCCTGCCATCTGCAGGCGCTTCATGAGGGTAAGGGCCATAAAGTGGCCTGCTGTGAGGCTGTCGGCAGTGCAGTCAAAGCCAATATAAAAGGTGGCCTTGCCTGCGTTTACCATCTCCCGGATTTCCTCCTCGTTTGTCACCTGGGCAATCAGCCCCCGGGCCTGCAGTTCTTCATAGATACCCATTTTCTTCATCCTTTCGCATTTATAATAGTCTTTTCATAGTAAACAATGGTCATGCCGGGCTGTATTTGTGTTGTCTGGCCCGTCCTGCGGTAGCCAAGCTTCTCGTACAGGTGGCAAAGCCTGGGTTCTTCCTGAATCGTGTCCAACTCCCACAGGCTGGCCTGGGGATAAAGCTTTTCAGCCAACAGCATGGCCTGCTGGGCATATCCCATCCCCTGGTGTTCGGGCAGGATATAGACAGGTGATACCCTGCACTTCGCGCCGTTGTCCACAATCCGTATGGCGCCTATAGCTTCTTTGTCCCGCAGGATAAAGAAATAGCAGGAGCCTTCTGCCCGCATCCGCCACAGGATTTTCTCCACAGGCTCCGCCGCCGGGTTTGTGGCGTAATCCTGGTATTTTTCCAGCAGGCCCTGGAAAGCCTGCACCTGCATGGCATGGATGGTTCTGGCATCTTCTATGCCGGCTTTCTGTAAAGTTATCAAGCCTTACACACCTCCTTTAGGAAACAAAAAAGCCCTCCGCACGGGGATTCCCGTCCAGAGGGCGATTAAACATAACCGCGGTACCACCTCAGTTTACCGCAGCTTTCCAGCCTGCGGCCTCTTTAGGCACTATCATGCCCTTGCAGTGTAACGCCTGCTAAACGGCTCCCCCTACTGCATGTTCAGGGAAGCGGCTCGGGAAGGTATTTTCAGCCGCTGCCATGCACCTGCTTCCACCAGCCGCAGGCTCTCTTTGCCATATAAAGCAGCGCTTACTTTAGGCAACACCGCATAATTCCCTGCTTCCGCCATATACCACTTAAAATTATACAGTATTGCCTTTATTCCGTCATTGCCATTGTTTGTAATTATACACAGAGGTTTTACAAATGTCAAGGCCTTTGCAGCATTTCCTCCGCCATTTTCAGTTGTAATTCTGTCACAGCGTCCCCGGAAATAATCCGGGCCACCTCCTGCTTGCGGCCTTCAAAGTCTAAAGGTTCCACCTTTGTAAAGGTTCTGCCCTTTTCTGTGTGCTTGCTGATAAACAGATGGTTATCAGCCATGGCGGCAATCTGGGCCAGATGGGTGATGCATAACACCTGCCGATTATGGGAAACCTGCTTCAGCTTCTCCCCCACCCGGTTTGCCGCCACACCGCTGATGCCTGTGTCCACCTCGTCAAAAATCAGGGTGTCAATTTTATCCATGCCGGAGAGCACCGTTTTCACCGCCAGCATAATCCGGGAAAGCTCGCCTCCGGAAGCAATTTTCGACAAAGGCTTTGCCGGCTCTCCCTTGTTGGCAGAAACCAGGAACCGCAGCTTGTCGCACCCCCCTGTGTGCAGGGGCACCCGCTCTATCTCCGTCACAAACTCAATGCCAGGCATATTCAAAAAGGCCAGCTCCTTTTTTACAGCCGCCGTAAACTTCCCAGAAGCGCCCTGGCGTTTCTGGGAGAGTTCCTTTGCCAAAGCGATGGCCCGCTTCTTTTCCTCCTCATATTCCGCTTCCAGCTTCTCCCGCTCCTCGTCGGAAAACTCTATGGCGTGAAGCCTTTCCTGGCAGTCTGCCAGATACTGGAGGATTTTCTCCTCCCCGCCGCCATACTTCAGCCCCAGCCGGTACAGCAAATCCAAACGCTCCTCTATAGCGTCCAGGGCAGAGGGGTCAAACTCCACTGCAAGGCTGTGCAGGGCCGCGTCCGCATCCTCTAAAAGATAGCTTGCCTCCCGCAGCTTCTGGGCCGCTTCCTGCGCCTCTGGCAGGAAAGACGCCGCCTTTTCCATTTCAGCCGCTGCCTGGGCCAAATCGGACAACACGCCTCCCCTGTCCTCGTCCCCGCTCAAAAGGGCTTTGGAAAGCTCCACAGAGGCGGCGATTTTCTCGCTGTTGCGGATAGCCTCCCGCTCCTGGGCAAGGCGCTCCTGCTCCCCAGGCCGGATATCCGCGGCTTCAATTTCGTCAATCTGATAGCGCAGCAAGTCAAGCTGCCGGGCTTTTTCCCCTTCGTCAGTGTTAAAGTCCTCCAGCTTCCCCTGAAGCTGCCGCAGCCTGCGGTAGCTTGCCTGATACCTGCCCCGCAGCTCTTCCACCCGGGCAAAGCTGTCAATATAATCCATGTGAACCTCTGGGGAAAGCAGCTCATAGCTTTCATGCTGCCCGTGGATGCTGATAAGCCGGGGGGCTATTCTCTTGAGCATGGAGACAGTGGCAGGGGCGCCGTTAAGCTTGCAGGTGGATTTTCCAGAGAGCCGGATGTCCCGCTGGATGAGCAGGGAGCCGTCCTCCTCTTCCGGGACAGAAAGCTCCCCCAAAGCTGCCAGCACATCTGGCTCCAGCCCGGTAAAGAGGGCGGAAACAGAGGCGGCCTGGGTGCCTGTGCGCACCAGCTCCCTGGAGGTGCGCTCCCCCAATACAGCGTGTATAGCGTCGATGATAATGGACTTGCCCGCACCGGTTTCACCGGTAAGCACTGTGAAGCCCCGTTCCAAATCAATGGAGGCCCGCTCTATCACCGCGATATTGTTGATAAAAAGCTGCGCAAGCATAGTTCGTCACCTGTTCATCAGTTTTGTAAATTCTTCCTGGGTTTCCTGGGCGGCAGCCTCGCTGCGGCACACAATGAAGATGGTGTCCTCTCCGGCCAAAGTGCCCAGAAAGCCCTGCCAGTGCATAGCGTCCATGGAAGCGCACACTGCCTGGGCCATGCCATTCATGCATTTTACCACCACCATGTTCATGGCGGACTCCACAGAGAGTACGGAGTCGGCAAAAAGGGAGTAGAATTTCGAGGACATGTCATTGGAAGCCTCTCCGCCCACAGAATACTTGTATTTTCCTGTGTGGGAAAGGGCCTTCACCAGCCGCAGCTCTTTAATGTCCCGGGAGACAGTGGCCTGGGTCACGTCAAAGCCCCCTTCCCGCAGGTAGCGCAGCAGCTCGTCCTGGGTTTCAATGTCGTACTCCTTGATTAGCTCTAAAATCTTGGCATGGCGTCGGGTTTTCATGGCTGATCCTTTCTGGCGCAAACCGCCTTGGTGTCTGGGGATAACTCCCTGTTCTCAGTTTACCAGCTTTTGATTTAATATATCGTAAAAATTTTTATTTGTCAATTTGATAAATCTTGCCCGCCGGGGGGATTGGGAAAAAGCCAGCCTGTCCCCAGCCCGCAGCTCCACAGGTCCCTCCCCGTCAATGGTCAGGTACAGCCGGCTGCGGTTTTCCGGGATTTCCACCTGCAGGCGGGTGCCCGCCCCAAAGAGCACGCTGCGGTTAAAAAGGGAATGGGGGCAGATGGGGGTATAGATAATGCTGTCCAGAGAAGGGTCTACCACCGGGCCTCCCGCTGAAAGGGAATAGGCTGTGGAACCGGTGGGGGTGGAAACGATAAAGCCGTCCGCCCGGTATTTATAGCTTTCCCCGTCCCCCAGGGCCAAACGGTAGTCGATAATTTTCGCAAGCTCTGCCGACACCACCGCGTCGTTTAAGGCGTGGCGCAGAATCCTGCCTCTTTCCCCCTGCACCTCCACCTGGAGCATCAGCCGCTTTTCCTCCTGATACCCTGTCAGAAGCCGGGGCAGAAGGGAAAGCTCCTCCTGCTCCACCACAGCGGTAAACCCCAGCTTTCCAGCGTTTATGCCCAGGATGGGCTTATCCAGGGCCGCCGCAATCTTTGCCACGTGGATAATGGTGCCGTCCCCGCCCACCGCCAGAATCAGGGCGCACAGGGCCAGTTCCGGGTCTGCCAGCATTTCCTCCATGCAGCCGCCGTCATGATAGCAATAGGGCTTTAAAAGGATTTCACAGCCGCAGCCCTTTAAAACCTCCAGAACCTTCTGGGTGCAGCGCTCTGCCTCCGCTCTGGAACTATTGGGAATCACGGCAATCCTCACGTCATGCGCCCCCCTTCATTCATTTGTCCAGTTCCTGGTGGGATGCCTCCACCACGTCTTTTGGGCTTCCCACCCCTTCCAGCAGCCGGGGTCTTTCCGCCTTTTGCAGGTAGGCAAGGTATTCAATGTTCCCCTCTGGGCCTTTTACAGGGGAATACGTCAGGCCCCTCACAGAAAAACCGTTTTCCAGGGAAAAGCCCAGGGCCTTCTCAATCACTTCCCGGTGTACCGCCTTGTCCCGCACCACGCCTTTTTTGCCCACCTTTTCCCGTCCCGCCTCAAACTGGGGCTTAATCAGGCAGACAGCCCTGCCCTCTTCCCCCAGCAGGGGCCTTACAGCAGGCAGGATAAGGGAAAGGGAGATAAAGGACACGTCCACAGACATAAAATCTATGGCCTCGGGCACCTGCTCCTTTGTGAGATACCGGGCGTTGGTGCGCTCCAGGTTCACCACACGGGGATCCTGCCGCAGGCCCCAGGCAAGCTGCCCATAGCCCACGTCAATGGCATACACCTTCTTTGCGCCGTTTTGCAGCATACAGTCGGTAAAGCCCCCAGTGGAAGCGCCTACATCCATGCACACAGCATCTGAAAGCTCCAGGGAGAAAACCTTCATGGCTTTTTCCAGCTTCAGCCCGCCCCGGCTTACATAGGGAAGCCCCTTCCCCCGCACCTCCACTTTCGCGCCCTCCGGGTACATGTCCCCGGGCTTGTCCGCCTTCTGGTTATCCACATACACCAGCCCGGACATAATCAGCCCCCTGGCCTTTTCCCGGCTTGGGGCCGCCCCTTGCTCATACACCAGCAGGTCAAGTCGTTTTTTCAGAAGAACCGGCCCCTTTCTTTTCTGCGCAATGCTTCAAAACTACCGCCGCCATGCCCTGGGCGTTCAGCCCCAAGGCCTCCAGCGCCCGGAACATGGGCGCGTGGGGAATATAGGGATCGTCCAGCGCCCGCAGGAAATACCGCCCTGCAAAGCCTCTTTCCTGCAAAAGGAAGCCAAAGCGCTCCCCTATGCCTCCCTGCCTCACGCCCTCCTCGAAGAAGAAAACCTGGGAACAGCCCGCAGCCGCCTGTACAGCCGCTGGGTCTATGGGGACAATGCGGTTCAGCTTTAAAAGCCGCACCGGAATCCCCCCCTTCAGAAGGCCCTCCCGGGCTTCCGCCGCAAAGGAGAAAAGCCGCCCGTAGGTGGCAATGCAGATATCCCCCTCCCCGTACAGGGAGAAAGGCTCTGCCGTATCTTTAAAACAGGGGGGGCGGTACAGTTCCTTCCCCCGGGGATATCGGATGGCGCACAGCCCATCCCCCTTCTCCGTGAGAAACGCAAGCTGGGCCTGCATTTCCGAGAAAAATGCCGGGGAATACAACGTTACATGGGGGATAGTCTGCAAAAAGGCCGCGTCAAACACACCCTGATGGGTTTTGCCGTCCTCTCCCACAATGCCAGCCCGGTCAATGGCTAAAAGCACCTTGGCCCCCTGGAGGGAAACGTCGTGTATCAACTGGTCGTAAGCCCTTTGCAGGAAACTGGAATAGACGGCAAACACCGGCAGCATCCCCCCTGCCGCCAGGCCCCCGGCAAAGGTGGCGGCATGGCCCTCGGAAATGCCCACATCGTAAAAGCGGTTTTTAAATCTTTCCCGGAAGCCGCTCAGCCCTGTGCCAGACTGCATAGCCGCTGTTATAGCGCAGATGGAAGGATTCTCTTCCGCCAACTGGCACAGCGCCTCCCCAAAAGCGTCTGAAAAGCTCTGGGATTTATCCCCTGTGTCCCCTGTATCCACATCAAAACCGGAAAGCCCATGGTACATGCCCGGATCCTGCTCGGCATACTGATACCCTTTCCCTTTATAGGTGCGCACATGGAGCAGCACAGGCTTGTGCAGAAGCTTGGCGCTTTCCAGGGTTTCTGTAAGCTCTTTGATATTGTGCCCGTCAAAAGGGCCATAGTAAGCAAAGCCTAAATCGTCAAAAATGGTGGGGTTATAAAAAAACTTTTTAATCCGGGCCTTCATGTGCCGCAAAAGGGCAGCCAGCGGTTTCCCCAGCAAAGGCAGCCGCTGAAAGGAAATTTCCAGGTTCCGCTTAATTTTAATATAGCCAGGCTTTGTGCGGATATAGGTAAGGTATCGGGCGATGGAGCCTACATTCTTGGAGATGGACATGGTGTTGTCGTTTAAGATGACGATAAAATTGCGGTGGAGCCGCCCGGCGTTATTCAGGCCCTCATAGGCAAGGCCCCCTGTCAGGGCGCCGTCCCCGATTACCGCCGCCACATAGCCGTCCTTCCCCTGTACAGCATTTGCCTCCGATATCCCCAATGCCGCCGAAATGGAGGTGCTGCTGTGCCCGCTGCTGAAGGCATCAAATCCGCTTTCCTCCCGGCAGGGATATCCCGCAAGCCCCCCCTCTCGGCGGATGGTGGAAAACTGGGGATAGCGGCCTGTCAGCAGCTTATAGGCATAGCTTTGGTGGCCCACGTCCCATACAATGGAATCCTTTGGCGGGTCAAAGGCAAGGCACAGAGCAACCGTAAGCTCTACCACGCCCAGGTTGGAGGCCAGATGCCCGCCGTTATGGGAAACGGTTTCAATGATAACCTCCCGCATTTCCTCGCAGAGGGCAGAAAGCTGTTCCCGGTCAAGGCTCTTAATGTCCCGGGGCGAGCGGATTCCCTCCAGTAACTTCCCCATCCCGTTTCAGCTCCCCAGACGGTTTTGCAGCCGGGCGGCTGTGAGGGTGTTTTTCAGCAGCATGGCAATGGTCATGGGGCCAACGCCTCCTGGCACCGGGGTGATATATCCCGCCACAGGCTCCGCCTCTGAAAACTCCACGTCCCCGCAAAGCTTCCCGTTTTCATCCCGGTTCATGCCCACATCAATCACCACAGCCCCGGGCTTTACCATGTCCCCTGTGACAAAATGGGCCTTTCCCACCGCAGACACCAGGATGTCGGCGCTTTTGCAGATTTCTCCCAGGTTCTTCGTGCGGCTGTGGCAGACAGTCACTGTGCCGTTTTCATGGAGCAGCAGCATGGCCATGGGCTTGCCCACAATGTCGCTGCGCCCGATAACCACGCATTGTTTGCCGCAGATGTCCACCCCTGTGGACTTGATAAGCTCAATAACTCCGGCTGGGGTGCAGGGCAGGAAGGTATATTTCCCCTGCGTAATCTTGCCCACATTATAGGCGTGGAAAGCGTCCACATCTTTTTGGGGGTCGATTTTTTCCACCACAGCGGCCTCGTCAAGGCCCTTTGGCAAAGGGGACTGCACTAAAATGCCATGGATTTCCTCCCGCTTATTCAGGGCGTCAATCAAGTCCAACAGTTCTTCCTGGGTTGTATCCCCAGGAAGGGCATGTTCCTCAGAATAAATGCCCGCCGCGGCGCAGGCTTTCTTCTTGTTGTTCACATAGATGCGGGAGGCAGGATCGTCCCCCACAATGACCACAGCCAGCCCCGGGCAGACGCCCTTTGCCTTCAGTTCTTCTGTTTCCTGGGCCACCTGGGCCTTCACCTTTGCCGATACGGCCTTTCCGTCAATAAGCACTGCCATAAAGCCAGCCTCCCCTACTTGCCTTTACTTTTTTTCCTGGATTTTTTCTCTTTTTTCCCTTTTTTATCTTGCTTTTCTTCCGGCTTTTCCGCCTCCCCCTCCTGGGAGGCTTCTTCTCCCCCGGCCTTTTCCTCTTTGATGCCTTCATCCTTTGCAGGCTCTTCCGGTTCTTCTGGCTCTTCCGGCTTCTCCTCCCCGTCTTCTAGCGCCTCCTGCTTTTCCTCTTTCTCTGCTTCAGCTTCTTCCTCCTGAACGCTTTCCTCTTTCTCCGGCAGATCTCCAAAAATAGTGCTCTTTTCCAGCGCCGGGTCGATTTCCGGCTTTATCAGGCCCACAGCCTCCATCACCTCCGGGCTGCCGCAGCCAGAAAGGCTGGTTTTGCGCCGGAACACGAACAGCAGGATAAGCCCTACCACCACGCAGCCAGCCGCCACCACCTGGGACACCCTCAGCTCTACCATATGAAGCATTAAGCTGTCGGTACGCAGGCCCTCAATGAAGAACCGCACCGCCCCATACCAGACGATGTACAGCAAGAAGGTCTGCCCGTCATACCGCCGCCATTTTCTGGTGAAGAAATGGAGCATGATAAACCCTGCAAGGCACAAAAGGGATTCATAGAGAAAGCAAGGGTGTACCGCAATGTTCCCTGTGTTGTCGCTTGCCATGCCCCAGGGGAGCATGGTGGGGGTTCCAAAGGCTTCCTGGTTGACGAAATTCCCCCAGCGCCCCACCGTCTGCCCAATCAGGAAGCCCAGGGAGGCCACATCCAGCACGGCTGGCACCCGCAGCTTGCGCAACTTGGCGGTAAGCCCGCCGAACACCAGGGCGCCTATCAGCGAGCCATACAGGGCGATGCCGCCGTCATGTATTTTAAAAATCTCCATAGGGTTCTTGATATACTTATCCCCAGGGTAAAAAATCACATAATACAGCCGGGCGCAGATGACGCTGCCGATAAGCCCCACAATTACCGCGTCAAACAGCCGGGACGTGTCGATGTTCATTTTTTTAGCGCTGCGGGCGGCATAGGCCATGCCCAGCAGAAAGCCGATGGCAATCAGAATGCCATACCAGCGGATGGAATAATCGCCAAATCCAAGCCACTCTCCCAGAGGGAGCGCCACTTCGTTTACGGTAAATTCCAGCCCCAGGCCGGGAAACGAAACTACATGTGTCATATGGAAATCGCCATGCGATACCAGAATCCGCACAAAAAGAGATGAAACGTCAGCCCTTTGTGCCCGGTATCGTTCCTTTCTCAGTATTTTTTACACCAATTTCCTCCTTGCGCCCTCCAGAGGACGCAAAATACTTTCCCTATTATACCAATTTCAGAGGATTCTTGCAAGCCCTTGCAAGCCTCAGCAAAAATTATTCGCCTGAGAAAAAAAGCCCAAAAAGGGTGTACACCTCCTGAATAAAGAAAATGGCAGGCGGCCCGTAAGGTGCGGAGCCGCCTGCCCAAGGAAAGTCCTTATTTTTTGTATTTTTCTGTCCGGCTGTCCCGGATTACACCAGACCAGTTCATGCCAAAGGCAAAGTCATAGGCATTGCCCTGGCTGTCCACATAGGGAACCATATCAAAGGGCACGTCCTCGCAGTGTTTTTCCACTGTCTCCATGTCCCTGGGCATCTGCACAGGCAGCAGCGCCGAAGGCTCTGCCCTGCCGCTGACCAAATCCAAGATGGCCTGGGCCTGCACGCCGAAATCAATCAAAATCGCGTCGGCAGCAGCCTCCAGTTCGGAAACCACCGTAGGATTATGCATCCGCAGGCAGACGATTACAGGCTTATCCCCCATAGCCGCCTTGGCGTCCAGCACCAGATCCAGGTCAGACTCATTGGCTGCCGTACCGGTTTTTCCCTTATAGCCCCGGTTTGTAAAACCCTCCCGGAAGTCCCCGCCGCCTATGCTCTCCTCCCGGGCAGCTTCCGCCTTATAGGGGCGGTATTGCAGGGAGATGGGCATATAGCCGTTGCCCCCCTGTGCCCTGTCCTCTGCGGAATACCCGTCAGACAAGGGGCTTTCTATAAAGATCAGGGCAAAGTCTGCGTCCTCAGGGCGCTCCACAAGGTCAAAATATTTCTTCGCAAGCTCTGCCGCTACTGGCGTAACCTTCTGTTCCGGCATGGGCTGGCGGAAAAAGCCCTTGCGGGACTTGATGGTGCGCTCCGGGATATAGGCCTTCTTCCTCTCCCGGATGGGCAGGGCCTGGTTATTTTTCACCATCACCACAGACTTGAGCTGGGCCTCATATCCAGCCCTGCACAGCCTTTCGCTGCCGATAATCTCCATGCTCCGGGCAGGATCCAGGTAGGGGTTTTCAAACAGCCCACAGCGGAATATGTTTTTCAAAAGCCGCACGGCAGACTGTTCCAGCCTTTCCCGCATATGGGCTTCCCCATGCTTTTTGCAGCCCATTTCATAAGCTTCCAGAATCGGCCCGATTTCCGAGTTGCCCCCGAACTGATCCACCCCGTTCTCAATGGCCAGCAGGTGGCGCTGGGCAACCGTCAAATCCTCCACGCCATAGCAGCGGCTGCTGAAGGAGTCTATGTCCGGCAGGGGATCGGCTGTGATGCCCCAGTCTGTACACACAATGCCGTCATATTTGCAACTGCCCCGGAGCTGGTCATGAATCAGGTAGCGGCTGTAGGAGTTACCAACATTTTTCCCGTCTGCCGTATCCAGCCCCCAGGAAATGGTGTAATAGGGCATAACAGCGGAAGCCGCCCCGGTAGGCCCGTCCAGCTTGAAAACACCCTCTGTAAAGGGCTTTCGGTGCTCCTCCCCGTTTTTTCCCGGATACACGGCAAATTTCCCAAAGGGATAGTGGGCGTCCCGCCCGGCCTCGCAGGGGCCGCCGCCGGGCCAGTGCTTCGCCATGGCGCACACGCTGTTTTTTCCCCAGCCGTCTGCTTCCCCCTGGGTGGTCTGGAGGCTGTCGCAGTAGATTTTCCCCAGCTCCGTCACCATGCCCGGGTGAGTGCCAAAGGTATCCTCAAAGCGCATCCAGCGCGGCTCTGTAGCCAGGTCTACCTGGGGGGACAGGGCTGTGGTAATGCCCAGCGCCCGGTATTCCTGGGAGATGGCTTCCCCAAACTCCCGGCACACCTCCGGCATGAAGGTGGCGGCAATGCCCATGCCTTCGGGCCATTTGGAAACATCGTCTGCCCCGGTTTTAAACTCCGCCCCGGCTTTGCTGGCCCCATGGCGGGGATCGCTGGAAATGTTTACAGGGATGCCCCAGGGCAGTTTCTCCGCAAAGGCCTGCAGCTCGTTTGACCACCGGGCCGCCACTTCCCCGGACTCCAGCTTCATAGCCAGCACATGGCGCACGTGGTCTTTATCGAGAAAGCTTTTCTGCTGATCTGTCAGCGCCCACTTTTCCTTACCGCTTTCCGGAAAGGCCTTGCCGTCATAGGTGGCCTGAAAGGGGCCTCCGGGCATGTTAGGCACCATCTGATGAGGGGAATAGAGCATCAGCCCCGCAATTTCCTCCACAGAAAGGCGCTTTGCCAAGTCCTTTGCCCGCTCATCATCGCTGAGCCGCCAATCCTCGTAAGGCAAAAGCTCTCCCGTACCTGCTAAATCCTTAAAATAAAGCCCATCCACCTCTAAAATGCCTGCCGAACACGCACCGATTTCCGGCCCATCTGGGTTTTGGTACACCCGGTATTGTTTTTTCTGCACGCTTCCATCATCCTCCTGTCAAAAACAAATTTGGCAACCTGCCTAGATTTGTTTCTATTATAGGCCAAAAAACAGGCACTGTCAACACAACCTTCGGAGAGGGAACTGTATGATGGACCGAATATGTCCCACGCTTTTCAATGACAGGTTTTAATACGGTAGCAGGAATGCACCATCCCCCTGTTGGCCTGCAATTCCTCGTTTCAGCCCTTCTAGTCTGGGAAGTGGGCAGGGACTTCTACCTCCCACTCATCAAGGTAACTGTTTGGCAATGCGTGGGACCGCGTCATGTCCGGCCTGGTCGCTGTCCAGGCAAAGCGGAATTTTTGCAAGCCAGTCAGACCGGGAATGAGACAGCCCCAAGAAATGTCTAAGCTGGCAGCCGTTTTATTTGGCATTTTGCCCAATATTTACCATTTATGTCATTGACAAACTCCCGCCAGACGGCCTATAATAAAATTAAGGTTTTTTAGAGCGGCCCCAGGGATATTGCAGTGGAGTATTAGGCTGGGGGTACAGGGTAACGCGGTTGCCTTGTGCCCCAGCCTCTGCCTTTGCTACTATCCTGGGAGCTGCGCTAGGGCTTGCCTGAAAAACAGGATAGCGGTTTCCTTTGGCCTGCGCAGGCAGAGAGGCGGCTATGGGCAGGCCTTAGCGGAAAACCTGATGAAGCAAAACAGGAGTGTATTGATGATGAAAAGTATCCGCAGGAAAATCACAACATGTTTGATCGCGACAGTGCTCATGGCTTTGCTGATAGTGGGAGCTTTTAGCATGGTGCTGAACTACCGGAGCACCTTGTCTACGGTGGAACAGATGATGGGGGAAACGGCTGTGCTGGCAGGCGAGCGCATCCAGCAGGAGCTGGAGGCCTACCGGAATGTTGCCATGGACACAGGCTGCATTCCTCAGCTTTCCGGCAGAGATGTACCCGTGGAAGAAAAGCGCGCTATCATAGACGAGCGGGTGAGCATGCACGGCTTCCAGCGCGGCAACATCGTGGGCGCAGACGGCATCAGCATATTTGACGGGAACGACTACTCTGACCGGGAATATGTGCAGCAGGCCATGGCAGGGAACGTATATGTATCAGAACCACTTATCAGCAAAATTACCGGCGAACTCTCCATTATGGTGGCTGCTCCCCTGTATGACGGCGGCAAGCAGGGCGGGGAGATTATTGGCGTAGTGTATTTTGTGCCCCCCGAGACTTTCCTGAATGACATCGTCTCTTCTATTAAGGTCAGCGAAAGCAGCCATGCTTATATGATAAACAAGAATGGCGATACCATTGCCGACAACACCCTGGAGACCATCACCACTCAGAATATTGAGCGTGAAGCCCAAAAAGACACATCCCTGCAGGAATTGGCGGATATCCATACGGCTATGCGCCAGGGAGGCAGCGGGTTCGGCAGCTTCCAAGCGGCAGACGGGCCTCGTTTTGCAGCCTATGCCCCGGTAGGCGGAACAGACGGCTGGAGCGTGGCAGTGACAGCTATGAAAAAGGATTATCTGGCTGATACATATTTTAGCATATTTATCAATATAGGCGTTACGCTGCTCTCCATCCTGGCTTCTATCGTAGTGGCCATAAAGCTTTCCAGCAACATCAGCGTGCCCATGCAGGCCTGCGCCCGGCGCATGAAGCAGTTGGTGGCGGGCGACCTGGAGTCCCCTGTGCCCCAGGCCCAAGGGCAGGATGAGACTGCCGACCTGACACGGTCTACCGGGGAACTGGTGGCAGGCCTGCACACCATTATCCAGGATATCAGCTACCTGCTGGCAGAAATGGCAGGAAAAAACTTTGATGTGACGTCCTCCCACCGGGACGCGTATGTAGGCAGTTTCCAGGGGATACTGGAAGCCATGCGCACCCTGAAGGTTCAGTTAAGCGCTACCATGCGCCAAATTGACGGGGCTGCGGGACAGGTGTCTGCTGCCAGCGGCCAGGTTTCTACTGGTGCGCAGACCTTGAGCCAAGGCTCTATCATGCAGGCTAGTTCTGTGCAGGAGCTGGCCGCTACTATCACCGACATTTCCTCCAGTGCCAAGCGCACTGCTTCCGCGGCTGAGGAAGCAGGCCATTTTGTGGAGCAGGCAGGGGCGCAGTTGGGCACCAGCGTGAAATATGTTGGCGAGCTTAACAACGCTATGGAAAAGATCTCCCATTCCTCTGAAGAGATTTCCGTCATCATTGCCACTATAGAAGATATTGCTTTCCAGACCAACATCCTGGCCTTGAATGCTGCTGTGGAAGCTGCACGCGCAGGCACCTCTGGCAAGGGCTTTGCCGTAGTGGCAGATGAGGTGCGCAATTTGGCGTCTAAATCTGATGAAGCCGCCAAGGCCACCAAGGATTTGATCGAGCGTTCCATTTCCGCTGTCAATGAAGGAAACGGGACTGTGGCCAAGGTCACTGAAGCCCTGGAACGTACCAATGCTTTGGCAGGCAATGTGACCACCCAGATGGACATTGTGGTGGAGGCCGTCGAGAACCAGACAGAAGCCATCAACCAAGTGACTGAGGGCATCGACCAAATTTCCTCTGTGGTGCAGACCAACAGCGCTACCTCAGAGGAAAGCGCCGCCGCCAGCCAGCAGCTTTCGGCGGAAGCGTCCAGCCTGAAACAACTGGTGGAGCAGTTTACCCTTGCAAAAGAGTAAGAACTTGTATTCATAATCGAAATTGCCAGATGAGCGAGTATTTTGGGGGCCAAGCAAGGCAAATTTTCGCAGATGTACTTGTGCACCTCAAAAATTTCAGGCAAAAACTCGCCAAAAGCCGCTTGCAAATGCTTATGTGTACACGCCCCAGTAGCTTTGATCACGAAGGATGTGCTGTAAGCTTTGTCAGGTTCTGGGCTGTACCAAGCCCCGCCGAGCATACCTACATAGCAGACCCGGACGTTAAGAGGCAAATTGGAAAACAGCGTAGATGCAGAAAGCCCCTGTAGCGTACTACACGTCAAACCGCCTAAAAGATATGGCGGAAGAAACCTATTCACCTGCCGATGCGTATCTATTTTATCCTTATCTGGTTTGAATGACATAAAAAAACAGCCTGCCTTTCCCGCTTTCCGGAAGGGCAGGCTGTTTTTTATTTATTTGAATTTTAATGCTCCAGGTGAGTGACAGTAGATTTTACGCGCAGACGGTTCAGCGCCCGGGCCAGGGTGGCCTGGGCCACCTGGTATTCCTGGCGGCTCTTTCGCTGGAGGATGGCCTCCATGGCCTCGTCTGCTTCCCGGCGCGCCCGGGCTGCGTCGATATCCTCCGGACGCTCGGCGGAGTCCACTAAAACCAAAACCTCGTTATTCTCCACCTTTACCATGCCCGGGGACACAGCAGCCGGCTGCACCGGTTGCCCCGGAGCGCGATAGCGCATGGTGCCGGGCAGCACTGCCGCTATCATGCTGCTGTGGTGGGCCAGGATGCACTGCTCCCCATCCGAGGTGGGAATGGTCAGGCTTTCGCAGGGGCCTTCATAGAAGGTTTTATCCGCTGCCAAGATGTGTACCTGAAACGCCTCCATTACAGTTCACCCGCTTCCATTTTCCGGGCCTTTTCCACCACATCCCGCCAAGTGCCTACATTATAGAAGGCGGCTTCCGGGTATTCGTCCAGTTCCCCGTCCACCAGCTTGCCGAAGCTTTCCAGCGTATCCTTTAAGGGTACGTACACGCCGGGGATGCCAGTGAATTTCTCTGCCACATGGGTGGGCTGTGCAAAGAAACGCTGCAGCCGACGGGCCCGGGCCACAATTTTCTGGTCTTCCTCGCTGAGTTCATCCATACCCAAAATGGCAATGATGTCCTGCAGCTCGTTATACTTCTCCAGAATCTCCTGGCATTTCCGGGCAATGCGGTAATGCTCTTTGCCCACTACATCTGCTTCCAAAATGCGGGAGGAGGAAGCCAGGGGATCCACAGCCGGGTAAATGCCCTGCTCGGAGATTTTACGGCTTAAAACCGTGGTGGCGTCCAGATGGGCGAAAGTGGTGGCTGTGGCGGGGTCGGTCAGGTCGTCGGCAGGCACATATACCGCCTGGACGGAGGTAACAGAGCCTTCCTTGGTGGAGGTGATGCGCTCCTGCAGCTCTCCCATTTCGTTTGCCAAGGTGGGCTGGTAGCCCACAGCGGAAGGCATGCGCCCCAGCAGGGTGGAAACCTCACTGCCTGCCTGGACGAAACGGAAGATATTGTCAATGAAGAGCAGCACGTCCTTATGCTCCTTGTCACGGAAATGCTCCGCCATGGTAAGGCCGGAAAGGGCCACCCGCATACGCACGCCAGGAGATTCGTTCATCTGGCCGAACACCAGGGCGGTCTTGTCGGAAACGCCGCTTTCCCGCATTTCCCGCCAGAGATCGTTGCCCTCGCGGCTGCGCTCACCCACGCCAGTGAAGATGGAATAACCGCCATGCTCCATGGCAACATTGTGGATAAGCTCCTGAATGAGCACCGTCTTGCCTACGCCCGCTCCGCCGAACAGGCCAATTTTGCCACCCCGGGGATAAGGCTCCAACAGGTCGATAACCTTGATGCCTGTCTCCAGGATCTCCACAGCCGGGCTTTGCTCCTCAAAGGAGGGCGGGCTGCGGTAGATGCTCTGCACAGGCGTGCCTTCGGGCAGAGGGCCGCCTCCGTCTATGGGCTGGCCCAGGACGTTGAACATGCGTCCCAGGGTAGCCGTACCAACGGGCACCCGGATGGTGTGTCCCGGCACGTCTACCGCAAGGCCGCGCTGCAGGCCCTCGCTGGCGGAAAGCATGATGCACCGCACCCTGTCTTTCCCCATGTGCTGGGCCACTTCCATTACCCGCACTGTGCCGTCCTTTTCCACAGTGAGCTGCTCCCGCAGCCTGGGCAGAGGCCCCTGTATCTCTACATCGACGACGGGACCGGATACCTGCACGATAATTCCTTTTTCCAAATCCCTCACCTTCCCTTCTTTTGGCGCTGGGCCTTGGCCCCGGCAGATACCTCGGTAATTTCCTGGGTAATAGCCGACTGCCGCACCCGGTTATACTGGAGGGACAGCTCTCCCAAAAGCTTCTCCGCATTCTGGTTGGCGCTGTCCATGGCTGTCATGCGGGCGTCCTGCTCGCAGCAGAAGCTGTCGATAAGGGCGCTGTAAATAAACCCGGACACATAGCTCTGCATAATGCTGTTCAGCACTGTGCGGGCATCCGGCAGAAACTCAAAAGGCTCCCGCACAGACTTTTCCTTCTGGGCTGTGTCCACAAAATATGTCCTGTGGAAAGGCAGCAGGCGGTCGCAATGAGTCGTAAAGCTGACGCTGCTCTCCATGTCCGTATATATGATAAATATCTTTTTCAGCTCCCCGCGGTCAAAGCCGTCCAGAAGCAGGGCGCTGATTTCCCTGGCCCGCTGCATGGTGGGGTTCTGGGCGGTATAGAGGAAGCTGTGCTCAATAGGGATGCGGCGCTGCATGAAGAACCTGCGCCCATACTCCCCCACTACAAAAAGCTTTGTGTCGGGGTGCTCCTCCAGAAGGCTTTGAGCCTGCCGGATGGCGTTCTGGTTGTAAGCTCCGGCAAGGCCCTTATCCGCCGTAATGACAAGGCAGCCATAGGTGCCCTCTAAAGACGGGGAACCGTCCGGGGGATAGAAATAGTGGCTGTCCACATCCTTGGCGGTGCGGAAAATGCGCTTTATCTCCCCTTGCAGGGCCTCAAAATAGGGCCGGGTGTTGTCCAGATCCATTCTGGCCCGGCGCAGTTTGGTGGAGGCGATGAGGTACATGGCGTTAGTAATCTTCCTCGTCTCCCGCACGCTTTCAATATGGGACTTTATCTCTTTCGTACCGGGCATACTCAGTTCCCGCCCTTTCCGGCCCGGAATTTCTCCAGGTACTCCTTGGAGAGGGCAATAATCTCCTCCCGGTCATCCTCAAAAAGCTGCCCGGTTTGATCCGCCCTGCGGCAGATGTCCGGGGCCTCTTCCTCCACATAAGCGAGAAGCTTTTCCCTAAACTCGTCCAGCTCCTCCAAACCTACCTCCTGCATGACGTGGGCCATGGCGGCAACCAAAATGATCACCTGCTGGTGCTGGGAGAAGGGGGCATACTGGGGCTGGCGCAAAAGCCGCATCAACCCCTGGCCATAGGCGAGCTGGCGCTTGGTGGCCTCGTCCAAATCGCTAGAGAACTGGGTGAAAACCTCCATCTCCCTGTATTGGGCCAAGTCCAGGCGGATGGCGCCCGCGGCGGACTTCATCGCCTTTGTCTGGGCGTCGCCGCCTACGCGGGACACGGACAGGCCTACGTTGACGGCAGGCCGCTGGCCCGCGAAGAACAGATCGGCCTCTAAGAAAATCTGGCCGTCTGTAATGGAGATAATGTTGGTGGGGATGTAAGCGGACACGTCCCCGGCCTGGGTTTCCACAATTGGCAAAGCGGTCATGCTGCCGCCGCCCAACTCGTCAGACAGGTGGGCCGCACGCTCCAGCAGCCGGGAGTGGAGGTAGAACACATCGCCAGGGTAGGCTTCGCGGCCCGGAGAACGCTCCAGCAAAAGGCTTAAAGCCCGGTACGCAATGGCGTGCTTAGAGAGATCGTCATAGACAATCAGCACGTCCCGGCCCTGGCGCATAAAATATTCGCCTAAAGCACATCCGGCATAGGGCGCGATATACTGCAAGGCGGCAGAGGCTCCGGCAGGGGCGCTGACCACTGTTGTATAATCCATGGCACCCCGGCGGGAAAGGTTTTCCACCAGTTGGGCGATGGAACTGGTTTTCTGCCCGATAGCCACATAAATGCACACCACGCCTTTGCCCTTCTGGTTCAGGATAGTGTCCAGGGCAATGGCGGTTTTGCCTGTCTGGCGGTCGCCGATAATCAGCTCGCGCTGGCCCCGTCCAATGGGGAACATGGAGTCAATAGCCAGAAGGCCTGTCTCCATGGGGGTATTTACAGGCTGGCGCTCCAGAATGCCGGGGGCAGGGGCCTCCATGGGGAAATGGGTTTCCGCCTCAATGTGCCCTTTCCCATCCACCGGAATGCCCAAAGCGTCCACAACCCGGCCCAGAAAGCCATCGCCTACCCGCATAGCGGCGGTTTTCATGGTGCGGCGCACCATGCTGCCGGCTGTTATTTCCTGGCTGTCCCCAAAGAGGATGCAGCTTAAATCGTTTTCCCGTAAGTCCTGCACCATGCCCTTCACGCCGGAGTCAAACACCAGGATTTCTCCGTACTGGGCGTGTTCCAGCCCGCCCACAGTGGCAATTTCGCTGCCTACCGTAAGCACCTCCCCGATTTCCTCAGGGTTTATGGCCGGATCCCACTCCTGTACAGCCTCCCGCATCAGAGGCAGGAGATCATCCTGCCCAGGGCGCAAGGCCCGCAGGTAGTCCTGGAACTGGCGCAGCCTGCCATGTGGGGTCCAGTCATAGATATCGGATCCCACCTGAAGCCGGAACCCTGTGCGCAGGGCGCTGTCCTGCTCCCAGACAACAGGCACCTTGCGCTGGTATTTCTCCAGCAGGAACTGGGTGAAGCGTTTCATCTGTTCCGGGCTGGGCTGCTTGGCACTGCACAGTATAGCTCTCAATTGGCCTCTATCGGCTCTCATTTTCCTTGCCTCCTTCTGCCAGATTCAAGAACTGGTCGAAAGGATCTACATCCGATTTAAAGGCAATCTTTTCAGCCGCCTCGGTTGCCAGCTTTTTCAGTTCCCGCTGAGCTTCCTTCATTACCTTTTCCTTGCTGTGTTCCGCTTCAGACCTGGCCTGGGCCACAATCTGCGCGGCCTGCTTTTTAGCCTGCTCCAACTGCTCCTGGGTGGATTTCTCCACTGCCTGCTGCACCTTGGCCCGGGCTTCGTGAAGCTCTGCCTCCACCCCGTCCAGCTTCTGCTGGTACTGGGCCTTTACGCCTTCGGCCTCCTGCAGCTTCCCGGCAGCCTTCTCCTCCATCTCCTGATAGTGCGCCTGGCGCTTCTCCATAAACTGCTTGACAGGCTTGAACAGAAGGAAATACAGCCCGCCTACCAGGATAGCCAGGTTCATCCAATGCAGCAGGATCTGCTGCCAGTCGATATTAAGTGGAATGTTCGACACGTCTGCCACCTGCCTTTATAGTACGAAGATAATCAGGATAACCACCAGCAGCGCATAGATGATGGCGGTTTCAATGAACACCAGACCCAGCATGAAAGCCGTACGGATTTTGCCTTCAGCCTCGGGCTGGCGGGAAATGCCTTCGGCAGACTTGGCCGTGGCAATGCCCATGCCAACCGCGCCGCCAGCAGCGGCAAGACCTACGGCAATAGCGGCGGCAATCGCTTTAGATCCGATGCTGTTGTCCTGGGCGGCCTGTGCAGGCTCGTCAGCAGGCGCGCCCTCCCCTTCGGCTGCCAGGGCCGGCATCCCGATGCAGAGCATCAGCAGCACTGCAAGCAGCAGCGTGTACAGGACTTTCTTGTGACGGTATAAGGTTTTCATAGTCGTTCTACCTCCATTTATAGGTTTGATTGCAAATATCCTCAGGCGGAAGCCTTTGCCTTCTGTTTCCCCTTTTTCTCCTTATGGGAAGGCTCGGACACTTCGCCGTAATACAGGGCAGTAAGCATAGTGAGCACGTAGGTCTGAATGATGGCATGGAGCAGGGTGAAAAGCACCCCCACCACCACCGGGAGCAGGAAGCTCAGGGTGACGAAATAGTACACCAGCTCCGTTACCAGCAGGCCGGAGAGCAGCGCGCCGAAAAGACGGAAGCTCATAGAGATGGGAAGGGAAAACTCCTTAAGGGTTTTGCCGATTCCCCCCACGCCATTGCCTGCTATGCCGCCGGAGAGGATAACCAGATAGGAGAGCACCCCCAGCGCGATAGCCGCGTTTACGTCTGAAAGCGGGGCCGGCAGGGTGACAGGCTCCCCATGGGCTGTAATAGCCTCAAAGCCCAGCAGTTCAAAGAGCGTCCCCACAAAGATATAAGCCCCCGCGCCAAAAATGTAAGCCCCCAGAAAGCCGTTGCGGTGGGGGCTGTTGGTTTTTGCCATGTTGTCAAACAGGCCCACCGCTTCTTCCAGCACCATCTGGAATTTTCCCGGGATAAGCCGGAACCGGGGAATGGCGAACACCCGGATACAGGCCGCCGCTATCAGAAGGATAGCCGTAACCAGAAAGGCTGAAACAAGCCCCGGATTTATCAGCTTCCCGCCGATGAATGTGATTTGGTTTACGTTGTGCAGTACCGCGTCCCGCATAGCTTCCTGCACGCTCTCCGCCCTGCCGTGAAACCCGGTCAGAAGCGAGGCCGCCAGCAGCAGCAAAACGGCAATAATGCACACCGCCAAACCCTTTTTATGTTTGCCCATTGCGCACTTCCTTTCCGCACAGCCTTTGATGTCCTGCGTGCAGCAGCACCTTCCCGCTGCAAACAGAGGTTCCGCACGCCTGCTGCCTCAGGGGAAAAGGACAGCAGGATGCGCAGGCTGTATTGATACCACAAAAAATTATAGCGCCCTTTAACCCTGATGTCAAGGCAATAGCACCGCCCTGCCCCGCCTCTGCCTGACAAAAAACAGTTCTCATACACGTCTATTTTTGTTCTTTTTTGCGTTTTCCTGGCAAACTGCTCTCCGTGCGGTTTTTGCTGCTGCATTTTCCCGGCAAAGCAAGAACCCGCCCCCTGCCGTATTTGCGGCAAAGGACGGGCTTTCCTGTTCAGGGCTTAGAAGCCGTACCAATCCTATCGGTACAGCTTCTCACTCTCCCCGCACGCGGGCAATAAATCCATAGAGTTCTGTGGCTTCAGCGGCAGGGGATAGCTGGGCATAGGCGTAATACCCCTCCCATGTGAAGTAAAAGCGCCCGCTTTCCCGTATCTCCGGTCGGGAAAGGTATGCCTCCACTGATTCCAGGGTGGCGTCGCGCAGATCCCCAAAGAAATATTCTTCCCGGATTTTGGGGAAAACAGCCATGGACACAGCAGGATCCACAGGGGCTTTTCCCGCTTCCATATCGCCATAGGCCTTGCTCCACCGGCTGGAAAGCCCCCAGGCCCGGGATTGCTCCCGCATCGTCTCCAGAATGGGCCATATCACGTCCTCAGGGGAGGCTTTCTCAGCAAACTGCGCCTCCACCCGGTAGCCGTCCCAAGTGAAATAGATGATATTCCTTCCGGTTCCGGCAGGCACCTGCTGGAAATACCAGGATATGCTTTCCTGGGAAAAATCATGCAAATCCCCTGCGGCCCTGAGCCGGGAAATGGGATCTGGCTGGTTATCCGGGGTTTCCTTATACACTGTCCATTGCAGGAGGGTTCCGGTTACCGTGTCGGAATCATACACACATTGGATGCGCACCGGCTCCCCGTTGAGCAGCAGCACCTCTGCCCCTGCCAGGGGCGGCACCAGTTCCGAATCCTTTTGCTGGGGATAATACCCTGCAAAAGCTTCGGGGCAGGTTTCCAGTTCTGCCCATTCATATATATCTCCGGCTTCCTTTGAAAAGTTCCTGAAATCTGCAGGATGCTGGAAGAAGTGATCCAGCACTTGCAGCAGCATTTCCTGGGGAACGCCTGCGGTGGCCCGAATCAGGCGCCATGCCCCGTCCTTTTGGAATACAAAGAATTTCTGGCTGTCCATCTGGCCCAGCACCGTAATCTCTGTCCCATCCCGGCGCACCACTGTACGGTTCAAGCGGATATAGCTTTCCGGGGAAATGAAATTGGAACGCCCGGCGATTTGCACTCCTATTTCTTCTGTATTCATATTCGCTATCTGATCTGAAACTTCATACCACTCCCAGCGCACCGACAGGCTCTTGGGGGTGCTTCCGCTGTCGTACCAGGCGTGGCAGGTGAAATCCCAGGCGGAATCTATGGAAGGAATATCCCCTTCTTCCTCCAGTTCCTCCTGCCGGGAGCTGAAAGACCTGCTCTCCCCTTCGTCATATCCGAAAAAGGTTCTTGGCAGTTTCTGGAGCTTTTCCCTGTCTGTTTCCTGCTCTTCATGGGCAAAATACTTTTCCAGGGGCAAGTCCGGCATCCATTCCACATACACCGGCTCTATCCCCGGCGCTTTCGGAGAGGGGCTGGGAGAAGGGCTGGGGGACGGCGTTCCTGCCAGGGGCGCTGCAGAGGAGCCCCCTGGCTCCACGCTGTCTCCCTGCCCTAGAAACAGGGGCAGCAGGGCAAGGCTCAGGCATACGGCCCCGGCAGCGCACCCGCCCATAAAGCTCCAGAAAAGCCCCCGGCGGCGCTGGCCTTTTGTCTCTTCCGCCCCGGGAGGATCTCCTGCGGCGGACTGGATAAGTTCTGGGCTTAAAAGCTCCAGCTTGTCTAAAAGCTCCTGTCCTCTCATACGTCATACCCCTCCTTGATTAAGTATTCTTTCAGCCCAGCCCGCACCCGGTGCAGCGTGGTTTTCACCTTGGCCTGGGTAATCCCCATACGCTTTGCCACGCTGGGGACAGAATCGCAGTACCAATACCGCCGCAAAAACATATACCGCTTTTCCTCCGGCAGGCTTTGCAGATAGGACTCCAGCACCCCTGCCAGCAATATGCCGTCCACCTGGCAGGGGGTGTCGGAGGAGCCGGGGATGCACTGCTCCAGCTCTTTTGTCAGGCGGGCGCAAATGCCTGCGCGCTTCTTCCGAGCACGCCTACGGCAGGCGTCCAGTGCCAGATGCCGGGTGATCTTTGCCAGAAAGGCAAAAAGGTATCCCCCGGGCTGGTGGGGCGGAATACTGTTCCAGGCCTGCAAATAGGTGTCGTTCTCGCATTCCTCGGCAGCAGAAGCATCCTGTAAAATGGAATTTGCCAAAGTCCGCAGCCTGCCACCATATTTCCCGGACACCTCCCGCAGCGCCCCTTCGTCCCGCTGCAAAAACAGCGCCACAATGGCTTCGTCATCCATAGTTTCATAACTCCTTTCCCATGGGCTTCAACCCATATAGCGCCTTTTGGGGCAAAAAGGTTACAGGAAAACAAAAAATTTTTGCAGAAAAGAGCGGCCCGAAAACCGGGCCGCTCCGCTGCCTAAAACTTATTTTCCTTCGCTGTAAGCTTTCAGTTTGCGGCACAGCGGGAACAGCACCCCGCCTAAAGCGTTTCCCGCCGTCATGATGCCTATGTACAAGAGGGCATGAAGGCTCCAGGCTCCGCCGGCGGTGAAATAGAACATATTTGCCACGCAGTGCTCCAGCCCTGCCAGCACGAACACCGACACCCCCAAAAGCATGCCCAGATACTTCCCTAGCTGGTGGGGGTTGTTCCGGTAGCTTTCCACCGCAAGGTAGATGAGGATATTGCAGAAAACCGCCAGGATGAACACGCTGAGAGGAGAGTCCTCCAGCTTTGTCCCGCTTAATGCCTGGGCCTTTTCCGCCACAGCGGAAAGGCGCGTCAGCCGCACCGCGCTGCCTGCAAGAAAAGCCCCCGCAAGGTTTCCAAGCCAGATGAGCAGGCACTCCGCCGTATAAGCGGGAGGATTGTCGAACACATAGCAGACCCTGCCGGTGAAAAGCCCCAGCCCCAGGGTGCAAACTGCAAAAAGCCCCACTGAGAACATGACGGCTCCCACTGCCCTGCTTTCGCTGGAGAGAAACACCAGCCCGCCGATGGAAATGGATATCCCGGCTAAAACCGCGTAAACAAAGGCAACAAGCTGCTTCATAGACGTCCCTTCCCCTTTTGTTTTCCCCATTATACCTGACGCCGGGGAAAATTGCAAGGGCTGCCCTAAACCCGCCAAATTTAAGAAATTTACAGAAAACCCGTTGCGGGCGGCGGCTGGGTATGGTATGATAGGCTTGTAGAAAATTGTAGAAGTGTCAACATTATAATGAATTCGGAGGAAGGTACATGGACGTTTTTTCCCTCTTCACCCTGTTAGGCGGACTGGCTTTTTTCCTGTATGGTATGCATGTCATGTCCGCGGGCCTGGAAAAAATGGTGGGCGGCAAGCTGGAACGGGTCTTAAAGTCCATGACCTCCAGCAAATGGAAGGGGCTGGCGCTGGGGGCTGTTATCACCATTGCCATCCAGTCCTCTTCCGCCATGACGGTCATGCTGGTGGGCTTAGTAAACTCCGGCATTATGCAGCTAAGCCAGACTGTAGGCGTTATCATGGGTTCCAACGTGGGCACGACCCTGACCGCCTGGATTTTAAGCGCGGCGGGCATTGAGAGCAGCAGCTTTTTCCTGCGGCTGTTAAAGCCGGAGTCCTTCTCCCCCATTGTGGCCCTTATCGGCGTGCTGCTGATTATGTCCTCCAAGGAAGGCAAAAAGCGGGACGTGGGCACCATCCTGGTGGGCTTTTCCGTACTGATGACAGGCATGAGCTTTATGAGCCAGTCTGTAAGCCCTCTGGCGGATATGCCCATTTTCCAGGACATTCTGGTGATGTTCCAGAACCCCATCGCAGGCATACTGCTGGGCACTGTGGTTACGGGGGTTATTCAAAGCTCGGCGGCTTCAGTGGGCATTTTGCAGTCCCTGTCCATGACAGGCAGCATTACCTATGGCATGGCCCTTCCCATTATCATGGGCCAGAATATTGGCACCTGTGTCACCGCCCTGCTTTCCAGCATTGGCACCAACAAAAACGCCAAGCGCGTTACAGCCGTACATGTATACTTCAATGTTTTGGGTACGGTTATCTGCCTTTCGGGCTTTTACCTGTTAAACGCTTTCATACATTTCGACTTTATAGACTCCCCTATCAACGCTTTGGGTATCGCTATTGTCCACAGTCTCTTTAACCTGCTGACCACCTTGATTCTCCTTCCTTTCTCCAAACAACTTGAAAAGCTGGCAAAAATCACCATCCGGGAGCAGAGCACCAAGGAAGAACTGCTGGACGAGCGCCTGCTGCTCTCCCCCGGCTTTGCCATCGCGGAATGCCGCAACCTGTCTATACACATGGCAAAGGCCGCCCGGGACTCCATGGCAAACGCTATCTCCATCCTCAGCAAATTCGACCAGAAAGTGGCCGACTCCATTACCCAGCAGGAGGAGGAAATCGACCTCTATGAGGATAAGCTGGGCACCTTCTTAGTAAGGCTGAGCAGCAAGGATCTCTCTCCTAAGGACAGCCATGACGTATCCCAGCTTCTCCATGCTATCGGTGATTTCGAGCGCATTGGCGACCATGCGGTGAACATCCTCCGGGTGGCAAATGAAATACACGACAAGGACATCCAGTTTTCCGACAAAGCCCAGGAGGAGCTTCAGGTTATCACCCGGGCTATCCTCACCATCCTGAACCTGACTGTGGAAGCCTTTGAGGAAAACGATCCTGTCATCGCTGCCAAGGTAGAGCCTTTGGAGCAGGTCATTGACGGGCTGAAGCTGGAACTGAAAAACCGGCATATCCGCCGGCTGCAGGAGGGCCGCTGCACTATTGAGCTGGGCTTTGTGCTTACGGATCTGCTGACAAACTACGAACGTGTTTCCGATCACTGCTCCAATATTGCTGTCACTGTTATTCAGATTAAAGATTCTTCCCTGGACACCCATGGGTATTTGAACGAAGTTAAGAACACTGGCAATCCCGCCTTTACCCAGGCCTTTGAAACGTATTCACTGGAATATTTGCTGCCAGCTTCCCCTGCCCCAGAGGGAAAATGACTTGCTTGATAAAATTAAAAATCTCCCGGCACGCCGGGGGATTTTTTGTGGGTATAAATTGCCCGATGCCGTAGTCCAATGCCGCATTGACACTGGATTTCTTGTATAAACCGCCGCCCGGGAGTGGTTCTTACATGAACAAATAAAAATCCCCCGGCGGAGCCGGGGGTATTTCATATGCGGGTATAAACCCTATGCTGCTAGCCACGCGTCACGTCGCGTTGGTACGTTCTGTCACTTGCATAGGTGCTCTCCTCTAAAAACATATTTTTTCTTCCTTCTTCTACTTCTGAGCGTTCCTTATCCTTTGCCTCTGTTTTGATGCTTTTCTTTATCCCTTCTTTTGGTTACTTTTGTATTTTGTTTGTTTCAATTTCCTATTTTCTTTCCTTCTTTCCTATCCACTCTCTTTTTCCTTTACCGTTTTTCTACTGTCCGCCCCTTTTCCGTTGTCCCCATTTCCTCCATGGCTTTTGGGGCGTTTTCCTTTCTACATCATCGGCAGAAGCCTTCTTTTGAACCACTCGCCTAGCGAGTGGTTTTCAGTAGACAAATAAGCCGCTGCTTTTAAAGGGCAGCGGCTTTTTACCTTTGGAAACGCATACATCTTTAACGGCTGCAAGTCCCGCCCGCCGGGGGAGATTTTCATCCCCTGGGAGCCGCATACCCGGCGGGAGGCAGAGGAGCCTCCTGGGGCGGGGGCGGCAAAGGAGCGCTAGGAACAGGCGCTCTGTTTATCTGTACAAACTGCACAGTGGCAATAAAGAGATCCCCGTCTGTACGCACAGAAAACTGGCCTCCGCAAGCCTCTGTAAAGCTTTTGGCAATGGACAGCCCCAGGCCGCTGCCCTCAGTGGTGCGGTTCTGGTCCCCCCTGACAAACCGGGCGGTGAGATCCTCGCTGTCCATAGTAATCTCATTGCGGGAAACGTTGCGGATGCTCACTACCGCACAGCCGTTTTGGCTGGACAGGGACACGTAAGCCCTTGAACCCTCCAGGGCATACTGGTCGCAGTTGCGGATAAGGTTTTGGAACACCCGGTACAGCCGCTGCCCGTCGGCGTGAACCAGCATGGGAACATCAGGGATATCTATGCGCCAGATGAGCTGGGAATTGCGCAGGGTTTCGTCCATTTCCCCAAAGGTCTGCTGCAGGAGCTTTCCAATGTCCAAGTCCTCCATATTTAGGGTAATATTCCCTGTGGCGGCCTTAGACACTTCGAACACGTCCTGCACAATGCTGCTCAGCCTTTCCGCCTTGCGGGAAATAGTGCTGATATAGTCCATTACATGATCCGGCAGATCCGGCTCTTTTTTCAGCAGCTCAATGTAACTGATGATGGAAGTGAGAGGCGTTTTAATGTCATGGGATACGTTTGTGATAAGCTCTACCTTCGTGCGGTCTGCCTTGGTGCCCTCCTCTACGGCCTTTTCTATGCCGGTGCGGATCATATTAAGCTGCATGGCGCAGTCGTAAAGGTTGGAGGTGGGCGGCACGTGATTCACCGCGTTCAGGTTGCCGCCATACATTTCCGTAATCTGGGCCATCAGGGCGTTCCAGTCCTGCAGGTCACGTTTAAGGCCCAGCACATACCAGACGATTGTGCCCACCACCCCGGTAATGGCAAAGACAACAATGCTCACCATCATTGAGCCAAGCACAGGCCCCGCCGCATAGTAGAGATGGTTTGGCGCCCATATCAGCGCCGCTGCCGCCACCGCCAGGATGCCGGCAATCACTCCCAGGGTGGAAAACAGCCGGCGCAGGCTGCGGTGCTCAAAGGTGGTCATGCTCTTATAAGAATTAAGCCATTTCAAAACAGAATGGATGATGTTGTGCCGGAAAAACTGCCTGTTGTATCCAATATCCATACACAGCAGATACAGGCTGAGCACCCACAGGCACAGGGCGAAAACCAGCCCCTCCTCCGTCAGAAACACCATACCGGAAAACAGGATGGCTCCCAAAAGCAGGCATTTAATCTCCACCCACAGTTTCCCCATCCCCTTTGCCATCAGCGCCTCAAACCGCCGCCTGTCCCGCCGGAAGGCAAACACCAGCACCAGGGCTGTGAGCAGTATGGCCAAGGCGCATACAATCTGCACCGTGCGCATGTATATAAGCTCCTCATGCTGCTTTTGGGCATCCATAGCAGCAGCCCAAAGCGTATCATCCTCTTCGGATTTCCCTTCTATGGCTTCTATGACGGCGCCGCCATAGTAAGGGCTGTCGCTTCCGGCAAATTCCTGCAGGTTTGCCGCCGCCCGAGTTTGCAAGTCCGGGTTTGCCAGCACGATAATGGAAAGGACTACCGCAAGGCACAGCCCGCACAGCAGCGCAAGCAGGCACAGCCAGGAAATAAGCCCTTTGAAAATGTTTCCATCAATGCTTTTCGATTTTGTAGCCAATGCCCCATACCACCTTTAAATATTCTGGATCCGACGGGTTTATCTCGATTTTCTCCCGGATGCGCCGGATGTGTACCATCACCGTATTCTCTGTGGAATAGGCAGATTCGTTCCAGATTTTGCTGTATATCTCCTCGGCAGGAAAAATGCGCCCGGGATTGCGCATGAGAAGCTCTACAATCTTCGTTTCCGTTGCTGTCAGCTTGATGGGATCCCCGTCCGCATACAGCACGTGCTCGTCCAGATTAAAGCAAAGCCTGCCGTTTATAATGGTGTTCTCGCTGCTGGAATGAATGTCCCCCAGGCTGGTGTACCGGCGGAGCTGGGACTTCACCCGGGCTGTCAACTCCATAGGGTTAAAGGGCTTTGTCACATAGTCGTCCGCCCCCATGGAAAGCCCTATTACCTTGTCGCTGTTTTCGCTTTTGGCGGAGAGCACAATGATGGGCAGGTTTTTCCGCTCCCGGATTTTCATAATGGCGGAAAGGCCGTCCAGCTTTGGCATCATCACGTCTATGATAATGAGATGGACTTCCCTTGTCAGGGCGATGTCCAGGGCGTCCATGCCGTTATAGGCCTTTAATACAGTGTAGCCCTCGCTTTCCAGGTTCAGGGCAATGGCCCGCACAATTTCCCTGTCATCATCTACCACCAGTATATTCTTGTTTTCCATGGCTTCCATCAAAACACAGCCCCTTTCCGGCGCAAAATGGTCATTTCCACGCAATAGTTCCAGTTTCCGCTTTCAGTCTAAGAGGGAAACCTTAAAAACCATGGCATGAAAACCTTACAAAAATCATACAGTATTTTGTCCCCCATTGCAAGTGCCCCAGGCGGAATACTGTCCAAAGCTCCAGGGCTATCCTCCGCATATCCTCCTGGCCGGGCGTTTTTGCAGACGGAGGCAGCGGAAAGAGAGGAGAAAGCTATGGAACGCATGGAAAATGTGATGAAACGGATATGGGCGCCGCTCTTATCCCTGCTGGCGATAGCCGGGGTGTGCGCTTTGGTGCTGTGGGCGGCAAAGAAAAACGGCGGGGCGGTGTTCGCGTCGGCGGCGGCATCCGGGGAAATCACCAACTGGGGGCTGAGCTTCCAGCAGGAGGGGGAGCCGCCTGTGGGCAACGCGGGCAGCGATTTCCTGGGGGAATATGACAGCCTGTACTGTATGCCCACAGAGGAGAAGGTGCTGTATATCACCTTTGACGCGGGCTTTGAAAACGGCAACACCTCCCCCATCCTGGACGCTTTGAAAAAGCATGGAGTGAAGGCCACCTTTTTCCTGGTGGGGAATTATTTTGAAACCCAGCCGGACTTAGTGCGGCGCATGGCGGAGGAGGGCCACACCATTGGCAACCATACCTACAGCCATCCGGACATGTCCGCCATTGCGGAGGAAAGCGCTTTCCGGGAGGAGCTGGAAAAAAACGCCGCTCTCTATAAGGATATTACAGGGGAGGAAATGCCAAGGCTCTACCGTCCGCCCCAAGGGAAATTCTGCGAAAGCAATCTGGAAATGGCAAAGGCCCTGGGGTATCACACCGTGTTCTGGAGCCTCGCCTATGTGGACTGGTATGAAAACGACCAGCCCTCCCGGGAGGAAGCCTTCCAGAAGCTGCTGCCCCGGGTGCACCCGGGGGCTGTGGTGCTGCTGCACAGCACTTCCCGCACCAACGGGGAAATCCTGGACGAACTGCTCACTAAATGGGAGGAAATGGGCTACAGCTTTGGGGATTTAGAAGCCGCCCTGCTGGGAGATTCCCCGGATAACCCTCAAGGCCCCGTATATTTTCTGGAGCCGTAAACACGAACGAAAGAACCGGAAAAGCTGCTCCTTCCACATCCCTTTCAGGAGCAGGCAAAACATACGAAAAGGACAGGCGGCCCAGCAGCGGGTAGCCTGTCTTTCTTTATGGATTGCAAACTGCCGCCCCCTGTGATACAATGGGAGAAAGTATTTTCACAAGGAGAGATCTGCATGAAACGGCCTTATGTAGTCGGTATCAGCGGAGGCACTGCCAGCGGGAAATCCACCCTGGCCCGGTGGCTGGAGGGAGAACTGGGGGATCTGCGGGTGAAGGTGTTCCACATGGACGAATACTTTAAGCCTGACAGCGTGCGTCCCAAGGCTGCAGCCCCTGTTACTGGAAACATATATTATGATGACAACTGTCCGGAAACCATCTATGCCGGCAAGCTCCGGGAGGATTTGTCCCAGGCCATGAAGGAGGATTTCCAGCTTGTGCTGGTGGAAGGGCTTTTCGCCTTATGGTATGACTGGCTGTATGAACAGCTTGATTTGAAAATATTTATTGACTGCCAGGCTGACGAGCGCATTGTGCGTCGGCTGCGCCGGAATATGGCGGAGCGGGGGCTTTCTTTCGAGGAGATTGCCGGGGTGTACCTGGACATGGTGCGCTACCGCCACCAGCAGTATATTGAACCCACCAAGTGGCGGGCCGACCTGATTTTAAACGGCTCCTCCCCTTCCTCCTTGGCAAACGGGCTGCTGGCGGCGTTTCTGCACCAAAAGGCCGGGGCATAAACAAACCAAAACATGAAGAAAGGAACGATACCAGGCGCAGGGGCTTCAGTCCTTTTTGTGCGCGGCCTGTATCGTATGGCGATTTTTTATGGATGCCGCATGGAACATGAAAATGGCATGGGAAGATTTTTCCAGCAGGCTTGGGAGCTGGGCCACAGGCTTTGCATGGAACCTGCTGGCAGCAGCGCTTATCCTGCTGTGCGGCTGGTGGCTGGCCCGGCTTGCGGGAAAGCTGACGAAAAAAGCTATGGCAAAAGGCCCTATGGATCCCCTGGCTGCAAGCTTTACCGGGTCTGTGGTGAAAGGGCTGGTGCTGCTGGTGGCAGGGGTCAGCGCGGTGGCCCAGCTTCAGGTGGACATCACCTCCCTGATTGCCGCCCTGGGCGCCGCCGGACTGACCGCCAGCTTTGCC
This sequence comes from Neglectibacter sp. X4, assembly GCF_009917365.1. Classification (NCBI taxonomy): domain Bacteria; kingdom Bacillati; phylum Bacillota; class Clostridia; order Eubacteriales; family Oscillospiraceae; genus Neglectibacter; species Neglectibacter sp. X4. The sequence continues at coordinate 197,013 of NZ_QWLE01000001.1, read as the reverse complement.
CTGCAGGGAAGCCTTTCAAACTTTGTCAGCGGCATGCAGATTATTTTTACCCGTCCTTTCAAAATGGGGGACTACCTTTCCTTTGAGAGCCACGAAGGCACTGTCAAGCGCATTGATGTGCTGTACACCATCCTGGCTACCTTTGACAACAAGGAGGTGGTGGTGCCAAACTCCAAGATGACCAGCAGCATTGTGGTGAACTTTACCAGCAACGGCACCCGCAGGCTGGATTTAAGCTATGGCATCTCCTATCAGGCGGATTTAGCCCTTGCCAAGTCTTTGCTGGAGGAGCTTGCCGGAAGGGATTCCCGGGTGCTGCCGGATCCGGCCCCGATTATCGCGGTGGGCCAGTGGCAGGAAAGTGCTGTCACCCTGGTGATGAAGGTGTGGTGCAAACAGGAGGAATATTGGAACTTATTTTATTCCATGCAGGAAAAAGTGAAGGAGGCCTTTGACAAGGCTGGGGTGGAAATCCCCTTTCCTCAGATGGACGTGCATATCAGGCCGGAGAAGTGAGGACGGTGCCGGGGTAATAGTGTGCCAGTATCTCTTTGTAGCCCGCGCCCTGCTTTGCCAGGAACACGGCTCCCGCCTGGCTCATGCCCACCCCATGGCCCCAGCCCCGAACAGTAAAGGTGAAGCCATCCTCCCCGGCAGACAGGGAGAAACAGGCGCTGCGCAGGGAAAAGGCGCTGCGCAAATCCCCGCCGGACACTTTCACGCCTCCCAGCAGGGCTGTTTTAACTGTGCCAGAGGCGGTATATTCAAAGTCCGAGATCCAGTTCTCCGCTGGGCCGGAAAAGTCCAGCGCCGCTTCTGCAAAGTAGCCCAGGGCCGCTTCCTGGAACTGCTCCACCGTGAAAGAGCTGGTGCTGTAATAGCCGTCGCTAAGCTGGTCGCCGGGGCTTGCCACAGGCTGGAGATAGGGGCAGGATTCCGCCGCACCGGGATCCCACACATTGGCCGCCGCTTCCGTACTGCCGGAGGAAATGGCAAAATACGTTGTGAGGGCAGGCTTTCCCTGCCAGGTGAGCATCTGCCCCCGCACCTCTCCCACAATGTCCTGGAGCAGGGAGAGGTTTGCTTCGTAATCCTCCCCCCACCTCTCCTGCATGGCGCTTTGGGGCACATAGACCAGCCAGTTTTCGCTGTCGCAGGCAAAGTCTGCCCCTTTTACCTGCCCGCTGCCCTTCTGGCGGGTATAGTAGGTGTAGGCCGCCACAGCTTGGGCTTTCAGGGCTTCCGGCGGGCTGGAAAGATCCATCTCGCAGGCAACTGCCGCCGCCAAGAAGTCCTCCGCAGGCACGGTAAACACCTGTTCCGTCGCTACATCATACAGGGTGAAGCTTTCTTCCTCTTCCCTGCCGGGCAAGACGGCGCCCTCTAAAAAATTTGGCAGCAGGCTTTCCGCAGGAACAGGAGGCGCGCTTTCTGCTTCCGGGCTGGGAGACGGAACGGGCGCACTATCCGCAGGAGAAAGCGCGCCCGCTTTTCTTTCTGCCATATTATACAGCAGGGCAGGCGCAAAGGTGTATACAACGTATAGCAGCAGGAACACCAGCACAAGGCCGATGCCTGGCCTGTGGGAACCTTTCATAACGGCACGCTCCTTTTATTTTACACTTTTCGATAGGAAATCCTTCAAAATATACGGGTTACCCCTTGTCAAATTCGGAAATTCCTATAAAATTTGCATACTAAGCAGTTTCAAATTGCAAAAGCAGTTGACTTCCCTCCCGGTTCACGTTAGAATAGGAGGACAACAGGTACAGGAAACGAGCTGTGGAAGGAGAGGTTTTGGATGCAGGAGATAAACAGCAAAACAGCTATGCAGGAGCTGTGCGAGGAATACCGCCGCAACAACACCATTTCAAAGGAGGAATACACCCGGCACCGGGTGAAGCGCGGCCTGCGCAATGAGGACGGCACTGGTGTGATGGCCGGGCTGACCCATGTGTGCAATGTCCATGGCTATCTTATTGATGACGGAGACAAGGTGCCCGATAAGGGGCGGCTTACGTACCGGGGCATCAGCGTGGAGGACATTGCGGCAGGCTGCGAGCAGGAGGATCGCTTTGGCTTTGAGGAGGTGGCCTGGCTGCTGATTTTCGGAAAGCTTCCCACAAAGAAGCAGTTTGACCGCATGTGCGGCCTGCTCTATGACAACCGGGAGCTGCCGGAATATTTCCCGGAGGACATGATTATCAAAGCCCCCTCCAAGAACATCATGAACAAACTGGCCCGCTCTGTGCTGGCCCTGTACTCTTACGATGACAACCCGGACGATCAGTCCCTGGAGAACAACATGCGCCAGAGCATTGCCCTGATTGCCCGTATGCCCTCCATTATGTCCTATGCTTATCAGGTGAAACGCCGCCATTTTGACCGGGAAAGCATGTTTTTCCACCCCTACGAGCCGGGCCACTGCACTGCCGAAGCCATTTTAAATGCCCTGCGCCCGGATAAGGCTTTCACCCGGGAAGAGGCCCGGCTGCTGGATTTGTGCATGGTGCTCCACGCCGAGCATGGCGGCGGCAACAACTCTACCTTTACCACCCGGGTGCTTACCTCTGCCGGGACGGACATTTATTCCGCCATCGGCGCGGCAGTTGGCTCTTTAAAAGGATTTCGCCATGGCGGCGCCAACCACCGGGTGCGCATGATGATGGACGATATTATGGCGCATGTGAAGGACTGGGCCGACGAGGAGGAAGTGTGCCGCTATCTGGAAAAGATTCTGCGCGGGGAGGCTGCCGATGGCAGCGGCCTTATCTACGGCATGGGCCATGCCATTTACACCTTGTCCGATCCCCGAGCCGTTATCCTCAAGGAAAAGGCCAGGGGGCTGGCAAAGGAAAAAGGCTTTGACAAAAAGCTGGCCCTTTACGAGCTGATTGAAAGGCTCTCCCCTCAGGTGTTCTATAACGTGACGAAAAAAGAAAAGGTCATCTGCGCCAATGTGGACTTCTATTCCGGCCTGGTGTATGAAATGCTGGGCATACCGGAGGATTTGTTCACCCCTATGTTTGCTGTGTCCCGCATTGCCGGGTGGTGCGCCCATCGCATTGAGGAGCTGACCACCGGCGGGCGGATTATGCGCCCCGCCTACCGGGCGCTTCCTGTGCGGCAGGCTTATAAACCTCTGGGAGAGCGGTAGGCCCGTCCCCTTCCTATAAAAGCTATGGCGGCGAAGGGCGGATTATGCTTGTACCATCTGGAGAAAAGTGATATAATAGCCTCAACCTGCCTGCCACTTTTATAGAGGGCTGGCAGCGCAAGATAGCGCCCTGGCAGGGTGCAATTTAAAAACAAAGAGGTTTATCGCATGAATGTTGGCAATGCTTTAAAGGTGCTCTGTGTGGGATTTGGCGCGGGGGTTGTGCTGCGCGTGGTGCAGATGCTGTATTTTTACGACTATACCACAGGATTTTATACCGATGGCGGCGTGGTGGCCTTTTGCAGCCTGGGTTTGCCCCTGCTGGCGGCGCTGCTTTCCGGCGTGATGTGCTTTAAATCCCGGCGGTATTTCGGGCCTTATGTGCCCCGGCGCAACGCTCTGGCAGGATGCGCCGCCATTTTCTCCGGGCTGGTGCTGATTGTATCCGGGGTTTTGCAGCTTACCGTGTATCTGCGCGCCCCGCAAACCGGTATGGCTGTTTACGAATTCTCCAACCAGTGGATGATTCACGCGGCCTATTTGCTGGCATCCCTCCTCTTCGGCTTCGTCCAGCTTTATATGGCGGCAGGTTTCTTCGTCGGGAAGCGGAACCTGGAGCGGGTTCCCCTGCTGTATCTGGTAGCAGTGGCCTGGGGCATTCTGAACCTGATACTGGCTTATGTGTTTTACGCCAAGTCCTCCTCTTTTGTGGAAAACTTCTTCTCCGTCATAAGCTGCGCCGCCTTGCTGTTAAGCCTGTTTTACCTGTGCAAGCTTTTTGCCGGGGTAGACGAGGAGGGTGCGGCTAAACGGGCCTTTGTCTCCGGCGGACTGGCGGTGGTGCTGACTGTAACCTACTGCTTTTCAAACCTGGCCCTGATGCCCCTGGGCCGCACTTATACAGGAGAGGCACCTGCCTCCATCCAGCTTTCCAGCTTGAGCGTCTCCCTGTTTGTCCTGGCTTTCCTCATCACCTTCCGCAAGTACAGCCTGCGGCGCACGCCGGCAGAAAGTTCCAAGGAGGAACGCCGGTTTAAACCAAACTGAAATTGCATAAAGCAGCCCCCGCCTTTTCCCGGCGGGGGTTCTGCTTATGCGCATTCCTTTTTCCATGGCAGATTTAGCTATAATCCTTCCCCAGCACCAGATAGAGCATAAGATACAGGGCAAGGGCCAGAAGGGTGTAGTTATACCGGGTGCGCAGCAAAACCCAGAAGCCCAGCACCCACAGGGGAAGCAGCAGCGCGGCGGCGGCAAAACGGCACACCCGCTCCGCCCGGCCTGGGGAAAGGCGGGTTTCCAGCAGGCGGCGCAGGGCCAGCCCCCCGTCCAAAGGCTCAATGGGCAGCAGGTGCAAAGCCCCAAGGGATAGGCTTGCCAGGGCGAAGGGCGCTGTTTGAGCGTGTGCCAGCAGGCAGAAAAGAAACCCCATAAGGTTTGCGGCAGGCCCTGCCAGGGAAACCGCAGCGCCTGCCAGCCCCCTAAGCCCTGCCCCATCTGGTAGCACCATACGGCATCCCATGGCGGAAAGCGTTATCTGCCGGGGGGCAGCGCCCAGGGCCGCCATGGCCAGCAAATGCCCCCCTTCGTGGAAAATCATAGCCAGCAGCACAGCAGGGGCCTGCCGCCCCATAAACAGGCAGGCGAAGGCCCCCAGCATAAAGCAGGAAACCCTCGCCTCAACCTGGCAGCCCCAAAGCCTTGCCTGGAAGCTCACAGCCTTTGGGCCTCCGCCTCTGGCAGGACTGCCGGGCTTTCTGTGGGAGCAGGGGTCGCACTGCGGATAGGCGCGCCCCCTTCCCAGCGGGGCAGTTCCATTTCCTGGGCCGCTTCCCGGCGGTATTGCTCCCGGATTTCCCCATAGGCCGGGTGCCCGGTATGCCGCAAATATAGAAGCCCTATAAAGGCCAGCACGCACACCAGTGCCTGCAGCAGGGGCACTGTGCTCAGGCTTCCTCCTGCCTGGGGCGCCTGATAAGGCTCTTCCTCCCCTTCCCCTGCCTCTTCCTCTCCCAGCAGGTCAATTTCCTCCAGATCATCCCACTGCTGCATAGGCTACAGGATGATGCACAGAAGGCCTGAGCATCCGTCGTTGATAATGCGCTCGATAGTTTCCCGCACCTTTTCCCGGGCGTCGGCAGGCATGCGGTACAGCTTATTGTGCATACCCTCGTTTACCAGGGAGTGCAGGGATTTGCCGAAGATATTGGACTCCCAGATTTTCACCGGGTTTTCCTCGAATTCTTTTAGGAGATACAGCACCAGCTCTTCCGACTGCTGCTCGCTGCCCACAATGGGTGTGATCTCCGTATTGATCTGGGTTTTCATCATGTGGATGGAGGGGGCTGTTGCCTTCAGGCGGATACCATATTTGCCGTTCTGTTTCAGGATTTGCGGCTCCTCCAGGGTAAGCTCCTCCACCTCTGGCATGACAATGCCATAGCCCGTTTCCAGCACGTCGTCATATGCCTGCTGCAATTTCTGGAAGGTCTTTTTAATCTGGGTCATTTCCAGCAGGGTGGACAGAAGCTGGGATTCGTCCTGGATGTCCAGCTCTGTCTTTTCGCTTAACACCCGGTAGAAAAGCCCAGAACTGAGCCTAAGCTGCGCCCTGCTGCGCCCGCTGCCCAAATCTATAGCCCCCACGTCCACCTGCTGCACGTATTCGCAGGTTTTTACCGCCTCCAGAAGGCCCTTTACCTCACACATGCGGCTGATTTTGCTGACCCCCCGCAGGGTTTCCAGCAGGGACGTGTAAAGCCAGTGGGTAGGCTCCAGGGCTGTTACCCAGCCGGGCACCTCCAGTTCCACCTCCCGCACCGGGAACTGATACAAAAGGCTTGCGAGGATATCCTTAATGCCCTGCTCGGTTATCTCCGCGCAGCTTACGGGCAGCACCGGCACCCCGTACTTTTCCGAAAGCCCGGCGGCAAGGCCCCTGGCATGGGCGGTTTCCGGCTCTACGCAGTTTAAAAGCATGACAAAGGGCCGCTGGGTTTGACACAGCTCATCGATCACCCGTTCCTCCGCTTCCTCATATTCCTCCCGGGGGATGTCGCTGATGGAGCCGTCTGTGGTGATCACCAGCCCGATGGTGGAGTGCTCGGTAATCACCTTCTTGGTGCCCAGCTCTGCCGCCATGTTAAAGGGAATAGCCTCCTCAAACCAGGGGGTGCGCACCATCCGGGGCTGATCCTCCTCTATGTATCCGATGGCGCTGGGCACAATGTATCCCACGCAGTCGATCATGCGCACATGGAACATGGCGTCCTCGTCAATCTGCACCTGCACCGCCTGTTCCGGGATAAACTTTGGCTCTGTGGTCATGATGGTACGCCCCGCCGCTGACTGGGGCAGCTCATCCACCGCCCGTTCCCGCTGCAGCCCGTCAGGGATGTTGGGAATCACCACTGTGTCCATGAATTTTTTGATGAAGGTGGATTTCCCGGTGCGCACCGGGCCTACCACGCCGATGTATATTTCCCCGCCTGTGCGATCCTGTATGTCTTTATAAACGTTAAATCCTTCCATAAGCTTCAGCCCTCCTCTCAGCCCTTGTTGGTGATAATCAGCGCCCGGGCCTCCGGCACCGTATCTTCATACAGATCGTTCTGGGCGCGCAGATCCCCCAGCCGCGCCCGGCGGCTTTTGGCAATGTCCCACAGCTTTTCCCCTGCCTGGGCATAGTAGAGCAGGAAGCGCGACCGCTTTTCAAAGCCAGGGGCGTTTTCGTCGCTGCCCGCGCTCACTAGGTATTTCACCGTATGGGCACTGTACAGCAGGGTGGTGGCCGCAGTCTCTGCCGAAATTTCCACTGTGTTTTTATCTGTAATGCGGTATTCCCACACATCTGTATGGGCGCTTGTCTGGCTCTTGCCTGGTTCCATATCGGAAAGCTCTGTGGTGAAGGTGTGGTCAAACTGTTTCTCCACATAGAGGATGCGGCCCTGGCTATTGCCATACAGCAGGCACATGGTATATTTCACCCGGTAGGTAAGCTTCCCCTTATCGCAGGCAGACTGCACGCTGTCCTGCTGGCACCACAGATCCAGCACCTTTGTAATTTCCTCCCCGCTTACCTGAAGGCTGCACTTCTTTTTCAGCACCTCGGTATGCACGCCGTGTATCTGGGTGAAAGCGCTCTGGCTGTAGCGCAGTTCCAGGGGGCAGTCTACCGAATAGGCGTCATCTATCATCTCCACCTCGCAGGCCTTATAGAGGAATGCCAGCAGGAACACCTTGACAACCACGCTCACCCCGGTATTCTCCCCCACGTCATCCTCCTTGGGCGTAAGGCTGCATTCCCCGGTAACCACCCGCAAATCGCAGACGCACCCTTCCTCTGCCCCGGCACAGTCAATGATCTGGCTGAAGTCGACAGAGGCCGTCATTTTTTCCAGCACAGTGTTGTCCATGGCAGAGGCATACAGGAACGCCACGTCTGCCACGCCGCTGACGGTCAGCCGCTCCTCGGAAAGACGGCTTTCCGTTACCCGGCAGCATACGTCCCGGCGCAGAATGCTCTCAATGGGGGGCTTGCCATTTTTCAGAGGCAGGTGATCCTCAATGGTGAACTGGTGGCACACCGCGTTCACAGCCTGGTGGGCTGGGAACGCGCGGCCCCGCTTCTCAATAGATTCCTCCTCCAAATCTGTGGTGACCCGCTCTTTTTTCTGCACCACCGCCAGAATCTGCAGGGAAACGGCCGCGTGCAGATCTACCCGTCTGGCGCTTACCGCCCGGCAGGTCATGTGCAGGACAGAGGCCTGCACACAGGCAACCGCCTTTTCTTCCGCCGATTTCAGCTTCACGCTTTGGGTGAACTCCTTTGTGAACTCCGCACAGCGCACGCAGTCTCCCTTCCCGTCCAGGTATAGCACCCGCACGTCCATCACGCCGTCCACAGTCAGCGTGTCCCCGGAAATCATGTAGGATGATACCTCCGGCACTGCCCGGCACTTCAAGAGCTTTTGTATATCCGGGCAGTAGTCCGGCAGGTTAAACTCCGTATCTATCGGCGTTTCGCAGCTCCCGCTATATACGGGGTCAAAAAATTCATAGGGCACAGTCTTGGTTTTAGCCTGCATACAGTATCCTCTCCTTTGCCTTTCTATTCCCATATGTATGCAGGTAGTCCCCAAATATGCCCACACAAAAAATCCCCTGCCGGGGCGCACCCGGCAAGGGATATGTTCAAAAAGGCTTTAAGAACCTGTATTCACAGCCTGTAACCACCGTCTAAGCGGTCTTTTGGGAGCCACTCTGTGTCAAATTTTCTTGCCATGCGCCAGCATGTCTGCGGAAATTTGCCTTGCTTGGCCCCAAAAATTCTCGCCCATCCGGCAATTTCGATTATGAATACAGGTTCTAAGCTTCCGTCACCTTCCGTATTCCGTACATCTTCCGCAAAAAGAACCCCCAGAAACCCTTCCGCTTTTCCAATACCACTACTTTCATACCAAAGCGCCTCCCGTCAGTGACGTAATAATGAAATACCCAGCGCTACCAGGATAACCGCGCAGAAAAACAGCGTCAGTCCTGTGGGGCAAAAGCAGGAAAGGGACATCCCCAGCCCAAAGCATACCGTACACATACACCTGCACTGGTAGTTTTTAAAGCAGGAATTCTGAAAACACGGCTTTTGCATATCCATCCTCCTTCCCCGCCCGCCGTCGCTTTCCGGGCTTTCCCTACCAGTATATACAGCCTGGGAAAAAAGTGTTACCAAACAAAAAAGGCCATGCAAGCGCACAGCCTTTTTTATAGAAGAAGCTTCAGTGGTATACCCCCACGATTTCCAAATCTTTGTCTAAAACCACCAGGTCTGCCCGTTTGCCCGGCTCTATGCTGCCGATTTCCTTTTCCAGCCCAATGGCCTTTGCCGGAGACAGCGTGGCGGCCTCCAGGGCCTGCCCCAGGGGAATGCCCCAGGAAACCAGGTTCTTTACCTCCTGGTGGAGGTTTGCCACTGACCCTGCAATGGTGCCGTCTGCCAGCACTGCCTTGCCATCATGCACTGTGACCTGCTGGCCCCCCAGGTCAAAAGGCTCTCCCTCCGGCATGCCGTTGGCCCGCATGGAATCGCTTATCACAATGGCCCGCTTCCCTAAAACCTGGAAGGCTGTTTGCAGGACAGCCGGATGGATGTGTATGCCGTCGCAGATAAGCTCTGCACACACCCGGGAATCAGCCAAAACAGCCCCTACCACCCCGGGGGCCCGGTGGCTCAAGCCGGACATGGCGTTAAAAAGATGGGTGGCATGGGTAACGCCGCTGTCAAAAGCAGTCTTGGCTTCGTCAAAGCCTGCTGTGGTGTGGGCAATGGAAACCGTACACAGCCTGCTGGCCTTTTGGGCAAAGTCATATCCCCCTGGCTGCTCCGGGGCAATGTCCACCAGCCGCACAAGGCCGCCGCTCCGTTCAAAATATTTCTCGAACAGGGAAAAGTCTGGAGGCACAATGTACTCTGCCTTCTGGGCGCCCTTCTTTTCCACAGAGATGAAAGGCCCTTCCATGTTCACACCCACAACCCTTGCCCCGTCCTCCAAAGGCTTATCGGCACATTCCTTTGCGGCAAGGAGGGCCTTTTGGATAACTTCTTCCCCGGTGGTCATGGTGGTGGGGCAGAAAGAGGTTACCCCATGCTGGAGGAGGAATTTCGCCATAATATCCAGGGACTCCCGGGTGCCGTCACAGGCGTCCGCGCCATTGCAGCCATGTATATGGATATCCACAAAGCCGGGAACGATGGTGTAGCCCTGGCAGTCTACAGCCAAATCCTTCTGGGTGTAGGGAAGCTTCTCCCCCACCTGTCGGATGCGCCCGTTTTCTATCTCAATATCCCCCCGGGCAAGCTGAAAGTTCTTATCATAGTACGCTGCATTTATGAGAAACATGAAAATTGCCATGCGATACAGGATTCGCACAAAAAGAGAGGAATTATCAGCCTTTTGTGCCCGGTATCCTTCCTTTCTTTGTATTTTTCACACGAACTGCCCTTTCTCCATATATCCCCTGCCTTAATTTCCTATCAGGAAATCCAGTATATCCCAGCCAGTAGAGCCTTGGGATTTATACAGCTCAGTATATCCGCACTGGCAGCAGGTGATGGTGGTAAACTTCTTGTTCTGTATGTCAAAGATCTTGGAAAAATTGCCCCCTGTGGCCTGAAACTGATCGCTTTCAAACTGCTGGCAGCCGCATTTAGGGCAGATATACTGCCTTCTCTGTTCCATAAAGATTCCCCTTTTTATTGTGGATTCGCCATACCCTGGCTATTCCAAAGCATACAGGAAAAACCTCCATAAAAACACAGCCTTTTCCTTACGAAAATCTTACGCCTTAGCCTTTGGCGGCTTCATGGTAAGGGAAATGCGCCCCCGGCCCGCATCCACCTCCAGCACCCATACTTCTACCACATCTCCTACCGCTACAGCCTCGGAGGGGTGGCGGATAAACCGGTCTGTAAGCTGGGAGACATGCACCAGGCCGTCCTGGTGCACGCCGATGTCCACAAAGGCGCCAAAATCTACCACGTTTCGCACTGTGCCCATAAGCTGCATGCCAGGAGATAAATCTTCCATGCCCATTACATCTGTACGCAGCAGCGGAGGGGGCAGCTCGTCCCGGGGATCCCGTCCCGGTTTTTGCAGCTCTGCGCAGATGTCCCGCAAGGTGGGCACCCCTACCCCGCAAGCCTGGGCCGCCTTTTCCAGGCCCAATTCCCCCAGCCGGCTGTCCAGTTCCGTAAGGCTGCCCACATCCTTCAGCCCATAGCCGCACAGCTTGAGAAGCATTTCCGCTGCCTTGTAAGATTCCGGGTGAACCGCTGTATGATCCAGCACGTTCTCGCTTTCCGGCACCCGCAAAAAACCCGCACACTGCTCAAAGGCCTTGGGGCCAAGCTTTGGCACCTTCAAAAGCTCCCGGCGGGTACGGAAGCTGCCTTTTTCCTCCCGGTAAGCGGTGACGTTTTTTGCCACCGCAGCGCTTACCCCTGCCACCCGGCTCAGCAGGGAGGGCGAAGCTGTGTTCAAGTCCACCCCCACCGCGTTTACACAGTCCTCCACCACCCCATCCAAAGCCTGGGAAAGCTGGGCCTGGGGCATATCATGCTGGTATTGGCCCACGCCGATGGCCTTGGGATCAATTTTCACAAGTTCCGCCAGAGGATCCTGCAAGCGGCGGGCAATGGACACCGCCGAACGAAGGGACACGTCAAAGTCCGGGAACTCTTCCGCCCCCAGCTTGGAGGCAGAATATACCGAGGCCCCGGCCTCGCTGACCACCATATAGGAAACCTTTCCCCCATACTCCTTGATGAACTCACTGACAAAGATTTCCGATTCCCGGCTGGCAGTGCCGTTGCCAATGGCGATGCAGGAAACGCCGTGGCGGTCGCACAGCCTGCGCAGTACCTGCTTGCCTTCCTCTGTTTTGTTATGGGGCTTGGTGGGATAAATCACCGCTGTTTCCAGCACCTTGCCGGTGCCGTCCACTACAGCCAGCTTGCAGCCTGTGCGATAGGCGGGGTCAAAGCCCAGGGTAACCTGGTTTTTCACCGGGGGCTGCATCAGCAGGGGCCGCAGGTTCAGGGAAAAGGTGCGGATGGCCTGCTCGTTCGCCATATCTGTGAGATCAGACCGCACCTCCCGCTCTAAAGAGGGAAAAACCAGCCTGTCCCAGGCATCTTCCGCCGTCTCCTGCAAAAGGGCATAATAGGGGTGCTGGGGCTTTGCCGCCTCCTGGAGGATAAGCCCTGGCGCGTCCCAGCTTCCAGGCTGCACGTGTACCTTCAAGGCACCCTCCCGCTCCCCCCGGTTGATGGCAAGCACCCGGTGGCTCTGCAGCTTTTTCAGCGGCTCCTGAAAATCGTAATAGAGCCTGTAGACTGTATCTTCTTCTGAGGCGGCGGCAGAGCAGAGGCTGCCATTTTTCTGTAACTGCGCCCGCAGCCTGCGCCGGATGCCTGCATCATCGGAAAAACCTTCGGCAAGGATGTCCCGCGCGCCTTGCAGCGCCTCCTGCGCCGTCTCCACCCCTTTATCCGGATCTATAAACGGGCCGCACAGCTCTTCCGCAGGGAGGGAGAGGGGCCTGCCTTTTTCATCCTTCCCGGCAAGCAGCAACTGGGCCAAAGGCTCCAGGCCTTTTTCCCGGGCAATGCCAGCCCGGGTGCGGCGCTTGGGCCTGTAGGGACGGTATAAATCCTCTACTTCCGCCAGGGTTCCAGCCTTCCGAACCGCCTGGGCCAGCTCCTCCGTCAGCCTGCCCTGGCCCTCAATGGCGGCGAGCACCTCCCCTTTCCGGGCCTCCAGCCCCCGCAGGTAGCTGAGCCTGTCGGAAAGCAGCCGGATGGTCTGATCATCCATAGCGCCATGCTGTTCTTTGCGGTAGCGGGCGATAAAAGGCACTGTGTTGCCCTCGTCCAGCAGGGAGACAACGGCCTGTACATGCTGGGGCTTTACGTGCAGTTCCTGTGCAAGTGTGGTAAGCAGCAAATCCATTGGCAGGTTCCTTTCTGTTTGAAAAAAGTACAAATATATTATATCTTATGTCCAAGATTTCTTTTCGCAAGAATCGTAAAAAATATGAATTAGTGCAAACTGGACTTTCAACATTCTGGAAAAAACCTATGAGATTTTACAAATTGTATCGTACTGTTTCAAAAAAACCTAGGTTTAATCGAATTTTTTTCCAAAAGTTTCTTGACAATTTATCCAATATCAACTATGATTATTTAAATCGTAAATTCCTGTTTCCTAAGAAAGCGAAGGTGCTCCGTATGAAAAACACAAAAACGTCCTATTTCAAGCTGACCAAATCTGAAAACGAGATTATGGACCTGATGTGGAAGGAAAACAGGCCCCTCTCCCGCTCTGAGATCATTGAGCTGACACCTGATCGCACCTGGAAGCCCGCGTCCATCCACATCCTTTTAAACTCTATGCTGGAGAAAAAAGCTATTGAGGTGGCTGGGTTCGTGCAGAGCACTAAGAACTATGCCCGTACCTTTATCCCCAGCGTAACGGCGGATGCTTACGCCATTATGCAGGTAAAAAGCAGCCCCGTGTTCAGCCAGGACTCCATTCCCAGTCTGGTATCCTCCCTGCTGGAGGAAGTGACAAGTATGGAGATCCTCCAGCAGTTGGAGGAAATGGTGCAGAACAAAAAGAAAAAGCTGTAACACGTGTATAAACGCACTATCACCTTTCTAAAGGGATGGCTCTTGCATACGGCAGGAGCCATCCCTCTTTTTACTGCAAATCTGCAAAATAGGAGTGATAGCGAATCCCCAGGGAGCTTTTGGGGAAAAGAAAATGGTGCAGAGCCAGAAAATAATCGTCTGTCATGCTGGCAATATAATCTGTAACAATCTGGCAGGGATCCTCCTCCCGGTAATCCGGGCCGCCATACCATTTCACCTTTTCCTGCACAAAGCTGATGTGATGCTGAAAAACAGGAGAAGCCTTCTGCCCTTTTTGGAGATCTCCCAGCAGCTTTTCAAAAATCTCCCGGAACATGGGCCTGACAGAAGTTTCATATGCCTCGTTCAGCTTTTCATTCCGGTAAATTTTCTCATAGTTCTCCGCCTTAGCCGTCTTTAAATCCTGATAGGTCTGAGGGCTTAAAAGCAGGCAATCCCTCCCATAGCTGTTTTCCAGAATATCCACTGTCATGTTGTTGATAATGGCAGCATTCTGTGCGCCAATGGCCTGGGTGGTAAAGGGTGTGTCCTCAGAGATGATACGGGCTGTCACAGCGTCCTGCCTGTCCTTGCCCAAATAGGCAATCATGTCGCACACCCGCACCACGCATCCCTCCAGGGTGCCCGGCACCAGCGTTTTGACAGCTTCCTCCCCTTGGGTGCAGCAGGCCTCCAGGCTTTCATCAAAAGGTTCAAAGCCTGCCAAAGGCTGTGGCCTGTATTCCTTCTGGGCAAACTCTCCATTGTGGCAGAGGATGCCGTCCAGTGTCTGCAAGGTCACGTTCCGGTGGAAAATCCCCTCCAGCACCCGCACGCTGTGTACGTTGTGGTTGAAGTACCGGCCTGTGTGTTCTTCCAGCAGCTCGCTTAAATACCGCTCCCCAGCGTGCCCGAAAGGAGTGTGGCCCAAATCGTGGCCCAAGGCAATGGCCTCTATTAAATCCAGGTTCAGCCCCAGCACAGCGCCAATATTCCGGGCAATGCGGGACACAAGCTGCACATGCAGCGCCCGGCGGGTCAGATCGTCATTTTCGTAAAAGGAAAAAACCTGGGTTTTATCTGCATAGCGGTTATATAGAGGCAGGTGCATGATTTTTTCCGAGTCCCGCACAAAGGCAGGCCGCCACAAGGTGGCCTTGTCCCGCTCCATATCCCGGCGCAGGGCAGCCTCCTCCCGGCACTGCCAGGGGTTTTCCCAGTGATTTTCCCTGTCTTGGCGGATGCGCGCCTGCAGCTCCCCGCTGAGAGCGGCATATTGCAGCTTTTCTTCCATATGGCCCCTTTCCAGCACAGCCGGACCTTCTAAAAGGGAAACAGACCGGCACAGCACAGAAAACCTCCGCCGCCCAGCCAGGAGCGGCGGAGGTTTTCCGAATATGTATAGAATTATTTAGATGGACAGCCGGGCAGACACCCGGTAAAGGGTTTCATCAAAGACGCGGGGCATATTCAAAGCCTCGGTAATGTCAAAGTCTACAACCTGCTCGCCCTTCAGGGCAACCACCCGGTTGGACATGCCGTTATGCAGCAGCTCCACAGCATGATACCCCATGCGGCTGGCAACTACCCGGTCACGCAGGGTGGGGGAACCGCCCCGCTGCACATGGCCCAGGATAGTGGCCCGGCTTTCAATACCGGTGGCCTCCTGAATGCGCTCTGTAAGCTCCTGGGTGTGGCCTACGCCCTCGGCAACCACCACAATAAAATGCTTCTTGCCAGTGCTCTGGGCAAACTTCATGCGCTCTACAATATCCTTCTCAAAATCAAAGGGCACTTCCGGCACCAAAGTGGCAATAGCGCCTACAGCAATACCGGTGTTCAGGGCAATGTCACCGCAGCGGCGGCCCATAACCTCCACCACGCTGCACCTGTCGTGAGACTCTGTGGTGTCGCGGATGCGGTCGATCATTTCCATCGCTGTGTTCAGGGCGGTATCATAGCCAATGGTGTAATCTGTGCAGGCGATATCGTTGTCAATGGTGCCCGGCACGCCGATGCACAAAATGCCTTCCCCGGTCAGATCCCGCGCGCCCCGGAAAGAGCCGTCGCCGCCGATGACCACCACGCCGTCAATGCCCATCTCCCGGCATTTATCAGCAGCCTTTTTCACGCCCTCAGGGGTGTTGAACTCCGGGCTGCGGGCAGTGAACAGGGCTGTGCCGCCGTGCTGCATAATATCGGAGACGCTGCGCATGCTCATCTCCTTCACGTCCCCATGCAAAAGGCCGTTGTAGCCGCGCATTACGCCATACACCTTCATATCAAAGGACAGGGCGGAGCGCACCACCGCGCGCACCGCAGCGTTCATGCCGGGGGCATCCCCGCCGCTTGTCAATACTGCAATACTTTTCGCACCCATTTCTATCTTCCTCCAACGCAAAATGAAGCGAAGCTGGTTCGCCCTCTTTGCAAATATTATCAACGTCTATTATATCAAATTTCAGAAATTTATCAAGGGGGTTCGGGAAGATTTTGCCCAAATGTACCATTTTTTCAGACATCCCCTTCAGCTTCCTCTTTGAGGCGGGCGGTACACCACATTTTCCTCTCCCAGCAGCTTTTCCAGCGCCCGCAGCAGGGGCTGGTTCACAAAAGCCCTGTATTGTGGCGGAGCCTTCACAAGCTTCCCTGTGTCCACAAACCGCAGGTATACCTCTGTCTGCCCCTCATCAAAAATGGCAAGATACTGCATGGCCTTACGGTACAGAGGGCTTTGTTGGGAGCCTATCCGGAGATACAGCCCCTGCCGCCCCGGCCTTGGTGGCTTTGCGCCCTCCTCCGGCGGAGGGGACAGTTCCATGCACACCAGCTCCGGCTCCTTTTCCTCCTGGAAGCTCAGCCGGCCCGCCGCCTCCACTATAACCCCTTCCTGCAGGAATATGCCGCAGCCCTCCAGCACCTTGGGGAACACCAGGGCTACAATGGCTCCGTACATATCCTCCAGGGTGATAAAGGCCATAGTCTGCCCGGAACGGGTATTTTTCCGGCGCACCCCTGTGATAATGCCCAGCATCTTCACCCGCTGCCCATCCTGGTACAAGGGGGCCTCCCCCTCCCCTGCCTGGGCGCTTTGCAGCACCTGATCGGTACGGGCATACATCCCTTTGCCATAGTGCCCGGAAAAGGCTGCCATAGGGTGGCCGGAAAGGTACATCCCTGTCACCTCTTTTTCCATGGTCAGCTTATCCAGGTGGGAGAAGTCCTCCGCTGGCGTCAGGGGCGGATCCCCTCCATCCTCTGCCTGGGGGTTGTCGAAGAACCCCATCTGCCCCTCAATGTTCCGGCGCTTTGCGCTGTCCAGGGCCTCCAGCACATGTTCCACAGCCAGGAGCATTTCCTTGCGGTTATTGCCCAGGCCGTCTAAGGCCCCGCATTTCACCAGGCTTTCAATGGCCCGGCGGTTCAGGTCCTTGCCTGCCATGCGGCGGCAGAAATTATAAAAGGAGGTATATGGCCCCCGGGCTTCCCGCTCCTCCACCAGCCGGGCAATCACACCCCGGCCCAGGTTCTTCACAGCCAGAAGCCCGAAGCGGATGCCCTTTTCCGTCACAGCAAAGCCCATGTCGCTTTCGTTCACGTGGGGGGCCAGCACCGCGATGCCCAGCCGCCTGCACTCCTCTGTATACTCCGCCACCTTCCCGGCCCAGCCCAGGACACTAGAAAGCAGCGCCGCCAGATACTCCTTGGGATAGTGGCATTTCAGGTAGGCGGTTTCATAGGCCACAATGGCATAGCAGGCCGCGTGGGACTTATTGAAGGCATAAGAGGCAAAGTTCTCTATCTCCCTGAAAAGCTCCTCTGCTGTGGCTAAGTCCACCCCCCGGCGCAGGCAGCCTTCCACCTCCCAGGCGCCGTCCTCCCCCTGCTGCCCATGGAGGAACACCTGCCGCTCCCGCTCCAGCACATCATGCTTTTTCTTGGACATGGCCCGGCGCACAATATCCGCCCTTCCCAGGGAATAGCCCGCCAAATCCCGGAAAATCTGCATCACCTGCTCCTGGTAGATGATGCATCCAAAGGTCACCCCCAGAATAGGCTCTAAAAGCTTATGCTTATATTGCACTTTGCCCGGATCCCGCCTGTTTTCCAGGTACATGGGGATAAACTGCATAGGCCCCGGGCGGTACAGGGAGATAATGGCGATAAGATCCTCTATCTCCTCTGCCCGGGACTGCACCAGCAGCCGCGTCATGCCCGCCGACTCAAACTGGAACACCCCCACAGATTCCCCTGCCGCCAGCATCCGGAACACCTCCCGGTCGTCCCAGGAAATGCGTTCCATGGAAAAAGACGGCTCCCGGCGGCGGATAAGCTTCTCCGCGTTCTCAATGACAGAAAGGTTCCTAAGGCCTAAGAAGTCCATTTTCAAAAGCCCCAGTTCTTCTATGGCTGTCATGGTAAACTGGGTCACTACCACGTCGTCGTTTTTCGCCAGGGGCACATATTCCATCACAGGCTTGTCTGTGATAAGCACGCCCGCCGCGTGGGTGCTGGTGTGCCGGGGCATGCCCTCCACCTTCCGGGCCATATTTACCAATGCCCGCACCTGGCTGTCTGAATCATATTTTTCCTTAAAGGCCCTGGAGCCTTTCAGGGCTTTATCCAGGGTCATGCCCAGCTCCATGGGCACCAGCTTTGCCACCTGATCTACTGTGCCATAGGGGATTCCCATGGCCCTGCCCACGTCCCGGATGGCCCCCCGGGCCGCCATGGTGCCAAAGGTGACAATCTGGGCCACGTGATCCGCGCCGTACTTATCCAGCACATAGGCAATGATTTCATCCCGGCGCTCGTCGCTGAAGTCGATGTCAAAGTCCGGCATGCTCACCCGCTCCGGGTTTAAAAACCGCTCGAAAATCAGCCCGTACCGGATAGGATCCACGTTGGTGATACCGGTGCAGTATGCCGCCAGGCTCCCCGCCCCGGAACCGCGGCCCGGCCCTACAGGAATCCCCACGCTTTTGGCGTACCGGATAAAGTCCCACACAATGAGATAGTAGTTCACATAGCCCATCTGGGAGATGGTGTCAATCTCATATTGCAGCCGCCGCTCCAAAGCCTCCCCGGGCTTTGGGCCATAGCGCTTCTCAAGGCCTTCCCGGCACAGGCGCTGGAAAAAGGCTAGGTTTTCGCTGCCGTCTGGGGTGGTGAAGCGGGGCAGCTTTGTCTTGCCGAATTCCAGCTCCACCTGACAGCGCTTGGCGATTTTCACTGTGTTGTCAGCAGCCTCCGGATATTCCGGGAACAAAGCCCGCATCTGCTCCTCGCTTTTATAATACAGTTCTCCCGAGCCAAACTCCAGCCCGCCCTCCTCGTTTATAGTGCGGCCTGTCTGGATGCACATGAGCACCCGGTGCATCTCCTCGTCCCCGGCAGAAATATAATGGCAGTCGTTTGTCACCACCAGGGGAATGCCCGTCTCCTGGGAAATCCGGATCAGCCCGGGGCTGACCACTTTTTCATCGGAAAGGCCATGGTCCTGCAGCTCCAGATAAAAATTCTCCGGCCCGAAAATTTCCCGCAGGCCCAGGGCCGCCCCTTTCGCGCCCTGGTAGTCCCCCCGCAGCAAGGCCCTGGGAATTTCCCCGGACACGCAGGCGGACAGGGCGATAAGGCCCTCGTGATATTCCCGCAGCAAATCGTAGTCTACCCGGGGGCGGTTATAAAAGCCTTCCACATAGCTTTTGGACACCATGGCCATTAAGTTGCGGTAGCCGGCTTCATTCTCGCACAGCAGCACCAGATGGCGGTTTTCGCTGTCCAGCTCATGGATTTTGTCAAACCGGGTGCGCTTGGCCACATAGACTTCGCACCCCAGGATGGGCTTAATCCCCCGCTTTTTTGCCGCTTTGTAAAAGTCAATCACGCCGTACATGCAGCCATGGTCTGTAATGGCTACCGCCTTGTGGCCCATGGCCTGGGCTGTATCCAGCAGCTTTTCTATCCGGCAGGCCCCGTCCAAAAGGCTATATTCTGTGTGCAGGTGCAGATGTGCAAATCCCATAAACGCCCTCCTGCCAAAATCAGTGGATGTCCTCCAAGCCAACCTCTATCCAAAAGTAATACTCCATGCCAATATTATCCTTCTCCTGCCCCCAATACGTTTCCTCGCACACCAGGTAGCGCCCTGGCTCCTGGGGGCATTCAAATTCTGCCTTTTTCTCCGAGTATATCTGCTCCTTTTCGTCATAAATCACGAAATAAAAAGGCCCGTTGTCGCTTTTCCCCTCAAAGCGCAGGGTGATGGAGTGGTCGTATTCCACCACAGGGGCCTTTCCCCCGATTTCCCCGGGCACCAGCCGCCGCTTGTCCCGGCGCACCCCTTTCTCCGTGGTGTATATCTCGTTTTGCAAAGGCTGTACCGCCACATCCAGGCTGCTGAGGGTGACTGTCCCCACCTCCGGCGGGCCGCTGCCTGCCCAGCCCAGCAGAAGATACAGCAGGCCGAAAATCCCCAGCATCATGGCGGCAGCGCCACCGTATACCGCGGCTTTCAGCTTGCCGCTGCCCTCTACCTTAAAATTCCCATGGGGTAATATGGCATCCCGCAGGCGCATGGTTTTTCCCCCTTTCTGCGTGTTTTAGAGGATGTTCTCCATCCCTCTTTCCTCCAATATCTCTTCCCCTATCTCCAGCAGCCGCTGGAGCCGGTGGTTCACCCCGCTGCGGCTGATATGAAGCCGCTCCCCCAGTTCCCGGAGGGTCATGTCCGGATAGGAAAGGCGCAGCCGGGCTAAATCCCCTAAATGGGAAGGCAGGCTGTCCAGCCCCACCGTATCATTGATGATGGCAATGGCCGCTGTCTGCCGGGCAGAGGCGGAAAAGGTCTTGTCCATGTTGGCTGTTTCAAAATTGGTCTTGCGGTTAATATTGTTCCGGGCCTCCTTGTACATTTTCACCTGCATCAGCTCCATGGCTGCCCCGGAGGCCCCCAAATAGGCCAGCATGTTTTCAATCTGCCCGCTCTCCTTTAAATATACCGCATAGGCCCCCTTGCGCTGCACAATGGCGGGAACGGCCCGGAAGGCGGGAATCTCTCCCAGCAGGGTGTAGAGATCCTTTGCCAGGTTCTTATAAGGCACGGCAAACTCCAGATGATAACCCTTGTTGGGATCCGTAGCAGTGCCGCAGGTGAGGAAAGCCCCGCGCAGGAAGGCCTGCACGCAGCAGTCCTCCTCCAGAGGGGCGCGGTTTATGCGCAGGCTGGTTTCCTGCCCGGAGTGCCCGAAAGCTTCCAAAAGCTGGGCGCGGGCGGAAAGCTCCGGCAGTGTGACCCGGTAGGCGGGCTTCTGCCGGCGGCTTACCGCATAGTTTAGCTGGGCAGACACCCCGGCCCCGGCGGCGCAAAGCTCCATGGCCCTTCTGGCGGCAGGGGCGCTTTCCGTTACCCAGGCGCTGTCCCGCAGGGTGAAGCACCGGGAAAAAAGCCATGCCCCATAGCACTCTGCTCCCAGGCAGCAGGGGCGCTTTATTTCTATCCTGCACAGTTCTGCCTTGATTTTGCCGGAAAACGACATACCCTGTCCCACCTCCTTTACAGGCAAGGCCAATAGGCCCTGCCCCACACTCTGCCAAAGGGGTTCTCCCCTTTTTGTCCTGCCTGCCCTGTTATAATAGGGATATTACTTCCTCTGCTATCGCTTTTATGTCTACCAGGGAAAAATCCGTCACATCTACTGTTACCCGGGGGCCGCCCACGTCGAAGGCATCCATCCCCCTGGCCCGGAATCCTTCTACAAACTGCTCAAAGGTAAGGGGTACATAAGGCGGGCGCTCTCCCAGCGGCTCTGGGTAGCAAGTGTTCACCACATGGCCCCGATGGCGGCCGGGGGACATGTCCCGCTCCAAAAAGCGGCGGTAAATGGCATGGGGATCTCCTGTGAGCATAACCGTCACCACTGAGCAGGCGTATTTTTCCAGCAGGGCCTGCAGCCCGGGTTTGCTGGCGTTTTCAAAGTTGTTTTCCAGTATGACGGACTGTCCCAGAGACAGCACCTGCCCGGCGCAGTAATACAGGATATCCATAGCCCCCACACCCAAAGCCACCTTTTCCGCCCTGCACTGGAAGCCTACAGAGTCATAGAGCAGCTCCTTCATGCTGTCCTTGGAGAACATGGGAAAACCAAGCTCTTTCGCAAGTGCCGCCGCCAGGGTGCTTTTACCCGACGCAGGCAGGCCCGCTACCAATATGCATGCCATGCCCGTCACCTTCCCCTTTCAGAATTTCTGCATATCCCGGTGGGCAGCGCTGGCCTTCACGCCCTTGGAGATCAAATGGTCGCACATATACTGGGCCAGGGCCACCGAGCGGTGGTGCCCGCCGGTACACCCCACAGCTATTACAAGCTGGCTTTTGCCCTCCCGGGCATACAGGGGCAGAAGGTAGTCTATCATATCCGTAAACCGGGCGGCAAAGCCCTGGGTTTCCTCTTTATCCATTACGTAGTCCCGCACCTCTGGGTCAAGGCCTGTTTTGGGGCGCAGGTTTTCGTCGTAAAAGGGATTGGGCAGGCAGCGCACGTCGAACACCAAATCTGCCTCCATGGGGATGCCAAATTTAAAGCCGAAGCTGATGCACAGTACAGAGAGGGAGTCGCCGGCGCTGTTTAAGAACAGCTCCGCAATGCGGTTTTTCAGTTGGGCCGGGGAGAATCCTGAGGTGTCCATGACAAAATCAGCGTTCTCCTTGGCCAGTTTAAGCATATCTCGCTCCAGCTTTACTGCCTGCTCCAAAGAGCCGTTCAAGTCATCGGAAAGGGGGTGCTTGCGGCGGGTTTCCTTAAAGCGGTGAACCAGCACCTGATCGGAAGAATCCAAGAATAAAATTTTGAAAGGCTTTTTGTCCCGCTTCAAAGCCTCGGTGGCTGTAAAAAAGGACATGAACATTTCCCCGCCCCGGGTATCCGTCACTACAGCCGCCCGGCCCAGGCCTTCAGACTTTTCACACAAATCATAAAAAACCGGAATCATTGCCGGCGGGAGATTGTCCACGCAGTAAAAGCCAATGTCCTCCATGGCGTGCATGGCCCTGGTTTTGCCAGCGCCAGAAAGGCCCGTTACAATTACAAATTCCATTTAAATCGCCATACGATACAGGGTGTGCGCAAAAGGCCTTAGTGCAGCCTTTTGTGCCCGGTATCGCTCCTTCCTTCCATATTTTTCATTCTGCATTCTCTTTGCATGCCCTATTGTAAGCATTATACCAAATTCCGTTTTTCCCGTCAACGGAATCGTGAAAGGGGAAGCCAGCCTTTAATATCGCGAGGCTTAAGAAAATAGGCTTTTGCAGGCTGCGTGGGTATACCTGAAAAACGCAACTGTGAACAAACTATGAATGCGCAGGGCTTTAGTATCCAAAAACACACCGCAACTTCCCCTTCATGTCCCATTTTTCTTCTAAACGCATGAAAGCCCCCTTGCCTGCCCAATATCAAAAAATTTTCCTTGCGGTTTTCCAGGAAATGTGGTAACATTTTATCAATTTAAAGCTTGCAAGCTTTAAATTGATAAAATCAAAAAAGCGGTTATGTTTGGCGGAGGAGCAATGTTATGGACAAGCAAATGACTATATGGCTAGTGATTGGCGTATACGCCGTCTTTATGCTGGCAATTGGAATCCTTTATTCCCGCAAGGGCAGCGATATGGCGGGCTTTACTGTAGGCGGGCGCAGCGCAGGAGCCTGGATTTCCGCCCTGTCCTATGGAACGGCCTATTTTTCCGCTGTTATGTTCATCGGCTATTCCGGCGGATCCGGCTGGTCATACGGCTTATGGAGCGTGCTGGTGGGCATTGGGAACGCAGTTTTCGGCTCCCTTCTGGCCTGGCTGGTGCTGGCAAACCGTACCCGGAAAATCACCCGGCGGCACGATATCAAATCCATGCCCCAGCTTTTTGAAAAGCGCTTTCAAAGCCCTGCCATACGGCTTTTCTCCTGCATCGTAATTTTTGTGTTCCTTATCCCCTATTCCGCCTCTGTTTATAAGGGGCTTACAAGTGTCTGCTCTGTTATTCTGGGCATTAACGAACAGGTATGTATGATTATTATTGCCATCGCTTCTGCCCTGCTGCTGGTGCTGGGAGGCTACATGGCTACCCTGAAAGCGGATTTCGTCCAGGGCTTTGTGATGATGATTGGCGTTACCGCCCTGATTGTGCTGGTGGTGCTGTCCCCCCAGGTAGGCGGCCTGAACCAGGGCCTTTCCAACATGGCGGACTACATGAAAGCCCACGAAATGGCGCCCCTGCCGGGGAAATCTGCTGTGGCCCTGGTTTCCACCCTGCTGATGACCAGCTTCGGCACCTGGGGCCTGCCCCAGATGGTACATAAATATTACGGCATCCGGGACGGCAAGGAGGTAAAGCGGGGCACCATTATCTCCACCTTTTTCGCCCTGCTGGTGGCGGGGGGCGGCTATTTCATCGGCTCTTTGTCCCATCTGTTTTTCGGGGAAACCATGCCCGAGGGGGGCAAGGATTTTATCGTGCCCCTGATGCTGGACTCTGCCGGACTGCCCAACCTGCTTATCGGCGTGATTCTGGTGCTGCTGATTTCCGCCTCTGTCTCCACCCTTTCCAGCATTACCCTGACTGCCTGCACCACTGTCTCCATGGATTTGGTGAAGGCCACCTTTGCAAAAAAAATGGAGGACAGGAATCTGGCTGCCCTCACCCGCATCTTGTGCCTAGCCTTTGTGGTGCTCAGCTATGTTATCGCCAACTACCCCACCCCTATCCTGGAGATGATGTCCTACTCCTGGGGGATTATCTCCGGCTCCTTCCTGGCGCCCTACCTGCTGTCCCTGTACTGGAAGGGTATCAACCGGGCCGGGGCCTGGGCCGGCATGCTGGGGGGCTTTCTCACAGCCTTCCTGCCGGCGGCCCTTTCCGGCTTCACCACCCCGGACGGCCCCCTTTACGCCTGCCTTGCCATGATTCTCTCTTTTGCGCTGTGCTTTGCAGGCAGCAAAATTGCGGGCGTTTTCCATTGGAAGTCCGCACAGCCCAACGAAAAATTCTACAGCCCGGGAACCGAGGAATAAACAAGAGCAAAAGGAAAACGCGGCGTGTACCGGGAAAGCCCTCCTGCACGCTGCGTTTTGCTTTGAGAAGCCGAGCCGGGGAAGCCAGGCGTTTTCCGGAAAAGAAAGGTTTGCCTGCCGGACAGTTTCGTGGTATACTTACACTATATACTATAGATCCAAACTTTACCGGGATATGAAAAGGAGTTGTTTCCATGGAAAGCCTGCGCATTGCGCTGGAAATTGTGCTGCCCCTGTTCCTGCTGCTGGCAGTGGGGTATTGTATTAAGCTGACGGGAATTATGAACGAAACCTCTGTGCGGCAGACCAACAATATGATTTTCAAAGTGTTCCTGCCCCTGCTGGTTTTTTTCAACATCTATAAAACCGATCTTACCAGCAGCTTTGATATGAGCCTGCTGCTCTTCGCGGTGGTGGGGGTGCTGCTGCAATTCATTATCTCCCTGTGCCTGGTAATCCTCCTGGAGCACGACAACGCCCGCCGGGGGGTTATGCTCCAGGGCATGTTCCGCAGCAATTTCGTGCTGTTCGGCATCCCCATCAGCACAGCCCTGTTTGGGGACTCTGCCGCAGGGCTTGCCTCCATCCTGATAGCGGTCATTATTCCCCTGTACAATATGCTGGCGGTCATTTCCCTGGAATCTTTTAACGGCAAAAAGCCCAGCCTGTGGAAAATCCTGGTGGGCATCCTCACAAACCCCTTGATTATCGCTTCCGCCGCAGGCATCCTTTTCGTGGTGTTCCATATTCCACTGCCTACGGTGCTGTATAAAACCGTTTCAGACCTGTCTATCATCGCCACGCCTTTGGCCTTCGTGATTTTGGGCGCCTCCTTCAGCTTTGGGGAGACAGGCCGCTGCGTGCGGGATTTGTGCATTACTTTGGGTGCCAAGCTGGTGACCTATCCCCTCTTGTTTATAGCCCTGGCAATTCTGATGGGCTTTAGGGACGCTCACCTGGCGGTACTGCTGACCGTGTTCGGCTCTCCCATCGCCGTATCCTCCTTTACCATGGCCCAGCAGATGGGGGGCGACGACAAGCTGGCCGGACAGCTTGTCGTGTTCAGCTCCCTGCTGTCCGTATTTACCATGTTCCTGTTCATTTTTGGGTTAAAGGAGCTGGCGTTTTTCTAAAATGAAAAAACCGGAAATGATTTTATTTGACTACGGCGGCACTTTGGCGCAGGAAACGTCCCCGGATTTTCTGCGGGGATGGCGGGCCGTGTTCCAGTATATTGACAAGAATCCAGACGGGGCTACACCCGAGCAGGCATGCCAGGTGGCAGACAGCCTTTGGCAGCGCTTTTCAGCGTCCCGCAGCCTGTCCGCCGCCCGCAAAGGCGGGTTTGAAACCCATGAGTGGCAGCAGCTCCGGACGGTGCTGGACGTTCTAGGGTTGGAACCTGCCCTCCCCCTTTCCGGCATAGAACGTGTGCTGATGGAGAATTCCAGCCTCTGTAAGCCCATGCCCGACATAGGTGAACTGCTGGCTTTCCTGGACAGGCTGGGCATTCCTACAGGGGTTGTCAGCAACATCGGATGGTCGGGCCAAGCCCTTACATACCGCCTGGAAAAGCTTTTCCCTTTACATAAATTCCGCTTTGTTCTGGCTTCCAGCGAATACGGCATACGCAAGCCTGACCCTATGCTGTTTCAAATTGCTTTGAAAAAGGCCAGACTGCTGGCTTCTGCCGTCTGGTTCTGCGGAGATGACTGGGAGAAAGATGTCTGTGGCTCCCATGATGCTGGGATGTTCCCAGTTTGGTATTGCGAAGGGGCATTTGGAGGAAAAAAACAGCGGGATGCGCCGTTTCCCTATTTGGCTGTCCAGGTCTGGCGGGAACTGCCTGCATTTTTAGGGGCATGTGGCGGCTGATTTTTTGAGAAAAGCGCGCTTTTTGCAATTTTCTTTTTCAGAACTTGCAAAATTTGTCTTTCTGCCATTGACAGGGACAGGCTTTTCAGGGATAATAGGAGTATGGCTAAAAATATGGGCCGCCTCTATATAGTGTGGGGCAGGCTTCGTCAGCATAGAGAAATCTTGTGAAAGCAGGCTTTTTTTGCCTGCAAGGAAGGAGAAAATGTATGGGCAGAACAATCGCACAAAAGATTCTGGAGGCGCACCTCCTCAGCGGTGAAATGCAGGCGGGGGCGGATATCGGCCTGAAAATCGACCAGACCCTGACCCAGGACGCCACCGGCACTATGGCGTACCTGGAGTTTGAGGCTATGGGCGTGCCCCGGGTGAAAACCGAGAAAAGCGTGGCCTACATCGACCACAACACCTTGCAAAGCGGCTTTGAAAACGCCGATGACCACCGGTTTATCCAGTCCATTGCCAAGAAGCATGGCATCTATTTCTCCCGGCCCGGCAACGGCATCTGCCACCAGCTTCATTTGGAGCGCTTCGGCATTCCCGGCAAAACCCTGATTGGCTCTGACAGCCACACCCCCACCGGCGGCGGCATTGGTATGCTGGCCTTCGGCGCGGGAGGCCTGGACGTGGCTGTGGCCATGGGCGGCGGGGAATACCATATCTCCATGCCGAAAATGACGAAAATCAACCTGACAGGCCGCCTGTCCCCCTGGGTTTCCGCCAAAGACGTGATTCTGGCAGTGCTGCAGAAGATGAGCGTAAAGGGCGGCGTGGGCAAAATTATTGAATACGGCGGGGAGGGCATCAGCACCCTCACTGTGCCGGAGCGGGCCACCATCACCAACATGGGCACAGAGCTGGGAGCCACCACCTCCATCTTCCCCTCAGACGAGATTACAAGGGAATTCCTGGAGGCCCAGGGCCGGGGGGATCAGTGGGTGGAGCTGAAATCTGACCCGGACGCTGTATACGACGAGGAGTTCACCATCGACCTTTCCACCCTTGTGCCCCTGGCAGCTTGTCCCCACAGCCCGGACGCGGTGAAGCCTGTGGAGGAACTGGCAGACATCAAGGTGGATCAGGTGTGCATCGGCTCCTGCACCAATTCCTCCTATCTGGACATGATGCGGGTAGCCGCCATCTTAAAGGGCAAAACCGTACACCCGGATGTGAGCCTGACCATTGGCTGCGGCTCCAAGCAGGTGTACAATATGCTGGCTTTAAATGGTGCCTTGGCAGATATCATCGCGGCAGGCGCCCGGGTGCTGGAGTGCGCCTGCGGCCCCTGCATCGGCATGGGGCAGTCTCCCAACTCCGGCGGCGTTTCCCTGCGCACCTTCAACCGGAATTTTGAAGGCCGCAGCGGTACGGCGGACGGACAGGTATATCTGGTCAGCCCGGAGACGGCGGCAGCCTCCGCCCTCACAGGCATGTTTACGGATCCCCGCACCCTGGGGGGCTGGGAAAAAATTGAGATGCCTAAGGAGTTCCTGATAAACGATAACATGATTGTGCCCCCCATTGAGGAGGCCTTGATGGAGACGGTGGAAATTCAGCGGGGGCCGAACATCAAGCCCTTCCCCATCGCAAAGCCTTTGGAGGATTCCATTCAGAAAAAGGCCATTTTGAAGGTGGGCGACAATATCACCACTGACCACATTATGCCCGCGGGTTCGAAAATCCTGCCCTACCGCTCCAATATTCCCTATCTCTCCCAGTTCTGCTTCGGGGTATGCGACAAAGAGTTCCCCCAGCGCTGCAAGGCGGAGGAGGGCGGCATTATCATTGCTGGTTCCAACTACGGGCAGGGCTCTTCCCGGGAGCACGCGGCCCTGGTACCCCTGTACCTGGGGATAAAGGCGGTCGTGGCAAAGTCTTATGCCCGCATCCACTGCGCGAACCTGGCAAATGCTGGGCTTATCCCTCTGGAGTTTACAGACGAAGCGGATTATGACAAAATCGACCAGATGGACGACTTGTGCCTGCCCCATATCAAGGAGGAACTCCAGAAGGGCTGTGACGTTACCATGGAGAACCTGACCAAGGGCACATCCTATAAGCTTACTGCTGTGCTTACAGAGCGGCAGCGGCAGATGGTGCTGGCAGGCGGGCTGCTGAACTATACAAAGACTGCTGGCAGGAAGTAACAGGATATGACTGGCTATGTGAAATTCCTGCGGGATCATGTGGGCCACGCGCCAGTGCAGCTATGCAGCGCAGGCGTTCTGGTGGAAAACGAAAAAGGGGAAATCCTGCTCCAGCTACGGGCAGACAACCATACCTGGGGCATATCGGGCGGCGCTGTAGAGTTGGGCGAAAGCACAGAGGATGCAGCCCGGCGGGAGCTTCTGGAGGAAACCGGGCTGGCGGCGGACGAACTGGAACTTTTCTCCGTATTCTCCGGGGAAAACCAGCACTATGTATATCCAAACGGCGATGAAGTGCATCTTATTATGACCGTATATTTGTGCCGGAAATACCATGGCACATTGCGGCGGCAGGAGGAAGAAGTAGACGAGCTTCGCTTCTTTCCGCTGGAGGCCCTGCCGGATAACATAACGCCGCCTGAGAAGGATGTCCTTAAAAAATATATGCAGATGGCACGCCCTTAAAATATGTGCAAAAAAATATGTGCAGATAAAGACAAGGAGAAACTTATGGCTTTTGAAAAGATACAGATGAAAACACCCTTAGTGGAGATGGACGGCGACGAAATGACCCGCATCATCTGGCAGATGATAAAGGATATCCTGCTTACGCCTTACATTGACCTGAACACAGAGTATTATGATCTGGGCCTGGAGAACCGGGACAAGACCGGGGATCAGGTGACAGTGGACTCTGCCATGGCTACGAAAAAATATGGCGTGGCGGTAAAGTGCGCCACCATCACCCCCAACGCCGCCCGCATGACGGAATATAACCTGCACGAGATGTGGAAGTCTCCCAACGGCACCATCCGGGCCATCCTGGACGGCACCGTGTTCCGAGCGCCCATTTTAGTAAAGGGCATTACCCCCTACATTCCCACCTGGAAAAAGCCTATCACCATTGCCCGCCACGCTTACGGGGACGTGTATAAGAACACGGAGGCTTTAGTGGAGAAAGGCTCGAAGGCGGAAATCCTTATCACAAAGCCCGACGGCACCCAAGAAAAGCACCTGATCCACGACTATGCAGACAGCGCAGGGGTGGTGCAGGGAATGCACAACCTGGATGGGAGCATTGAAAGCTTTGCCCGGGCCTGCTTTAACTTTGCCCTGGACACCAAGCAGGACTTATGGTTTGCCACCAAGGACACCATCTCCAAGAAATACGACCACCGTTTTAAGGACATTTTCCAGGAGGTTTTCGATAAGGACTATGCCCGGAAATTTGCGGAAGCGGGAATTGAATACTTCTACACTCTCATAGACGACGCTGTGGCCCGGGTGGTGCGCAGCGAGGGCGGGTATATCTGGGCCTGCAAAAACTATGACGGGGACGTGATGAGCGACATGGTGGCCACAGCCTTTGGCAGCCTTGCCATGATGACCTCTGTGCTGGTGGCCCCGGACGGCACCTGCGAATATGAGGCGGCCCACGGCACAGTACAGCGCCACTACTATAAGCATTTAAAGGGCGAGCCTACCTCTACAAACTCTGTGGCAACCCTGTTTGCCTGGACAGGCGCCCTGCGCAAGCGGGGAGAGCTGGACGGCAACAGCCGACTGGCAGACTTTGCGGACAAGCTGGAGAAAGCCGCTCTGGACACCATTGAGGACGGCGTGATGACAGGGGACTTGGCGGCTATGTCTACCCTGCCCAACATTCAGAAGGTGGGCACAGAGGAATTTTTGAAGGCTATTCAAGAACGGCTGGAAAAAGTCCTATAAGGCACTTCATTTTACACGTCGGGGAGGGATTGGCTTTGCAAAAGAAAAATTCAGTTTCCATGTCCGTTATCCGCCGCCTGCCCCGGTATTACCGCTTTTTAACTGAGCTTTCCAAAAACGGCGTAACCCGCATTTCTTCCAAGGAGCTTTCGGAAAAAATGGGATTCACTGCCTCCCAGGTGCGGCAGGATTTTAACTGCTTTGGCGGTTTCGGGCAGCAGGGCTATGGCTATCATGTACCCCAACTGCGCACTGCCATTGAGGAAATCCTGGGCCTGCAACATAAATATCCCTGTATTCTGATAGGTGCGGGCAACCTGGGGAAGGCTATTGCCGGGCACATGCCCTTTGAGCAGTTGGGCTTCCGGCTTGTAGGCGTGTTCGACAACTCCCCCAAGGTGGTGGGCCAGAAGATTGGCGGGCAGGAGATACTTCCTTATGGGAAGGTTGGCGCTTTCTATCAGGAACACTGCCCTTCCATGGCGATTCTCTGCGTACCACAGGAAAACGTAGAAGAGATAACCGATTATCTCTATACGTTGGGAATGCGCTCTTTTTGGAACTTCGGGCATTATGATATCGCGCTGAAGCACCCGGATGCTATTGTGGAAAATGTCCACATGAACGACAGCATGATGACCCTTTGCTATAAGCTGGCGGCAAAAGACCGGCTTCCCAACTAAAGCCTTTTCCCGCAAAGAGCGCCCCTCTGCCTAGTTGGCAGGGGGGCGCTCTTTGCCTGTGCATGTGAAAAACTGTATTTTTCAAGTGCGGCAGCGATAAATCCGCTGGAAAGGGGAAATACTACCTTTGAAAGAAACTTTTTCGGAGGTACGTTATGCAGGGGAAAGTGGAAATATGCGGGGTGAACACGTCCAAACTGAAGGTACTGAAAAGCGATGAAATGCGGGAACTGCTCATCCGCTGCCATGACGGGGACAAGGATGCCCGGGAAAAACTGATTGCCGGAAACCTGCGGCTGGTTTTAAGCGTGATTCAGCGCTTTGGCAACCGGGGGGAAAACCCGGATGATCTGTTCCAGGTGGGGTGCATTGGGCTGATGAAGGCCATAGACCACTTTGATGTGAGCCAAGGGGTGCAGTTTTCCACCTATGGGGTACCCATGATTATTGGGGAAGTGCGCCGCTTTCTCCGGGACAACAACGCTGTGCGGGTCAGCCGGAGCATGCGGGACACGGCCTACAAAGCCATTCAGTGCAAGGAACAGCTTACCGCCCGGGGCGGGAAGGAGCCTACCATTGAGGAGATATCCCAGGCCCTTTCCATGAAGCGGGAGGATGTGGTGGTGGCCCTGGAGGCCATTGTGGAGCCGGTTTCCCTGTACGAGCCTGTGTTTTCCGACGGAGGCGACACCATCTATATTATGGATCAGGTAGGCGACGGCAACGATCAGGACTGGCTGGAGGAAATTGCCATCAAGCAGGCTATCCGGGGCTTGAGCGACCGGGAAAAGCGCATCCTTTCCCTGCGCTTTCTGGAAGGCAAAACCCAGATGGAGGTGGCAGGAGAGGTTGGCATTTCCCAGGCCCAGGTTTCCCGGCTGGAAAAGGGCGCGCTGGGGAAAATAAAAAAAGAGATACGGGCCTGACGCTTGCTTGCGCCAGGGGATTTGAAGGCCGCGGGATTCCCGCGGTTTTACATATTTATAGCCCGCCTTTACCCCTATTACAGCGGATAAAATCTTTGAAGCAGATGCTCTTTGGGCTGTTCCCACTTTACTTTTCCAGTGAAAAATGGTAGTATAATGAAAGAAATACAGGAAAAGGAGGGGGCGGCATGGAAGGCTCTTTAGAAGGCGCTTTGGCAGCTATACTGCTTTTCGGAGCTTTCCAGATCTGCGGTGTGGCTGCGGCCTTTCCCCTGCTGCCCCAGGAAAGCGCCGGGGTACGGCTGCTTTTCGGCAGCGTAGCGGGAAGCCTGATGCTCCAATGGTTTCCGGCGCTGTTTGCCTTTGGCTTTGGCTTTTCCCCTGCTGCCCATCTGCTGGCCCTGCTGCTGGCTTTGGGGTGCGCCGGGGCCAGCCTGTATGGAAGCCGCGCCAAAAATTTCCCTGCTTTTTCCTCTCTGCCAAAGGCTTTGGGGGCCTTTGGGCGGCAAAAATTCCTGCTACTTGTCCCGCTCTTTTGTGGCTTCTTCATTTTTTTAGTGTTCCACTCCTTCCGTTTTGAAAACAACCGGATATACTGCTGCCAGTCCACCTACGGGGACATGAGCATGCACCTGAGCTTTATCACCAGCCTTGCCCGCCAGCAGGTTTTTCCTCCCGAATATTCCCTGCTGCCCGGCGTGCGGCTTTCCTATCCTTTTTTGTCCGACAGCATTTCCTCCAGC
Source organism: Neglectibacter sp. X4 (assembly GCF_009917365.1). Lineage (NCBI taxonomy): Bacteria > Bacillati > Bacillota > Clostridia > Eubacteriales > Oscillospiraceae > Neglectibacter > Neglectibacter sp. X4. The sequence continues at coordinate 164,507 of NZ_QWLE01000001.1, read as the reverse complement.
CTCTATCTTTTAGGCGCACCTTTACGGCTGAGTTATGCTTTGCCCATGTGCGCGGCAGGCGCCCAGGTCTTTTTCGGGGCATATCTCTTTTTCCGCCGGATGCTGGGATCGCCTGCCCAGACGGCAACGGCTTTCCTGCTGTTTTTCTGCAACGGCGGGCTGGGGGTGTTCTACTTTTTAGGGGGCGGGAAGGAGAATTTCACCCGGATTTTCACGGCATTTTATGAAACGCCTACAAACTATGTGGCGGAAAATATCCGCTGGGTGAACGTGATAGCCGACATGATGCTTCCCCAGCGGGCCACCCTGTTCGGCTGGGCCATACTGTTCCCCACCCTCTACCTGCTATACCGGGGGGTTTTTGAAGGGGAAAAGCGTTTTTTTCTCTATGGAGGCGTGCTGGCAGGCGCTCTGCCTATGGTGCATACCCACTCCTTTCTGGCTTTGGCGCTGGTGTGCGGAGGATGGCTGGTGCTGGATTTGTGCAAAAGGCTCCGGCTGCTGGACAGGGCCGTTTTGCTGGGAAAGGGCGCGGTGGTGGCGGGAGTGCCTGTCATGTGCCTGCTAAAGGATCTCCTCCGCACCCGGGGCTTGGAAGATTCTCCCTGGCTGCTGGTTTTTATCAGCCTGGTGGTACTGCTGTGCCTGGTGCTGCTGGGGTTTTTGCTGGCTTTTGCCTGGCGGCAGGGGATGCTTTGGGAAATTGCCCGCACCTGGGGCATACTGGCACTTGCCGCCTGCCTGCTGGCCCTTCCCCAGCTTTTCGTGTGGACTTTCCGGCAGGCAGGGGCGGGGCAGTTTGTGCGGGGGCACTTTGGATGGGTGACCGGGGAGGACAATTACCTGTGGTTTTACCTGAAAAACCTGGGGCTTGCAGGCGTGCTGGCCTTCTGCGGGCTGATAACCTGCCAAAAGGATCGCTTTGCCCGGTATGTGCCGGCTCTGGTGATTTGGCTGATTGCTGAATTTGTGGAGTTTCAACCCAATGACTATGACAACAACAAGCTGCTGTATGTAGGCTATGCCCTGCTGTGCTGCTGCGGGGCGGAGTTTTTCTGGGACATGCTGTGCAAAATCAGGCGCAGGGGCGCAAGAAATGTCTTGGCAGGAGGGCTTACCGCTTTCCTCATCCTTCCGGCGGTGCTGACCCTGGGCCGGGAGGCGGTGTCTGAATATGAAATTTATGGGGACGGCGCCCTGTCCCTGTGCGCCTATGTGGAGGAAAACCTGCCGCCAGACGCGGTGGTGCTTACCGACACCCGGCACAACAACGAAATCTGCGCCTTAGCCGGGCGCAACGTAGTGTGCGGCTCTCCCAGCTATCTGTTTTATCATGGCCTGCCCTATTACGGCAGGGAGTTTGCTGTGCGGGAAATGTATGAAAAGCCTGCGGAATCTTTAAATTTTTACAGCAGCACCCATGTAAGCTATGTACTCTATAGCGATTTTGAAAGCAGCTCTTACCAGGTGGACGCCCAAGCGCTGGACAGGCTGTTCACCCGGGTTTATGACGACGGTGTGCGTATCTTATACAAGGTGGAACTGGAGGAGGCATGATGGAAAAAGATACTATGGGAAGCTTGGCTGACCCCGGCGTACTCCGGGAGGTGCTGGGCCGCCATGGGTTCCGGTTTTCCAAGGCTATGGGGCAGAATTTCCTTATAAACCCCAGCGTGTGCCCCCGCATGGCGGCGGCCTGCGGGGCGCAGGAATGTGCCGGGGTGCTGGAAATCGGGCCGGGGGTGGGGGTGCTCACCCGGGAGCTTTCCCAGGCGGCTAAAAAAGTGGTGTCCATTGAACTGGACAGCCGGCTTTTCCCGGTGCTGGAGGAAACCCTGTCGGGCTGCGGGAACGTGGAACTGGTGCAGGGGGACGTGCTGAAGCTGGATTTAGCCGCCCTGATACAGGAGAAATTCGGCGGGGAGCCTATATGCGTATGCGCAAACCTCCCCTATTATATCACCTCCCCTGTGATTATGGGCCTGCTGGAGGGAGGGCTTCCCCTGAAATCCCTCACTGTGCTGGTGCAGAAGGAAGCCGCCCAGCGGCTGTGCGCCCTGCCAGGCAGCCGGGAGTGCGGGGCGGTAAGCGTTAGCGTGCAGTATCACAGCAGGCCAAAGCTGTTGTTCGAGGTGGGCCGGGGCAGCTTTATGCCGCCGCCTAAGGTAGATTCCGCTGTGCTGCACATGGAAATCCGCACAAGCCCGCCTGTGGAGGTGCCGGACAAGGCGTTCTTTTTTCGGGTGGCCCGGGGAGCCTTTTCCCAGCGGCGGAAAACAGCGGCAAATGCGGTTTCTGCCGCGCTGGGAGCGCCGAAGCCCCTGGTGGAAGAAGCCCTGCGCAGTGCAGGCGCGCAGCCCAACGCCCGGGCTGAGCAGCTTACCTTGGAGAAGCTGGCGGCTTTCAGCAGCGCCCTTTGGGAGAGCCGTTTAGAATGGATATGAAATATGAAAGAAAGAAAGAAAGGAAGGGTGCCAAGCCTGGCAGGGCTGTCACCCAAAGGTACGCTCATGAACGCGGAAAAAAGCCTTTTCAAATTTTTATTGTTTGCCGACGCCTGCGCCTTGATTATCAGCATGGTGGCAGGGCCTTTAAACCACACCGCCATTGCCATTGGCGCGGCGGGCAGCGCTATCCTTATCTCCCTGTGCCTGATTGGCTATGGGCTGTATGTGTGGCCTAAAAGGCGGTGAGCCTGCAAAGCAGTGAAAAGCCGCCCAGCACAACGCTAGACGGCTTTTTTGCTGCGTTTACTTATACGACCCCAGGTATTTTTCAGCCCCGGCTGTGAATAAATCAAAGCGCCTTTGGGTGAGGGCGTTTTCCTCCTCTTGCCACACCTGGAAGATTTTTTTCCGGCCCTGATAGAGAATCCCGCACAGCTCCTCTGCCGGATATGGCCCCGCGCTTAAGCCATACAGGGAAAGGATGCGGCTGTCCAGGGCGCGGTTATACTCGTTTTTGCCTGTAAAGCCGGGGATGTTTGCGAGAGCATCCTGGCAGAGGCCTCGGTACTGGCGGCAGGGCGTGCAGATATCGTCCCCTTCTATTGTCAGGAGCAGTGGCTGGGTGTGGCATGCCAAAACCAGGTTGCCGATACGGTAAAAATCGTGGTCCAGCTTTTTGTCCGGCACAAAGTTTTCTATACCCGCGCCATACAGCTTGATGATATCCATAAAATGGTGGGGCTTGATGGTAATGGTTTCCACTTTCCTTCCCCCTTCCTCAAGCCAAGGCCTGGAGCATGGCGTTTACAAGGACTCCCGCCGTCTCAATGCCGCCCTCGCCCTCTTCCACAACCACCGCGAACGCATAGGGATACTGGGCGCTGTCGCAAAAGCCTACCATCCAGCAGTTAGGGGCTTTGCCCTCCCCCACTTCGCCTGTGCCAGTTTTGGCGCAGACCGCCATGCCCTGGGGGAACATCCAGTCGCCATAGTAATTTTCCACGTCGCCGCGCAGCAGGGTTTTTAACTGTCGGGCGGTTTCCGCGCTCATCAGCTTCCTGTCCCCGGATGCCGCCAGCCCGGAAAAGATGTCTCCCCCTTCTGTCAGGCGGGGCTGGGTATAGGAACCATCCTTGGCCACAGCCCCCATAAGAGCCATCATGTGGTAGGGATTTGCCAGCACTGTGTACTGGCCTACTGCCGCCCAGCCTATCTGATTGGCATTTGCCCCTGTGAGATCCAGTGTGCTTTTTGTAACATTTACGCCGTTAAAGTCAAAACTCTGGTTAAAGCCCATTTCCTCTGCTTTCTTCTGCAAGGCCCCGCCACCGATATCGTTTGCCAAATGGGCAAAATAAATATTGCAGGAATTGCCCATGGCGGCAAACATGTCCTGGGAGCCGTGGGCCTCCCCGTGCAGGCAGGTGATATCGCTGCCGCCGATATTTTCCGCGCCCCAGCACTCGTAGGTGCGTTCGCTCCAGGAATCGGGCCACTTTTCCATAGCAGCGGCGGCTGTGATAATCTTGAAAATACTGCCCGGGGTAAAGCTTGCGGACAAGGACTTGTCCAGATAAGCGCCCTTATACGCGTCATTTGTCTCAATATCCTCGGGCACAAAGGCGGGGTCAAAGGTGGGGGCGCTGACCTTGCACAGAATATCCCCGTTTTCATAATTATAGAGGATTGCCGCGCCGTTTCGGCCTGCCATGGCATTATAGGCGGCTGTGCAGGCGTCCTGGCTGACTGTTAGGGTAAGGCCGCTGCCCATGCGGGAAAAGACCGTATCGTTCAGCCCTGTAATAAAGTTATAGCCTGTAAGCTTGTCCCCCATGACAGACTGCACCCCTGTACCGATAAAACCCGCCGTATCCCCGATAGTATGAAGCAAGGCCCGGCGCACTGTGTCATTTTCACTGTAAACCCGCCCGCCGTCCTGGCTGGTGGCAAGAAGATTCCCGTCCCTGTCCTTGATGTCTCCCATCTGCCCGGAAAGGTGGGCGTTATAAGGCTGCATAACCCACTGCCTGCCATGTAAAAACATGTTTGCAACCAGGTATCCCACCCCGCCTATAAAGACAGCCAGCAGGATATAGAGAACAATTGACCGAAAGCCTACTGTTTTCAAAAACCCATCCCCTTTCTCCTTGGGATTCCTTTATCTCCAGCTTGTGATATCTTCCATATCCCCGCTGTCTCCAGGCGGCGGGGGCGGCCTTTTGGGATTGCTGTGGCGGGCCGGCGGGCTTGCATACCGCTTGCCTGCCCCGCTTTTGCGGCGGGGAGCAGGCCGGGGCGTATAGCCTGTATCCATTTCAGCAGTGCGGCTGGGACGGGGCGGCGCGAACTCCTCGGTGCCGCGCCCGGGCCGGGCCGCCGCTGGACGGCTGCTGTTTTTGCTGGCCCGCCGGGCAGCATAGGTGCGCTCGTCAGAAGCTTTCAGGAAGGCCATCAGCCCCCACACGCTCATCATGCTGGATCCGCCTGCGCTGATAAAAGGCAGGGTAACGCCTGTCATGGGCAGGATGTCTGTTGCGCCGAACACGTTCAGGCAGGTCTGGAACAGGAGCATTCCCGCCACAGCGCAGGCTCCAATGGAAAAGAAGGTGGAGCGGCTGCGGGTGACATCGCTGCGGGCATAGATGGTGAACATGGCAATAGCCATCAGCACCACAAGGCCCAAAAGCAGTCCCTGTTCCTCGCAGAGCAGGCCGAAAACCAGGTCGCTATCTGCCGCAAACACCCCGGAGCCTGCCAGCATCCCATCCCCCAGGCCAACGCCGAACAGGCCCCCGCTTGCCATATAGGTGAGCGTCCGGGTTTGGGAATAGCCCATTTGGTCGTTGATATGCTCCCACACATGGCCCCAGCCCTGAAAGCGGGAGACAATGTGGGGCATAAACTGCAGGGCCAGCAGCACGCCCAGCCCCGCGCCTGTCAGCACCAGGGCGATGGTACGCACGCTGCCGGAACGCATAAAGGCGATGATGAGGAAGCACGCAAAGAAAATAGCGGCAGTGCCCAGGTCTTTCATCAGCACCAAAAATCCCATGCAGACGCCTGTGAACACCAGGAATTCCGTAATATTCTTTTTGGTCTGGAGCCTGTCCAGGGTGGAAGTGCCTACAAAAATAAAGGCGATTTTTATCAGCTCTGAGGGCTGGACGCTTACCGGCCCGATGAAAATCCAGTTTTTCGAGCCATACTGCTCCCTGCCGAAAACCAGGTTGATGATGAAAAGCAGGATGGCCCCGGCCCCGATATAGAGGCGGAACTTTGCCACCCTGTCCATATCGTTCATGAACCAAATCAGGAAGCAGAACAGCAGGACGCCGATGAACATGGCGGCAAGCTGGGTTTTGATGGCGTCCATATCGCAGGCGGCAAGAAGGGTGATGCCGATGCCGGAAAGGAGATACGCAATGGTTTCTATTTCAAAGCTGACCCGGTGCTGAATGCCAATGGAATACACATACAGCCCCCAGCCTATGGCCATGGCTATCAGGGTGGGCACAGCCTGCATGGGGGCAGCCTTTCCCCCTATAAAGCAGGCCTGTAGCGCCATCAAAAGGTGTACGAGGCTTGCCGTCATCATCAGCTTTAAGGGAGAGGCGGCTTCCCGGGAGAAGCCTGTAAAAATGCGGCGGCGCTTTTCCGGCGGGGAGTCCGCGTTCCACAGGGTGAGGGTCACGTCTCCCAGGGTGACAGCGTCCCCAATGCTTAAAAGCTTCTGCCCCTTTACCTTTTTGCCGTTTACCTGCACCCCGGCATGAGAACCTGTGTCGCAGATAACCCAGCCCTCCTCCCGGCGCATGAGCACCGCGTGGTCCCGGGAGATGGTGGCGTCTGGCAGGCAGATGTCGCAGGATTTGCTGCGCCCGATGGAATTTTCCCAGTACAGCACAGGAAAGCGCAGGCCAGAGCTTTCATCGCAGAGCATGACCACCGGATCCCGGCGGCGCTGGCCCTTTTTAAAGGAAGTGTAGCTGCGCCACACCACGTACAGCGCCAAAACCGGCACAATGGCCCGCACAAGGAGCAATACTGTAGGCAGCACCCCGGTTTCCAGAAAATCTGTCACCATATCCATTTGCCTTTCCCTCCTTTCCATGGCTTGTGCAGCCGTCCTGATCCTTTAACGCTGGGGGACAACCTCCCCCTGGTTTTTATAAATGCTCTGGCTGGGCACAAAGCCCCGCACCGAGGAGAGGGGGTATACACGGCTTTCCTTTCCAACCACAGCGCCGGGATTGAGCACTGTGCCGCAGCCGATTTCCACCCCGTCCCCCAGCATGGCACCAAACTTTTTCAGGCCTGTCTCTATGCGCTTCTGGCCTATCCGGACGGTGACCAGGGCTTTATCTGACTTCACGTTGGAGGTGATGGAGCCTGCCCCCATGTGGGCCTTATATCCCAGGATGGAGTCCCCCACATAGTTATAGTGGGGCACCTGAACCCGGTCAAAGAGGATGACATTTTTCAGCTCCGTGGAATTCCCCACCACGCAGCCTGCCCCTACCAAGGCGTTTCCCCGGATAAACGCGCCAGGGCGCACCTGGGTTTCCGGGCCGATAATGCAAGGCCCGGCAATATAGTTCTGGGGGAAAATGACGGCGGTTTTGTGTACCCACACGTCCTCTCCCCTCTGCTCATATTCCCCGGCAGGCAGGGAAGCGCCCAGCTCTTTTATAAAGCCGCCAATGCCGGACAGCGCCTGCCAGGGGTATTCCGTACCCTCCAGCAAGGGGCGGGCAGCGGTGTGGGACAAATCAAACAACGTGCTTGTGCATAAAGCTTCCAATTCCATAAGGCAGCCATCCTTTCTTCAGCCTGCTGTCAATTGCAGTATTGTTTGGTCGATATTTTCAATCTGGTTTAAATCAAGCTGCAATTCTCCCTCATTTGTCTGGCGGATGTCCAGGGACATGGTGCGTGCCACCCCATAGTCAATGGCGGCAGCCTGCTGGCGGCAGAATTCCACCACCTTTTCCATATACAGCTCCTGGGGATTTACCTGGGTAGTCACCGGCTTGGGCGTGGCAATGGGGCTTTCTTCTTCATCGTTTTCCCGTTCCTCTTCTCCCCAATCGTCTTCCCCTCCATCCCCGTCCTCATCCTCCTCTGGCTCCGGGCTGGGGCTGGGCGTGTTCAGAGCGTCGGCCTCCTCCTGGGCCTGCTGGCGCAGGGCCTCCAGTTGGGCGGAACAGTCGCTGAAATTCACAATGGGCGTGACTTCCACCTCAATATAATAGCCTGTATCTACCTTCTGCTCCTCCCGCACTGTATACTTGGCGTGCTGGAGAAGCTGGGAGAAAATTTCTGTAAGCTGGGAAAGCTGCTCTTCCGAGGGATTTACGCCATAGGTATTGCAGAAATTTATCACCATGTTTTCTATGGTGGTGGCGTGGCTTTCCCGGGCAGCCTCCTCTGTAGTCTGGGCCACCACAATGAAGCTGTCGTGGGAATTGTGATAGCTGCTGTCAAGCAAGGCCTGGATATACCCGGAAACATCATAGTCGGCAAAGCCGGGCATCGGGATATCGCATCCGGACAGGGCGAAGGCCAGCAGGGCTGCCAGCACCAGAAGCCCCCACGCTTTTATCTTTTTCTTCATGGGGCTTCTCCTCCTTATTCGTCCCGCCCGCAGCACTTTTTATACTTTTTACCGCTACCGCAGGGGCACAACTCGTTGCGCCCTGGCTTCTTCTGCTTGCGCACAGGCTGCTTTTTCACCGTATTGTCCCCGGCTAAGCCGGCGCTTATAATCTTAACGCGCTGCTGGGGCTTCGGCGCTTCCTCGCTCTTTGGCTCCCAGGTAAGCACCAGCTTGGCAGTGTCCTCCCGGATGGCGGAAATCATTTTATCAAACATTTCAAAGCCTTCCAGCCGGTATTCCACCACCGGATCATGCTGGGCATAGGCTCGCAGGCGGATGCCCTCCTGCAACTGCTCCATGGCGTCAATGTGATCCATCCACTTTTCGTCAACTGTCTCCAGCAGCTTCACCCGCTCCAGAATGCGCATCCGCTGGGGCGTGAACTTCTTCTCCCGCTGGGCATACATGTCGGCGGCCCGCTTTTTCAGAAGCTCCAGCACATCCTCCTGCTGGAGGGTTTCCAGTTCATCCGGCGTATAGCGCAGATCCCCTTCCTGTATCAGCCAGTCGTAGTCCTTGCACAGGCCGGGCAAGTCCCAGATATCCCGCTGTATTTCCTCCGGCATGGCGGCTTTTACCTTTTCTTCCAGATCTTCGTTTATCATCTTCAGGATAGGCTCCTGCATGTCCTCGCCGTTCAACACCTGATCCCGCTGCCCATAGATAATCTGGCGCTGGCTGTTCATCACCTCGTCATATTGCAGCACGTTCTTGCGGATGCCGAAGTTCCGGCTTTCCACCCGGCGCTGGGCGCTTTCAATGGCGTTTGACACCATGCCCGTTTCAATAGGCATGTCATCGTCAATCTTCATCCTATCCATGATAGCGGACAGGCGCTCCCCGCCGAACAGGCGCATTAAATCGTCCTCCAGGGAAATATAGAACCGGCTTTTGCCCGGATCCCCCTGGCGGCCCGCGCGGCCCCGGAGCTGGTTGTCAATACGGCGGGACTCATGGCGCTCTGTGCCAATGATGTAAAGCCCGCCCAGGGCTTTCACCTCTTCTGCCTCCGGCGCAATTTCCTCCTTGTATTTCTGGTTCAGCCTTGCAAATGTTTCCCTGGCCTCCAGGATGGCCTCATCCTGGGTGTGGCTGTAGGCGGTGGCCTCCACCAGAAGCTCCTCGGCATAGCCCATTTTACGCATTTCGGCCTTTGCCATAAATTCTGCGTTGCCGCCCAAGAGGATATCCGTACCACGTCCAGCCATGTTGGTGGCAATGGTGACAGCCCCTTTCCGGCCCGCCTGAGCCACTATCTGGGCTTCCTTTTCATGGAACTTGGCGTTTAGCACTTGATGCTTGATGCCCCGCTGGCGCAGCATTTTGCTAAGCTCTTCAGACTTCTCAATGGTGATGGTGCCCACCAGCACAGGCTGGCCTTTTTCGTGATGTTTCGCAATGTCATCAATCACGGCCTGGAACTTGGCCGCCACAGTCTTATACACCACGTCCGGGCAGTCCTCCCGGATCATAGGGCGGTTGGTGGGGATTTCCACCACGTCCAGCCTGTATATTTCGGAAAATTCCTCCTGCTCCGTCATGGCGGTGCCCGTCATGCCGGAAAGCTTCTCATACTGGCGGAAATAGTTCTGGAAGGTGATAGTGGCAAGGGTTTTGCTCTCCCGGGCGACCTCCACCCCTTCCTTGGCCTCAATGGCCTGGTGCAGGCCTTCGTTATACCGCCGCCCGAACATCAGGCGCCCGGTAAATTCGTCAACGATAATCACCTCGCCATCCTTCACCACATAGTCCTGATCCTTGTGCATAATGCCCCAGGCCCGGATAGCCTGGTTTACATGGTGCTGGATGCGGATATTGTCAGAGTCGGTCAGGTTTTCAATGTCAAAATAGTTTTCCGCTTTTTTTACGCCCCGGCGGGTGAGGGAACAGGTTTTGAGCTTCTCGTTGATAATATAATCATATTCGTTATACAGCTCGTCATTGTCCTGCTTTTCGTCAGTTTCCTTTACCCGGATAGGCTTCAAGGTTTTAGCCAGGGAATTTGCCCGCTGGTAAAGGATATCCGCTTCATCACCATGCCCGGAGATAATCAGGGGGGTGCGGGCCTCGTCAATGAGGATGGAGTCCACCTCGTCCACAACGGCGTAATGGTGGCCCCGCTGCACTTTATCCTCCTTGCGGATAACCATGTTGTCCCGCAGGTAGTCAAAGCCCAGCTCGTTATTGGTGGCATAGGTGATGTCGCAGGCATAAGCCTCCCGCTTCTCCGCGCTGGACATGCCCGTTAAAGCAAGGCCTACTGTAAGGCCCATGAAGTTAAAAACGCGGGCCATCATCTCTCCCTGGTATTTTGCCAAATATTCGTTTACAGTGACAATGTGAACCCCCTGGCCTGTCAGGGCGTTTAAAAAGGCGGGCAGGGCCAGGGTGAAGGTTTTCCCTTCGCCTGTTTTCATTTCCGCAATACGGCCCTGGTGCAGGATAATGCCGCCCTGCACCTGCACTGGAAACAGCCGCAGGGAAAGCACCCGGTCCATGGCCTCCCGGCAGGCGGCAAAGGCTTCTGGGAGGATGTCATCCAGGGTTTCCCCTTTTCCCAGCCGCTCCTTCAGCAGGCCAGTCTGGGCTTTCAGCTCTGCGTCATCCATGGCTTTATAGGCATTCTCCAGCCCCAGCACCTTGTTCACCAGCGGCTGTACACGTTTTAACTCCCGTTTGCTGTAATTGCCAAACAGCTTTGTCAGAATATTATTCGCCAATCTATTCTCATACCTTTCTGTTTCTGCCTGGGACCTGCTTGAGACAGCAGGCTCTATCTTGTTATTATACCAAATTCTGCGCGGGCAGTCAAATTAACAAACGATAAACTTTCCGGGACGGCAAAACCCCAGCCAGTCTGGCTGGGGCAGGGTATGAAAAACAAGATACCGGACGCAAAGCGGCGCTTTTTCACGGCTTTGCGTGGGAAGCCTGTATCCCATGACCATTTACATGCTTTCAGGAGCCGTCACCTTGAACAGGCTCAGGCCGTTTTCCAGCACCTGCTTAAAAGCGGTGCAGAGGTACAGCCTAGCGGCAGTGAGGGCGGGATTATCCCCCTTCACCCGGCAGGCATTGTAGAATTTGTGGAACAGGGTGGACAGAGCCATAACGTACCGGGTGATGCGGGCCGGATCCATGGCCTTTGCCGCTCCCTCCACCTCGCTTGTATAGGCGGAAATCTGGCGGATTAACTCTGCTTCTTCCGGGGCAGTGAGCAGGCCCAACTCCTCCAGGGCGCATTCCCGGGGGGTGACGCCGTCGGCAGCCAGATTCCGCAAAATGCTGCACACCCGGGCGTGGGCATACTGCACATAGTATACAGGATTCTGGGAGTCCTGCTGGACAGCCAAATCTAAATCGAAGTCAATGCGGGTGTTAGGCTCGTAAGAGTTAAAGAGGAACCGGGCCGCGTCTACAGGCACCTCTTCCAGCAGGGTTACCAGGGTGATGGCCTTGCCGCTGCGCTTGCTGGCCTTGACAATCTCCCCGTCCCGCACCAGGCGCACCATCTGCATCAGCACAATTTGCAGGCGGGAAGCATCCACACCCAAGGCGGTGAGGGCAGCCTTTAACCGGGGCACGTAGCCATGGTGGTCAGCCCCCAGCACGTCAATGGCTATGTCAAAGTTCCGGGTGACCAGTTTATCATAGTGGTAGGCGATGTCCGGCACCACGTAGGTGGGCACACCATTCCCGCGCACCAGCACAAAGTCCTCGCTGCCGTATGCTTCCCCCTTAAACCAGACGGCCCCTTCCTTTTCATAGGTGGCCCCTTTTTCCTTTAACAGCTCTACCACCCGGCCTACAGCGCCGTTTTCATGGAGGGTGGATTCCCTAAACCAGTTATTATATTCCACCCGGTAGCGCAGCAGGTCATCATGGAGGCCCTGGATGTTCTGAGGCAGGGCGAAGTCCACCAGTGCCTGCCGCCTGTCGCTTTCCGGCGCTTCCACATACTGGTCGCTGTATTTCTCCGCAAAGCTTCTGGCGTGCTCTTTAATGTCCTCTCCCTGATAGCCGTCCTCTGGGAAGGGCACCGCGTCCTCCCCCTTATATATCTGGAGATATCGGGCCTCCAGGGAGCAGGCAAACTTGTTCACCTGGTTGCCTGCGTCATTGACGTAAAACTCCCGCTCCACCTGATAGCCTGCGGTTTCCAAGGTGGCGGCAAGGGCGTCTCCCAGCACGCCGCCCCGGGCATTGCCGATATGCATAGGGCCGGTGGGATTGGCGGAAACAAACTCCACCAGCACCCGTTTCCCCTCTCCCATGGCGCTGCTGCCGTAAGCCCGGCCCAGCTTGTGGACATCCTGGAGCACTTCCCCGTAAAACCGGGGGGCATAGGTGAAATTTAAGAACCCAGGCCCCGCAATTTCGCAGCTTTGAAAGCAGGTAGCGGAAAGATCCAGGTTTTTCTGGATGGCCTCCGCAATCTTCCGAGGAGGCATTTTAAAGGCCCTGGCTCCTGCCATGGCAGCGTTACAGGCCCAGTCCCCATGGGCGCGGTCGCCGGGCACCTCCAAAGCGATTTCCGGGGCCTGGGCCTGGGGAAGCTCCCCTGCCGCCTGGGCCTTTTCTATAGCCTGCCCTACTGCCGCCCGCAGTTCGCAGGTGGCTTTCGCAACCAGCATTGACATATACTTTCATCCTTTCACAGTCTTTTTTTGCATATTCCGCAGCACCAGCCGGGTCTCGCCGGGGTTTAAGGCGGGAAGCTTTTCCTTTATCCGGGGATGGCTTAGCTCCTCCCGCACCATGTCCCGCAAAAGGGTGCCCCGGTTGTAGCCGTGTATCACCCGCAGCTCTGTAACGCTTTGGGGCGCATGGTCAAGCCATGTGAGAAGCAAATCCCGGGCGTTTTCCACAGAGGCGCCATGGAGATCCACGGACATCACGCTGCCTTCCCGTTTAAACCGCATAGCGCACCTCCTACACCAGCATAAAAACCAGCATAAGCACAGGCTGGTGGGCCAGATAAATAAGCAGGCTGTGCCGCCCTAAAAAGGCCAGGGGGCGAAAGCCCGGCTTCAGCTTTTCCATAATCCGGGGGTTGTGGCCTACCAGCCGCCACAGAAAATAACCGGAGAGATATAAAAACAGCCAGGGGATTAGGGGGAAATAATCGGATGACCAGAAGCCCGGCCCCGGCAGGCCCGCTGGAGCCAGCCACTGGCTCTGATATAGCCAGGAGGGCAGTTCCAAGAGGCGGATGCCTTCAAATCCCAGATACCCGTAAGGCACGCCCCGGGTAAGGAAAAAGAGGGAAATGAAAATCGCAAGCCCCAGCCATGCCGGATATGGGGGCAGCTTCAGCTTGTTCCACAGCCACCAGACCCCGCACTGGATAAGCCCGACCATTCCCAGCAGGAACAGCACGCCATAGAGGATGCGCTCTGACGGCATGGCAAGGGTGGTCACCAAACTTACCAGGATGCCAGCCCCCAGCACAGTGAGCCCATGGCGCAGGGGATGGCGGGAAAACCGGAAGCAGAAGCCGGAGAGAAAGATGAACCCCCAACAGATGCCCTGCTGCCATATATAGCCCAGGGGGCCGGTATACCAGCTTATAGGCATGCCTTTTATAAATACCACGTCATAAAGGGCGTGATAGCCTGCCATATTGACGAGCAGCAGGCCTCGGAGGGTGTCCAGAGCGTTGTAGCGGCCCTGTTTCAATACCCCAGCACCCCCCGCAGGGATTCGTCATCCACTATCCACTGGCTCACGTCGATCACCCGGTAATGCTCTTTGTCATCCCGGCACACCACTTGGGCAATGCCCGCGTTTATCACCAGGCGCTTGCACATGGAGCAGCACACAGCGTTTTCAATATAGGCGCCCTGGCGCAGCGCCCCTGTGGCTTCGTCCCGCTCTACCGTGCGGCCCACCAGATATAAGGTGGCGCCTATCATGTCCCGGCGGGAGGCGCAGATAATGGCGTTAGCCTCGGCGTGGACGCTGCGGCACAGCTCGTACCGTTCCCCCCGGGGAATGCCCATTTTATGCCGCAGGCAGTAGCCTAAATCGGAACAATTGTCCCGGCCCCGGGGCGCGCCCACATAGCCTGTGGAGATTACCTCGTCGTTTTTTACAATCACCGCCCCGTAATGCCTGCGCAGACAGGTGCACCGCTGGGAGACGATTTCCGCCAAATCCAGATAATAGTTCACTTTATCCCTGCGTTCCAGTTGTTCCATAAGCCCTCTCCCCTCTCCTGCCCATATGGTTTTACAAGTTTTCCGGCCCGAAGGAGCAGGGCAGCAGCTCCTCCAGGGTGTATGCCTGTATCTTGCCGCCATCGGAAAGGACGATGGTGAAATCCGTCCCGCAGAATTCCCGCATGACCTGCCGGCACACCCCGCAGGGCGGGCAGAAGGCCGCGGGCGCTTCCCCTGCCGGGCCGCCTGCTACGGCAATAGCGGCAAAGTCCCGCCTGCCCTCACTGACAGCCTTGAAGAAAGCCGTGCGCTCGGCGCAGTTTGTGGCGGGGTAGGCGGCATTTTCTATGTTGCAGCCCTGATACACTGTGCCATCTTTACACAGCAGTGCCGCGCCCACAGCAAAATGGGAATAGGGCACATAAGCCCTTTCCCGGGCTTGCAGGGCCATTTCTGTCAGTTCCTGAAAATTTATGGCAGCGTTTTCCATATGCCTATACCTTTCCTGCCAGGATAATTTCCGAAAGGCGCTGCCGGGTGGGCAGGCCCTCGTTGTCGCTTTTGTGGGTAATCTGCACGGCCCCTATCACGTTGCCCCGGAAGGCTGCCTGCTCCAGGGTTTCCCCCTCTGCCAGGGCGCTGACCACCCCGGCGGCAAAGCCGTCTCCCGCACCCACAGTGTCCACGATTTTTTCCACCGGGAAGCCAGGGGAAACGCCTTTGGCGCCGTCCTTTTCAGAATAAAACGCGCCGTCTGCCCCCAGCTTTACCACCACGTTTTTCACTCCCATGGCGTGGTAGAAATCTGCTATGCCCTCCGGGCTGTCCTGGCCTGTAAGCTGTTTGCCCTCCCCTATCCCGGGCAGCACTGTCTCCGCGCCCTGGGCCAGGCTGTTCAGGATCTGCACCATCTGCCCCTTGTCCGTCCAAAGCTGGGGGCGCAGGTTGGGGTCAAAGGAATAGGGAATGCCCAAAGCCTGGGCGCGGCTGATAAGCCGCCGGGTGGCGGAAAGGGCGCTCTCCGACACAGCGGGGAAAATCCCCGTCACATGGAGCCGTTCGCAGCCGTATAAATCCAGGCCGTCTATATCGTGGGGGCTGATTTTAGAAGCAGCCGATCCTTTCCGGTAATAGGCGATGTCCGGGTCGCCCTTCTGGGTAGAGCTTTTCATCATCAGGCCTGTAAGCTCCCCCTCCGCCTGCATGACAAGGTCTGTGGAAATGCCGTTTTGGCGCAGGCCGTTCAGGATTTTCTCCCTCATGGGATCAAACCCTAAGCGGGTGCAGTAGGCCGGGGTATGGCCCAGGCGGGCAAGGCCCACTGCCACGTTGTATTCCGCCCCTGCAATGGAAGCGGTGAAGGTTTTCACCTCGCTGATTGCCCCTGTTTCATTGGCCATAAAAAGGCCCATCGGCTCTCCCAGCAATACGATTTTCATGGTATACAGCTCCTCTCTCATAAAAAGGCCTTCCAGGCCTTTGCTATGCTGCTGTGTCGTTGACTACATTCTTGGCCCATATGCCGGATTTTAACATAAAAGCCCCGATAACCACCTTGATAATATCCGCGCTCATCACAAAGAAGAACACCCACACCACGCTCAGGGCTGTAAAATGGCTTAAAGAGTAGGCAATGGGCAGGCATACGACCCATGTGAAAGCACAGTCGAAAAGGAAGGTGATGAAGGTTTTGCCGCCGGAGCGGATGGTAAAGTAAGCGCAGTTTACAAAAGCATGGACAGGCTGGAAGCATCCGCAAATGATGAGAGTCTGGGCGGCAATCTGCCGCACTGCCTCCTCGGTGTTATAAATGTAGGGGATAAAAGGAGCGCAGACCACCAGCAGGCCTCCGGTTACCACACAGCAGGAGACGCTGAAAAACATCACCTTGCGCACTGTGTCTTTAGCCCCTTCTATGTCGTTTGCCCCTAAAAGCTGCCCGGCCATAATGCCGATGGCATTGCCCATGGTCATCATAATAATGGAAAAGAGGTTATTCGCCGTTCCTGTAATATTGGTGGCTGCCACAGCGGTAAGCCCCCGGGTGGCATAGCACATGTTAATCATGGCGGTGCCCATAGACCACAGGGTTTCATTGAGCAGCAGGGGCGTGCCGGTGATGGTGATTTTCTTCACCAAGGGCAGGGGCACCCGCATGCTCTTAAAGGCCCCCTGGAGGAAGGTGAATTTTTTCTTCCGGCGGGTGGCGTATACCACCAGGTACAGCATCTCCACATACCGGGCTATCACAGTAGCCAAGGCCGCGCCCCGCACGCCCATTTTCGGAAAGCCCAAGCTGCCGAAAATCAGCAGGTAGTTGAGCACCAGGTTCACAGAAATGGAAATGACGCTTGCCATCATGGGGGAAAAGGTTTCCCGCATATCCTTCAGGGCGCTGGAATATACCTGCATTACCATAAACGGGAACAGCCCCCACAGCATAATCAGCAGGTATTCCCTGGCATACCCCAAGGTGGCGGCTATATCCGCCGGGCTGGAGTTCTCTTTATTCAAGTACAGATGGAAAAGCTGATCCCCAAAAAACAGGAAAACAGCCAGCCCCAGCGCTGTCACCCCCAAGCCGAACAGCAGCCGGAAGCGGAAGGAATGGCGCAGGCCCCTCTCGTCCCCTTTGCCGTAAAACTGCGCCCCGAAAATAGAGGCACCGGAAAGCCCGCCGAAAATGGTCAGGTTGAAAATAAAGATAAGCTGGTTGACAATGGCCACGCCGGACATGGGGTTTGTGCCCAGGCGGCCCACCATCACGTTGTCCAGCAGGTTTACAAACTGGGTGATGCCCTGCTGCACGATCATGGGGATAATCAGGGCGATAACCGCCATGTAAAAGCCCTTGTCCCCTATATAACGTTTACGGAAATTTGAAAACATATAATTCCTATGAAACTCCTTTATAATTTGCTGCAAAGCCCGGCTTCCAGGGCCTCTCCCAAAGCTTCCCCGGCGGGCTGCAGTTCTTCTATCAGTTCGCCAAAGCCGGCAATGCGCCGGTTTGCCGCTTTTTCTATGCGCTCCCTCAGCAGAAGGGCGCTTTCATCCTCCACCGCCACCACCGGGAAACCCGCTTTTTTCGCCGTTTCCATGGCATAGGCAGAGTCTTCAAACACTACGCACTCTCCAGGCGCCGCGCCGAATTTTTCCGCGCAGGCCAGGAAAATGTCCGGGTGCTCCTTGCTTTTGCCGATTTCCGTGCAGCTTACAAGCAGGCTGATATAAGGCAGCATCCCCAGCCGCTTTAGGGCCTCCCCCACTCCCTCTGCCTGGGAGGCTGTTGCCACTGCCGCCTTCACGCCGTTTTCTGCCAGCAGCCGCAAAAATTCCCCGGCCCGGGGCTTTTCCCCCACCCGGGTGCGGTAGCCTTCCAAGGCGCAGGCTGCAAGCTCCCTTACCACCTCTTCGGTGCTTCCGGGCACGCCCAACGCCCGGTACATGTCCGCGCACTGCTCCATGCTCAGCCGGTTCATGGTGTGGTGGAGATCGGCGGGAGCTTTCACGCCCTTTTCCGCCGCGTATTCATAGGTGATATCCCGCCACATGCCCATGGAATCCAGCAAGGTGCCGTCCGCGTCAAATATCGCGCATTTTATCATGGCCGCACCGCCTGCAGCGCCTGAATGGAGGCGGACAAGTCCTCCAGGAAATCTCCCCGGGTGGCATCCTGATCCACCAGCACAGGCATTCCCGCCGGAATCTGGGCCATTACAGAGGGGATGTCCGTCACCCCGCTGCCCAGCACCGCAAAACGATCCAGGCCGGAAAGAGACTGGCAGTTTTCCGCCATGTCTTTAAAATGTACAGAGCGCAGGCGGCTTCCCAGCCGCTTCAGGAACGCCGCCGGATCTATCCCGCCGTAAAGCACCCAGCCTGTATCCACCTGGGCGCCCAGGCCCTCCCCCGCTTCCTGGAGGATGGCCTCCATCACCGTGGTTTCCCCCGCTTCCCCCTGCACCCGGGCCGCTATCTCCGGTGCGTTGTTGTGAAGCCACAGGGCTGTGCCGCTTTCCGCCAGCTTTTCTGCCAGGGCGCGGCAGTCCCTGGCGAAATCCCTGTATACCTTTGCGATGTCCGGGGGACAGTTCACCACATAGGCGTCAATGGAGGTTTTTTGGGCAAGCTCTGCCATTTCCCCCGCCGCACCCAGCACATCCCGGGAGAACACGTGGCAGGAGCGGAGGCTGAGGCCCTGCCCCTCCATCATTTCCTGAAAGCCCGGCACCTCCTGGGGCTTCCAGACCAGTTCCCTGAGGGCTGCCGGATAGCCGGAAGCATCTCCAAAGAGCACACAAGGCTCTACCTGCTGATAGCCTGCCTGGGCAAGCCTTGCGAAAAAGCCTGCCGGATCCTTGCGGAAATCCCTCAGGCATCCAAATATCTGCACACCATATCCCATATTCCTTCTGTACTCCTCTCTATAGTAAGGCCAGCCGGACAGCGCTTCTGGAAAATGCCTGCCGCTTTGCAGTATAGTATACCACAAACCCGCCCGCCATTTCAATGGGAAATGTCCCGCCCCCGGCAAGGGGGGCTGGGACTTCTTAGTCCCGGGGCGCGGGGGTTTGGCGCAGATCCAGCCGCACCTGGGTGCCTTTTCCCAAGACCGACCGGATTTCAACGGGAATTTGCAGGGTGTTCAGCACCCGCTTTACCAGGTGCAGCCCCAGGCCTGTGGAGGCGCTTTCCCGCCGCCCGGTGCGCCCGGTAAAGCCCCGCTGGAACACCCGGGGCAAGTCCTCCGGGGATATGCCCACGCCTGTGTCCCTGATAACCAGCACAGCACCCTCCGCAAACACCTCCACGCCGCCGCTGTGGGTATATTTCACGGCGTTTGACAAAAGCTGCTCCAGCACAAAGAGCATCCACTTTTCATCTGTCACTGCTTCCAGCTCAAAATCCTCCAGGTGCAGGAACAGCTTTTTATAGATAAACTGGGGGGCAAACTTCTTCGCGGCCCGGGCGGCAATGGGCCGCAGGGCGCAAGGCTCCAGGCAAAGGTCTTGGGAGATGGTTTCCAGGCGCTGGTATCCCAGCACCATCTCCACATAGCGCTCAATTTTAAAAAGCTCCTGGCCCAAAGCCTCCCCGCCCGGGCTTGGCTGGGACTGCAGAATCAGCCGCATGGCGGCAATGGGTGTTTTAATCTGGTGTACCCACAAGGTGTAATAGGCCAGCATGTCCTCCTGGCGCTGGGCATGAAGCTCCTGCTTTTGCCGGGACTGCCTGCAAAGGGTGTTCAGGCTTTCCAGCAGCAGCGCTTCCGGCAGCGGCCCGGAAGGCTCCAGATCCGGCAGAAGGGCCGTTACGTTTTCCTGAAGCTCCCGCAGCTTTCCCACCCGGCGGGCATACTGCACAAAGCCGGGGATAATGAAGAACAGCAGCCACAACGTCCCTGCCACCAGCAGGATATAGGCCAGCACAGCAAGGGGCAGGTTAAACAGCCAGAACAGGCCGGCTGCCGCTGCCCCCAGCAGAAGGGCCGCCAGCACTGCCCGCAGCCTCTCTTTCACATAAGACGCCGCCAGCTTCATGGCTTTTCCTCTATGATATATCCCAGGCCCTTGCGGGTTGCCAGCATACCGGGCAGGCCCGCTTTCTCCAGCTTTTTCCGCAGGCGGGAAATGTTCACCGTCAGGGTGTTGTCATCCACAAAGCTTTCGCTTTCCCACAGCCGCTCCATCAGTTTCTGGCGGGACACCAGATGCCCGCCGTTTTCCAGAAGCACCTGGATGATGCGCAATTCATTTTTTGTCAGCTCGCTTTTTCCCAAAGGCCCTGTAAGGATTGCTGAGGCCAAGTCCACCTGTATGCCGCCATATTCCACCTGGCTGGTGCTTTTGCCGAAATCATAAGCCCGGCGCAGCACCGCCTGCACCTTTACCGTAAGCACGGAAAGGTCGAAGGGCTTGGGGATAAAGTCATCCCCGCCCAGGTTCATGGCTGTGATAATATTCATGTTGTCGGAGGCGCTGGACAGGAACACCACCGGGGCTGTGGACTGCCTGCGTATCTCCCGGCACCACTCATAGCCGCTTTTGTGGGGCAGGCCGATATCCAAAAGCACCAAGTGGGGCTGGAAGGCGGAGAACTCCTCCAGCACATGGCAGAAATCCTCTGCCGCCTGCACCTCATACCCCCACATAACCAGGTGCGCCCGCACTGCTTCCGCGATTACCGGGTCATCCTCCACCAGAAACACCCTGTATGTCATACGCCTAAAATCCCCGCTATCTCCTCATAGCTTGCGGCCTCATAGGTATAGGGAGGGCAGCCCTCCAAGGACGCAGAGCCTTCCGGGTGGTAATAGAGGGAGTGAAGCCCGGCGTTTACCGCCCCCTGTATGTCGGAGGTGAGGGAATCCCCGATAACCAGGGAGGTTTCCCTGTCCGCTTCCGGCAGGCGGGAGAACACATAGTCGAAATACCGGGGATCTGGCTTTGCGGCCCCCGCATCCTCTGACACAAAATAATCCTTTATAAAGGACAGCAGGCCGGAATTTTGCAGGCGGGTCTTTTGGGTGGAGGCGTTGCCATTTGTGACAATATACAGGCTGTATTTCCCCGCAAGCCGCTCCACCAGCTCCAGCGCCCCGGGATACACCGCGCCCCCCTGGCCCAGGCGGAGGAAATATTCCTCTGTCAGCCTTTCAGGCGTGCCTGTAAGGCCGGTTTCCCGGAGGAAATCGACAAAGCGGCCCACATAAAGCTGGGGCTTTGTACACTCTCCCCGCTCCAGCTTTGCCCACCAGGCGGCGTTGCAGCGGTCGTAACATGCCAAATATTCCAGGCTGTAGGGCCGCTGGGAGGCAAAAAAATCCTTATACAGGGAAAGGAAGGCGTTTTCCATGTCCTGGGGAAAATCCAGCAGGGTGCCGTCGGCATCTAAAAGCAGGGTGCGGTATTCCATTGGTGTCTCCTTTCTTGGCTGGGAAAAGCCCTCAGCGGGGATGCATGTCCCCTGTTGTTTGCGCATACTATATAGAGACGGGCGCTGCGGCAGGCATCCCATCACGCAAAGGGCGCCACCCTGTTGCGCCGGGGCCGCAGATGTGGTAGGATAGGGACAGGCCCTTATAGAGCATACGCCCATTGTACTTCAAAATTTTTCCACTGTCAATGGAGGGCATATGAGACGGCTGAATCTGAGAAAGCATTGTTACATCCTGTTGTGGTTCTTCCTGGCCCTGGCAGTGGGCGCAGTGTGGCTTTTGGGCGGGCGGCAGGCAGAACAGGCGCTGCCCCCCTTCCTGCCGGATTTGCAGGCCGGGGCGGCTGCGGGAGGGAAAATCCAGTTGGAGGCGGAAGATATGGCGCAGGAAAAAGAGCTTGCCGGGGTGTGGGTGCCCTATATGTCCCTGGACACAGCAGATCACACCCAGAAGGCCTTTGAGGAAAACTTTCAAAGCATTGCCCGGGAAGCAAAGGAAATGGGCTTAAACGCCCTTTTTGTCCATGTGCGGCCCTTTAGCGACGCACTCTACCCCTCTGCCCTGTTCCCCTGGTCACACCTGCTTACCGGGGAACAGGGGAAGAACCCAGGCTTTGACCCTCTGGCCTTTATGGTGGACTGCGCCCACAGCCTGGGGTTGGAATTTCACGCCTGGATAAACCCTTTGCGGGTAAAGACTGCCGAAACCCCCAAGGCACTGGCGGCAAACAACCCTTACAGCGTCCTCCAGGCCGACTGCCCCTATTACTTTATGGAATGGGAGGGCGGCGTGTATCTGGACCCGGCTTACCCCTATGTGCGGAGCCTGATAGCCGACGGGGCAGCGGAAATCGCGGAAAAATATGAGGTGGACGGCGTCCACTTTGACGACTACTTCTATCCTGCGGAGGACGCCTCCCTGGACAGCGAAGCCTATGCCCTTTATATGGAAACTGTGGAGACACCCTTGCCCCTTTTGGAGTGGCGCAGGGCCAACATCAGCGCCCTGGTGGCAGAGGTCTACGCAAAGGTAAAGAAGGCTAGGCCCCAGGCGGTTTTCGGCATCTCCCCCCAGGGGAACATAGAAAACGATAAGAATATAGGCGCGGACGTGCAGGCCTGGTGCGCCAGCCCTGGATATGTGGACTATATCTGCCCCCAGCTTTACTATAGCTTTGAAAACGAAGCCCTGGGCTATGCCGAAGCCCTTGCCCAGTGGCAGGCCCTGCCCCGCCATGAAAATTTGGCGCTTTATGCGGGCCTGGCCCTGTATAAGGCCGGGACAGACGCAGACGGGGGCACCTGGCTGCTGTCAGATGACATTATCCGCCGACAGATTGAGGCGGCCCGGGCCTCCCAGTGCAGCGGCGTGGTGCTCTATTCTTCCCAGTACCTGCATACAGAGCAGACCCAGGCGGAGGTGGCAAACCTGCCCTTCTGGGAAAATACCGAAAAAGAAAAACCGTAAACCAGGGGGAATGTATCTTTGCGATATCCTATAAC
Source organism: Neglectibacter sp. X4 (assembly GCF_009917365.1). NCBI lineage: Bacteria > Bacillati > Bacillota > Clostridia > Eubacteriales > Oscillospiraceae > Neglectibacter > Neglectibacter sp. X4. The sequence continues at coordinate 141,801 of NZ_QWLE01000001.1, read as the reverse complement.
TTGAAAATTCATTTTTTCAAGTTACGTGACTATATCAGGAAAAAGGAAAAGCGGGAACCCCAATGGTTCCCGCTTTTCTGTAAATTTATTGAAAGCTTATGGGAAGGAAACCCTCCCAAAACGCCGCCTGCCGGAAGGGGCCTTACAGCGCCTCTACCAAGGCTTTGGTATCCCGGGCAATGACAAGCTCCTCGTTTGTGGGAATGACGAACACCTTGATCTTGCTGTCCGGCGCGGAGATTTCCCCTTCTTTGCCGAGGGTCATCTCCTCGTTCTTCTGGGGATCCAGCTTTACGCCGGCAAACTCCAGATACTTGCAGATTTCAGCCCGGTGGGCAGTCTGGTTCTCGCCTACGCCAGCCGTAAAGACAATGGCATCGCAGCCGCCCAGGGAAACCATATAGCTGCCTACAAACTTGCTTACCTGATACTCCAGAATATCCTGGGCAAGCTTGGCCCGGGCATTGCCCTCCTGGCGGGCGGTGGTCACGTCCCGGTCATCGCTGGAGACGCCGGAAACACCCAGAAGGCCGGACTTCTTGTTGAGCACCTGATCCATCTCACTGGGGGTCAGGTGTTCCTTCTCCATAATGAAAGTAACCACAGAGGGATCCAGCGTCCCGGAGCGGGTGCCCATCATAAAGCCGTCCAGGGGGGTGAGGCCCATGCTGGTGTCAATGCACTTGCCGCCCTCCACTGCGGTGATGGAGGAGCCATTGCCCAGGTGGCAGGTGATAATCTTCAGATCCTTAATGTCCTGCCCCATCAGCTCGGCGCAGCGGGCGCTTACATAGCGGTGGGAGGTGCCATGGGCGCCATAGCGGCGCACAGCGTATTTTTCATAATACTCATAGGGAATGCTGTAAATATAAGCCTTTTCGGGCATGGTGGCGTGGAAGGAGGTATCGAACACCACAGCCTCAGGCAATTCGGTGCCGAAAAGATCCCGGCAGGCCCGGATGCCCTGGACATGGGCCTTGTTATGTAAGGGGGCTAAGGGGATAAGGCTCTCGATATCCTCAATGACCTTTTCCGTCACCAGCTCGGACTTGCTGAAAATGGCGCCGCCCTGCACCACCCGGTGGCCTACGGCGGAAATTTCGTCTAGGCTTTTGATTACGCCAAACTCCGGATCCAGCAAAGCGTCCTTCACCTGGGTGAAAGCGGCTGTGTGATCCAGCATATTCACCTTTTTGTCCAGCGCCCGCCCGTCTGCGGTCTTGTGGGTGAAGATGCCGCCGGGAATGCCGATGCGCTCGCAGTTGCCCTTGCAGAGCATCTCCTCGTTGTCCATGTCGATAAGCTGGTACTTGAGGGAGGAGCTGCCTGCGTTGATAACAAGAATTTTCATAACTCTTTTTTCCTTTCCGCTGGGGCCTGCGCAATCTGGAAAAAGCGGCCCCGCATGAGTTTTTTTAAGCTTGGGCCTTGCCAGAACCAAGGCCGGTGCTGTACAATTGAGTTGGGATACGGCCCCGAAGGGCTGTTCGTCATTATTTTAATACACTTTCCTGTTGATTGCAAGGAGTTTCCTTAAAAATGCCTGAGAAAAACCTATTTTCCGCTGTTATCTGTGAGTTTAACCCCCTGCACTGGGGGCATTTGTCCCTGCTTGCCGCCATGGGCCGCCGCTGGGCTGGGATTGTCTGCATTCTAAGCGGCAATTTTGTCCAGCGGGGGGAGCCTGCCATCCTGGACAAATGGACCCGCACCCGTTTGGCCCTTGCCGCCGGGGCCGATTTGGTAATTGAACTGCCCCTGCCCTGGGCCTGCGCCGGGGCCGAAGCCTTTGCCCGGGGCGGCGCAGCCCTGGCGGGAAGCCTTCCGGCAGTGGGCGTTCTGGCCTTTGGCAGCGAAATGCCGGACGCCGGGGCCATCACCCAGGCGGCTGAGGCCCTTCTCTCCCCGGAATTTTCCGCCGCCCTTTCCCGCCTGCCCCAGGATGGCTCCACCTTTGCCCGCCGCAGGCAGCAGGCCCTGACAGAGCTTATCGGGGAAAAGGCCGCCCTGCTCCGGCAGCCCAATGCCGCTTTGGGGGTGGAATACTGCAAGGCGCTGCTGGAGCAAAAGCTCCCTATTGCCCCAGCGCCCTTCCCGCGGACAGGCGCTGGCCACGACGCGCCCGCCGCTTCCGGCCAAACCCTTTCCGCCAGCCAGCTTCGGGCTATGATAACTGCTGGAGAGGACATTTCCGGCCTTGCCCCCCCCTGCACCCTGGAGGCTGTCCAAAAGGAAAAGGAGGCGGGCCGCTGCCCTGCCTCCCTGGCTTTTCTGGAGCGCCCCATCCTCTCCCGACTGCGGGCCATGTCCTGTGCCGGCTTCGCCTGCCTGCCGGACATCAGCGAGGGTCTGGAAAACCGGCTGTACAAGGCTTCCCGGCAGGCCGTCTCCCTAGAGGGGCTGTATACCCTTCTGAAAACCAAGCGGTACACCCATGCCCGGCTGCGCAGGCTGGTGCTTTCAGCCTTTTTGGGGATCCCCAAAGAGCGGCCTGCCCTGCCCCCCTATCTCCACGTTTTGGGCATGACAGAAAAAGGCGCGGGGCTGCTGAAGGGGGCCTCCCTGCCTGTAATGGCCCGGCCAGGGGACGTTTCTGCCCTGCCTCCTGCGGCCCAGGCCCTTTATGCCCTGGAAGCCCGGGCAGACGATCTGTATGCCCTCGCCACCCCTGTGCCCCAGCCCTGCGGGCGCTTGCAGCGGCAGGGTGTGATAAAGGCATAGCCTGCTGCCTTACAGCTTCAGCCCCTCATAGCTTTCCAGCAGGACGCTGCAGGAAGCGCGGAAGCTTTCCTGCTCCTTTTCGTTCAGGCACAGCTCCAGCACCCTGTCCACGCCTCCCTGGTTTACGATGCAGGGCACGCCGGCATATACGTCCTTCTGCCCATATTCCCCCCACAGCCGGGCGGAGACAGTGAGCACGCTGTTTTCATTGGAGAGGATGGCCCGGGCAATGCGCACCAGGGCCATGCCGATGCCATAATAGGTGGCGTTTTTCGCCGCGATAATCTGCTGTGCCGCGTCCCGCACCTGGCAGCTCAGTCCCTGCACCTCCTCCAGGCTGAACCTGCCACCGGAATGCTCGCAGATGGCGGTGACAGGCTTTGTGGCCAGCATGGCCTGGCTCCAGGGGACGAATTCGCTGTCCCCATGCTCGCCGATTACATAGGCGTGGACGTTCCGGGGGTCAACGGAAAAATATTCCCCTAAGAGATAGCGCAGCCGAGCGGTGTCCAGGGTGGTGCCTGTGCCCAGCACACGGGCGGAGTTAAAGCCGGAAAGCTCATAGGTGACCCGGGTCATAATGTCCACAGGGTTTGTAGCCACCAGGAAGATGCCCCCGAACCCTGACTGCACCACAGGGCCTACAATGGACTGGAACACCTTGGCGTTGCGCCGCAGCAGATCCAGGCGGGACTCTCCCGGCTTCTGGCTTACCCCGGCGCACAGCACCACAATGTCCGCGTCGGCGCAGTCCCCGTATTCCCCGGCATAGATTTTCATGCTGGCCCCGGAAAAAGCCAGGCCGTGGTTCAAATCCATGGCCTCCCCTTCGGCCCGCTTTTTGTCGATGTCCACCAGCACCAGCTCGTCGCACAAGTCCTGGTTTAAAGCGGAATAGGCAAAGCTCATGCCCACCATGCCTGTGCCCACCAGCACGATTTTCCTTTTATTTAAACACATGCGCATTCCCCTCTTTCTAAAATTCGATTTTTCAAACAAGCCCTACTCTATTGTGCCTCTGCTTTGCCGCTCTATCCCCATTTTGGAAAAGGCTCTATTTTTTCTGCAACCCAGAAGAATATTTGACAGTTTCTCCCAAAATATGCTATGATTGTGGAGAATAAAAAATGGGAAATGCCTGTTCTGGAGATTTTTTTATGCCATTTCCTCCGGCTCGGGGATATCCCAGTGAGGATGTTTTGGGTATGGGTCAAAAATCAAAATTCCGCTACCTGCTGACAGTGGCCTCCTGCTGCGGCCTTACCGGCAGTTCCATCGGCATTCTGACAAATTCCTTTGGCGTGTTTTATGCCTCTGTTTCCACAAGCCTGGGGGTGGGCCGGGGGGCCATCGCCACCCACGCCACCCTGGCTATGCTGTCCATCGCCCTTCTCTCTCCCCTGGCGGCGAAGCTTTTGCAGCGCATCCCCCTGCGGCTGTATCTGAGCGCGGGCGTTCTGCTGGGGGCAGGCTCCACCCTGCTTCTGGCTTTCTCCCGCAATATCTGGGCATTTTATGTTTTAGGCGTGATAAAAGGCATCGGCGTTGCTTTCTTTGGCGTGATACCCGTCACCTCCATTATCAGCAACTGGTTTCTTAAAAGTCATGGCCTGGCGGTGGGGCTGGCCCTCTCTTTCAGTGGGCTTTGCGGCGCTGTTTTCAGCCCCTTGTTTTCCTTTATCATAGAAAGCGCCGGCTGGCAGGCCGCATTTATCTGCATGGCGGTCTTTTCCCTTATCCTGGCCCTGCCCGGCGTGTTCACCCTGCGGCTTGCGCCCCAGGAGGTTTCCCTCTCCCCATACGGCGGCGGCGCGCCGGTAAGCCTGCCCACGTCCCAGCAGAAAGCAGGCGTTTCCAAGGCAAAGCTTTACCTGCCCGCTTTGGCGCTTACCTGCGGTTTTTCTGTTCTGGCCTGCGCCATCACCAGCGTGGGGCAGCATTTCCCCACAGTTGCGGAGGCCGCTGGCCTGTCCGCTCAGGTGGGGGCCATGATGGTTTCCGCCGGCATGGTGGGCAACATTATCTCAAAGCTGATTATTGGGCTGCTCAGCGACCACAAAGGCCCCTTTTTTGCCAATGCCTGCATGATAGCCATTAACGGGGCCGCCATGGCAGTGCTGCTCCGGCTTCCTGCCAACGCCCCCGCCGCTGTTGGAACCGCGTTTTTCTTTGGGGCCATCTACTCTGTGGGCGCAGCGGGCATTCCCCTGCTCACCCAGCGGGTATTCGGGCGGGAGCAGTATACGGCTGCCTTCTCCATTGTGCAGATTTTCGCTAACGGCGGCAGCGCCCTGGCCCTGACCATCATTGGACTGGTGTACGATTTAACAGGAAGCTGCAATCCTGTGCTTATTGGCTCCATTGTTATACAGGCGGCAAACCTGGCCATGCTGGCGGCGCTTTACCAGATGGGCAGGCGCAGGGCTGCTTAACCGCCCCCGCAACGCCAAGGGCCTCCTGGCGCGTACACGCCGGAAGGCCCTTTTCAGTGTATTCCTACAACTCAATGCGGGAGCCGTCATTTGTGAAAACCACCCTGTCCCCCAGCACTTCTTTTGCCAGGGCCAGTTCCCCTTCATAATCCCGGAGGATTTCCACGCCATGGTGGTAGAACACCGCCTGCCCGAAATCTATGCCGGATTCCAGCAGTTCCCGGCACAGATCGCAGGCCCTGTGGTGGCCTGTTTCCAGGAAAACCAGATCGGCATGGGAGGCATGGGGCAAAAGCTCCGGAAGCTGCCCGAAGTCCCCGGAATAGAGCAGCTTTTTCCCTTCCGCCTCTGCTGTGAAGGAAAAGCTTTTCCAAGGCTCCCCAGCCGCCGGGGTTCCCAGATGGAGGTTGTGAAAGGCTTCCACCCGGAGCGCCCCTTGGCAGAGGGTGCCGTCTGCCACCAGACGGGGTTCCAGGGAAAAAACCGTTTCATAATGCCCTTCGCTGCCCTGAAGCATCTGATAAATCCCCTGAAACACCGCCAAATCCGGGATGTACACAGGGATTCTCCGGCCTGCCATCCTCTCCTGGTTTTCCGGGGAAAGGGTGCAGAGCTTGCGCAGGTTCCACAGCAGGTGGGGCAGCCCTCCCACGTGATCCATATGGGTGTGGGAGATGAAAATCCCCTGGGTGCAAAGCTGGTCCAGGCCCAGGTTATAGGAAGCGTGGCAGCAGTTTTCCCCAGCGTCAAAAAAGTACAGCCCGCCTTCTGTTTCCAGGGCCACGCTGGTGTGGTGGCGGTTGGGGTAAGGCTCTGTGCCGGAACAACTGCCCAATATGTGCAGAATCATAGGGAAACCTTCTTTCGCAGAATTTTATTTATCATAGGAGGAAACGTATGGAAAAGCTGACATCCATGGAAAACATTGGCCGGGGAATGTCAGAAAAGCTGGCCGCCATTGGGATTGATTCAGGGGAAAGCCTGAAAGCCCTGGGAGCCGAGGCGGCTTTTGCAAAGCTGAAAGCCCGCTATCCGCAAGTTTGCCTGGTGCATTTATACGCGCTGGAAGGCGCTGTGTGCCATTTGCCCTTTGACAGCCTTTCGGAAAGCCGGAAAAAGGAATTGAAAGCCTTTTCCGATTCCCTGAAAAGCCAGGATAAACCTGGAGAAAAGGCCCCTCTCTTTCAGGAGGCTGTTGAAAACTGGGAGGACTGGGGCCGGGTATTCCAGTCGAAAGAAGCTTTCGCGCCCCTTGCCCGGGAAATTTTCCGCCGGGAGGGCCTGCCCTTTGCGCCCCTCACAAGCCTGACCCCTGGCACAAACGGGGTTTTCCGCAGCGGGCCTTATGTGGTAAAAATCTTTTTCCCAAAAGAGGCAGGCCCGGATCCCCGTCCGGACTTTGAGAACGAGGCAACTGTCTGCGGCAGGCTGGCCCAGCAGGGCGTTCCCACCCCAGCTCTTGCGGCCCAGGGCGTTATAGAGGACGCCTACACCTTTTACTATCTGATTACCCGGTTTTTCCCTGGAAAAGAGGCTGGCCCCTGGCTTGCGTCCGCTTCTTCTAAAGAGCAGGAAGCCTTTGTGGGGCAGTTGAAAAGCCTGCTTGCAAAGCTGAACCAGCCTGCGGAAGGGCTGATTCCTCCTGTGGATCTTCTGAAAAGGGCTGTGGAAAATCCCCGGCTGCAGGCCCTGCCTCCCAATCTGCGGGAGGAAATGGCCCAACGGGCCAAAGGGCTTAACCTGCGCCCTTCTGTGCTGGTGCATGGAGATCTCACAGGGGAAAACCTGCTGGTGGACGCAGAGGGAAAGCTGACCCTTATCGACTGCGCCGACGCCTGCCTGGCCCCTGCCTTCTATGAGCTTGCTCCCATTGTCTTTGAGCTTTTCCAGTGCCGGGAAGGGCTTCTGCGGCTTTTCGCCGGAGAGGACAAGGAAAACTTTGTGGAACAGGTGCTGGACGCGGTGTCCCTGCACGATTTCGGCGCACACATGCTTCGGGACGCGCCCCTGCGGGAGGGCCTGCCTCCCTTTGAAAGCCTTATGGACGCCAGACGGTTCCTGCTGGAAAAATTCCGATAAGGCAATACCGCATAAATCTAAGCAGTATATCACGGCAGAGATTTTTTCGTCAGAGTGCATAAAGGATGAGCAGGCAGGCTGGCGCCTGTCAAACAGGCTTTGTGTGCTATAGTAAACGCACTTAAAAATCGGTACATCCCAATTTTTAAGCCAGGCGGCTTTACCGCCTGGTTCAAAAGAGACATTCTGCCTCTTTTGAACTGCGTTAACTATATGACGGAAAGAATCGCCTGTGAGATACTGTTTAAGGCTGCGGCCGCGAGTTGTACGGTATTGCCGTATGGAAAGCCGGCGCGCAAAAGAGCGTGCCGGCTTTTTTCACGCCTGCTGGTTGAGGATTTGGGTAAGCAGCTCCATCCGTTTTTTCAAAGGCTTTTTCACGGCAATGCCGAAAAAACCTTTCAAAGCCATCTCCCCCACGTATACGCCGGGGAGCAGGGCATACTTAATCCACGCTTCCATGTGGACATGCCCGTTCTGGCATTCCACCTTCATAAACTGCGGCGCTGTCAGGGCACCCACCCCTTTCTTCCACACAGGCTCACCTTTCACAGTGGTGTAGGAAAAGCCTTCGTTCTTCATGTAGTCCATAACAATCTGCCGCACCTGTTCGTCAGGGCGGGCGGTCTGAAAATCTGTAATGGTACGCGCCAAGTGAACCGACCCCTTTTCTGTAATGTTCTGCCTGTCTTTATTATACAGGATCCTGCATAAATTTGCAAGATGTTTTCCATGCTGAGCAGGCTTTGCAATGGCTGTTAAATCCGCTTGATCCACTTCTTGCTGCTTAAGCGGAACACGCACCAGACAGCCTTGATAAACTGGTCGATTTTCAGGAAGGTGTAAATCCAGAAAGCGGGCAGGTGCCACACCAGGCCCGCCAGATACCCCAGGGGGATGGAGGCCACCCATAAAAACAGGATATCTGCCAGCATCAGGAATTTCGTGTCCCCGCCGCCCCGGAGCACCCCTTTTGTCAGGATAGAGTTCATGGACTGGAAGATGACGATTACGCCCACCGCCATCATAAGCTGCTGGGCAATAGCCTGGGTTTCGGCGCTAATATTGTAGGCACTGATAACCAGATCGCTGATGGCGATAATCAGCCCCCCTGCGAGAATGCCGATAACCGTACCCAGACCCAGGAAAGTGACGCCCTGTTTCTGGGCTTTGTCCGTCTCTCCCTTGCCCAGGGTGTGGCCTGTGATAATGGAGCTTGCGTTGGAAATGCCCTGGATGAACACAGTGCTCAGCCGCTGGGTCACCATGGTAATGGCATTAGCGGAAACAAAGCTTGCGCCCAAACGCCCTGTAACCATGGTAACAGCCGTATTGCCAAAGGCCAGCAGCGCGTCGCTTACAAGCACAGGGATGCTGATGCGCAGATAATCCTTCAGCAGATCCCCGCATTTCATCAGAAGGTGCTTCATGCGGTATCCAATCTTTTTATCGAAGAAGAAGAAATAGCCGCAGATAAAGGCAAATTCAAAGACGCGGGAGATAAGCGTGCCCAGGGCTGCGCCCTCTATTCCCATAGCCGGGGCGCCGAATTTGCCGAAAATAAACATATAGTTAAAAAATATGTTTATGAAAAAGGCCGCTATGGAGCTGATAAGGGGCAAAGTCACCTGCCCCACGCTGCGCAGGACAATGGTGCAGGTGAGGGAAAAGCCTAAAAGCCAGTAGCAGGGGATGGACCAGCGGAAATAGGCTGCTCCGGCCTGGATAATGATTTCCTCTCCTGTGTAAATGCGCATAAGGCTTTCCGGGGCAATGATGGTGGCCAGGGTGAACAGCAGGCCAACGGAAAAGCACAGCCGCAGCATAATGGTGATGGCCTTGCGCAGGGAAGCCTTATCCTGCATGCCCCAGAAGCGGGAGGTGAGCACAGAAGCCCCCATGCCCATGCCCATACAGCAGATGTGGAACAGGTTGATAAAATCGTTTGCCAGGGAGGAGGCGGACAGGGCCGTTTCTCCCAGCCTTCCCAGCATAATGGTGTCCATCATGTTCACGCCGATGGTAATGAGGCTTTGCAGGGAGATAGGCAGGGCAATTGCCACCACCTGCCTGTAAAATGCTTTGTCCCCTAAATAGGGCTTCATCCTTTGCAGGAGGCTTTGCTTTCCTTCCAATTTTCCCATCCTCCCTATTGTTTTGCAAACCCGTATAGTATCATTTGCAACTATTATAGCACAGGCCCCTGCCCCGCGCAAGGGGGAGCGCGCCCAAACTTTCCCTGCCGCCTTGATTTTCCCTGCCGTTCCCGCTATAATAGGGACAGGAAAGAAGAAAAACAGAAAGGCAGTTAGAATATGAAATACGACGGCGTTTTGTTCGACCTAGACGGCACCCTGTGGAATGCCACGGAGGCCATTGCGGTTTCCTGGGAGATGGCCCTGCGGGACGCACCGGATATCCCGCGGCCGCCAACGGTGCGGGAACTGGAGGGCGTGATGGGCATGACAGCGGAACAACTGATGGCGGCCCTCTTTCCCCACATCACCAAAGAGCGGGGGGCCGAGCTTTTTGCCCGCTGCTGCGAGGTGGAAAATGAATATCTGCTCCAACACGGCGGCAGGCTCTATGAGGGCATAGAGACGCTTTTGGAGACGCTTTCCAAGGAAGTGCCCCTGGCCATTGTCAGCAACTGCAACACCGAATATGCCCCCTGCTTTTTAAAGGCCCATGGCCTGGAAAAATATTTTGCCGACTGGGAGTGCAGCGGGCGCACCGGCCTGCCCAAGGGGGAAAACATCAAGCTGGTGGCAGAGCGCCTGGGCCTGCAGGCCCCTGTATACGTAGGCGACACGGCTCTGGATTATGAAGCCGCCAAAGCCGCCGGCATACCCTTTATCCACGCAGCCTACGGCTTCGGCAAGGTGAAGGGCGTTCCCAGCATCCAGAAGCCCCTGGAACTGCCGGCTCTTTTGCAGTATAGCCGCTTAACTTGAAACTGCCATTTTTCAATCAGCAGAATATCCTGCTGATTGGTCTGCCCGCCAGGGCAAACCAACATGACTTATTCAGTCAATTGAGCTTCATTCTTCCCGGAAAGGAGACACATTCCCGCCTATGAAAACCAGCCTGTTGTTTTCCAGCTTCCCCTTTATCGCCAGCGAAAAGGTTACCCTGACGCGCATGACGGAACTGGACTTAAACGCCATGTGGGAGATTATGGGGGACGACGACAACTACCGCTTCGCCCCCACCGCCGCCCTGCGCTCTCCGGCGGAATGCGTTTTAAAGCTGCGGCAGATTGAAGCCCTTTTCCGGGACAGGGCCGCCATCACCCTGGGCATCTATCCCAACGGAGAAGAGGAAAATCGGCTGGCTGGCTTTTTTGAAATTTATGGCATTGACCCCCATGTGCAGGCTGCCACCATCCGTTTCACCCTCCACCGGGAATGCACAGGCATGGGCTATGCCTCCTCTGCTGTGCGGGCCACAGCAGAATACCTGATGAGCACCATCGGCGTTCACCGCATCCAGGCCTATGTCCTCCCCACCAACTACCGGGGCGTGCTGGTGCTGGAGCGCTGCGGCTTTTTAAAGGAGGGGACAATCCGGGAGGGATTTTTGTGGCCTGACAAGGGGATTGTGGATTTAAGCCTGTATTCCCTGCTGCCCACAGACAAACGGAAAAAATCCGGGCAGACCCACTACCTGTAAATGCCGCTAAATACATAAACCAAAAGCCATGCTTCACCAGTTATGCTGGGAAGCATGGCTTTACGTTTTTAAGAGCACCCCGCCAGCAGCAGGGCCTCGGCACAGCGCAGGCCGTCTACAGCGGCGGACACAATGCCTCCCGCATAGCCAGCCCCTTCGCCGCAGGGGTACACCCCCCGGGCCAGAGGAGACTGGAGGGTGTCGTCCCGGAGGACGCGCACAGGGCACGAACTGCGGGTTTCCGGAGCTGTGAGGATGGCATCCGGATAGTCAAAGCCCCGTAGCCTTTGCCCCAGGACAGGCAAAGCTGCCTGCATGGAACGCACCACATAGTCCGGCAGGCAGCCTGCCAGGGCGGCAGGCGAAACCCCCGGCTGATAGGTGGGACAAACGCCTTGAAAGGTTTTGGTGGGGCGGTTTTGGAGGAAATCCTCCACCCGCTGGGCAGGGGCCTTGTAGGCGCCGCCCCCTGCTCTATAGGCGGCCTGTTCAATTTCCCGCTGGAGATATATACCCGCAAGGGGGCTGCCGCTGCCGAAATCCTCCGGTGTTACCCCCACCAAAAGGGCGGCGTTGCTGTTCTCCCCATCCCGCAGCCAGGGACTCATGCCGTTTGTCACCACGCCTCCCGGCTCTGAAGCCGCCCCGGTGACTGTGCCGCCAGGGCACATGCAGAAGGTGTACACACCCCTGCCGTCAGGCAGGTGGCAGGAAAGCTTGTAATCTGCCGCGCCCAGGGCCGGATGGCCCGCAAAGCTTCCATACTGCGCCTGGTCGATAAGGGCGGCAGGGTGCTCAATGCGCGCGCCCAGGGAAAAAGCCTTGGGGGCAAGGGGCAGGCCTTTTTGCTGGAGCAGCTCAAAAACATCCCTGGCGCTGTGGCCCACTGCCAGGATACAGCTTTGGCAGGGCAGGGTTTCCCGTCTGTCCCGGCAGATGTAGGTGACGCTTTGAAGGGCGTTGTCTTTAAGGGTTATTTCCGCAAGCTTTGCCCCAAAAAGCACCTGGCCTCCCAGGGCTTCAATCTGCCGCCGGATATGTCCCACCACTTCCGGCAGCCGGTCTGTACCGATATGGGGCTTTGCCTCTGTGAGGATTTCCGCCGGCGCCCCTGCCACTGCCAGTTCTTCCAGCACCTTGCGGACGCGCCCGTCTCCGGTGCCGGTTGTCAGCTTCCCGTCGGAAAAGGCCCCGGCCCCGCCCTCTCCAAACTGGATGTTGGATTCCGGGTTCAGCACCCCGGTGCGCCAAAAGGCCTCTACAGATTTCTGGCGCTCTTCTACCGGCAGGCCCCGCTCCAGCACAAGGGGGCGCTGCCCGCACTGGGCCAGAAGCAGGGCCGCAAAAAGCCCCGCCGGGCCTAAGCCTACCACAACCGGGCGCGGCTCCAGGGGCTTAGACACCCTGGGCGGCTCATAGCGGTAAGGGATAACCTTCTGCACACTGCTGTCCCGACATTTTGCCAGCAGGCGGTTTTCATTTTCCGCCTGCACCTCTGCCGCGCAGACAAAGTGTACCTTGTCCTTTTTCCGGGCGTCCACCGATTTTTTCCAAAGGCGCACTTCTCCCAAAGCGCTTTCCGGCACCTTCAGCTTTCTGGCGGCAGCGCGGCGCAGCTCCTGTTCTGTGAAATCCAGGCCCAGGTGCAGGCCGGAAACCTTCAGCATCCTGCTTCCCCCTCTGTCGCAAAATTCATCTTCCCGCCGCAAGCCCTGCCGTCATTCCCGTGGCCCAGGCCCAGTGCAGGTTATACCCGCCGCAGTCTCCATGCAGGTTTAAAAGCTCCCCCGCCAGATACAGCCCCGGCTGCCTGCGGGATTCCATGGTTTTCATATTCACTTCTGACAAGGGCACGCCCCCTGCCGTTATTTGGGCGCTGTCCCAGCCCTCCCAGGGGGATACCGGCAGGCGCCAGTCCTTCACAGCCCTTGCCGCGCGCCGCAAATCCTCCCGGGACAGGGCGGAAATCTGTTTTTCCCCTGTGAAGCCCAGGCTTTTGGCAATCTGCTGGCCCACCCGCAGGTTTACCAGCCCGGAGAAAATCTCCCGGGTCGGCAGGCGGGGCCGTCCGCTGCGGAGATTCTCCAAATAGGCGAGAAGCGCCTTTTCTTCCATGCCCTCCAGCAAGTCCAGGGCCACTTCCCCCTGCCCGGCGGAAAGCCTTAAGGAGAGGTTAAAAATGCAGATGCCGGAAAGGCTCCCCTCCCCAAAAAGTACCTCGCCGCTTTCCGCGTACACCTCCCGGCCCTGTATCCATAAAGCCGCCCTGGCCTTGCAGCGCATCCCCTTTAAAGGGGAAGTAAGCTTTTTAGGGCAGGCAAGGGGCGTAAGGCCCGGGCGCAAAGGGGTGAGACTGTGGCCCAGGCGCTTTGCCAGGGCATATCCGCCCTCCTGGCAGCTATGCCTGGGAGAGGCCGCGCCTCCGCAGGCAAGCAGGCATTTTTCCGCCCACAGCTCCGCCCCCTCCGGGGACTGTAACAAAAAGCCCCCTTGCCGGGGGGCAATGGCTGTAACGGGAAAGCCCGCGAAAAGGGAGGCTCCCCCCTCTTCGCAGCTTCCCCGCAGCGCCTGCAGCACTGCCGCTGCCTGAAGGCCATAAGGATACACCCGGCCTTCCCCGTCTGCCCGGGTGTGCAGTCCCAAGGCGGAAAAAGCCTTCAGCACCCTTTCCGGCGGGCAGGCTGAAAGGAGGGGCTTTGCCAGGGAAACATCCCCATGATAGCGGGCAGAACTTATATGGAGGTTTGTCAGGTTGCACCGGCCGTTCCCTGTTGCCAAAAGCTTTTTCCCGGGCTTGGGGTTTCCCTCCAGAAGGGCCACAGCCTCCGGCCCCAAAGCTTTTCCTGCCTGGCAGGCAGCCATCAGCCCGGCGGCCCCCGCGCCTACGACAGCCAGCTTATAACGCTTCATTTTCATCGCCGCGCCTATACCACCAGTCCTAAAAGGCCATAGGACAGCAGGCACATGATAACATCCGCCACCAGGGTGCCTCCCACCACGGAAATCATGGCGGACTTAAAGTCCATTTTCATCAGCGCCGCCGCCAGGGAGCCTGTCCACGCCCCTGTGCCCGGCAGGGGGATCGCCACGAAAATCAGCAGGCCCAGGGTCTTATAGCGGTTTATCTTGTCAAACTTGCTGCGGCCCTTTTCCTCCATGCGGTTGACAAGCTTCACCAGGCGGGTGTTGCGCATCCAGTCAAAAATCTTGTTGATAAACAGCAGGATAAAAGGGGTGGGCAGGATGGTGCCCACAAAGCAGATGAAAAAGGCGGGCAGCATCTCCAGATGCAGAAGCTTTGCCGCCAAAATCCCGCCCCGCAGTTCAATAACGGGCATCAGGGACAGCAGAAAGACGGTTAGCTCCCCGGGGATGGTCTGGCTGAAAAAATTCACCAGGGACGTGACAATATGCTCCATTTGAATCGCCATGGGGCGCTGGACGCAGAAACCAGGCCTCCAGCGCCCCTCCTTTCTTTAAACATTTTCAATCCCACAGGATTTCACAGGACTTGGGGCAGCGGCCTTATTCGTAGGCCACAATCTCCACCTTTTCCATCACCATATCTTCCAAAGGCTTGCTGCTTTGGGGATCCACCGGCGCTTTGGAGAGGGCCTCCACCCCGTCCATGCCTTCAAACACCTGGGCAAACACTGTGTGGCCTGTTTTGTCTGTGGAATAGTAGCCGTCCAGATGAAGGTTCCCGCCATTCTCCGTATACAAGTTTTTCATATCGTCTGTCACCAGATCCATATCCACCCATTTGCTGCTGTACATGACCTTAAAGGCATCCGGATCCTGCTTGTAGACCTCAAAGCCCTGCTGGTAGCTGTCCCAGTCGATAGCCGCACCCTGGGTGCAGTTGATGAAGAACTGGCTGCCATTGGTGTTCGGCCCGCTGTTTGCCATAGACACAGATCCGTCAATATTCAAAAGGTTAGGGCTGAACTCATCCGGGAAAGCCTCTTCCCACACGCTTTCCCCGGCATAGCCTGTGCCGGTGGGATCGCCCCCCTGCACCATGAAGTTTTCGATAACCCGGTGGAAGGTAAGGCCATCGTAATAACCGTCTAAGGCGTGCTTTTTAAAGCTGTAAACAGCTTTCGGGGCCTCATTGGGGAAAAAGCGCAGCTTGATAACCTCGCCGCTTTTCATGGTGATAACAGCGATCTCCTCCCCTTTCTCCGGCAGCTCAAGCTGGAAGCCGGGCTTTTGGCCTGTCTCAGCCGGGGTCAATTCCTCCATGCCCACCAGCTCATCCCCGCTGTCTATCACCTTTGCCGCCTTTGAGGGGGCCGGGCTGGAGCTTTCCCCGGAAGAGGACGCTTCCTGGGGGGCGCTGCCGCAGGAAGCCATGGTCAAAACAAAAACAAGGGCCATCAGCCCGCAAAGAATTTTTCGCAAAAAAATTCCTCCTTATAGCATAGTTTGTCCTTTATTTTAGCGCATCTCAGGGAAATATGCAAGCCCTATCTGCCGGGCAGGGCCTTTGTTCCGGGGTTTTCCGCCCGCCGTTCCCTGCCGCATCTTTTCATTCCCCCTCTTTCCGGCGCATTTTTTGCGCCTTTGCCGCATATAGTTTCCCTGTATCAGAAAAAAGGAGGGCAGGCCGGGAAAGGGTTGTCCTGCAGCCGGACGCACGTGAAAATACTAAAAGAAAGGACCGATACCGTGGTGCATACAGCCCGTATCTTTTGGCAGAAAACATGAAATTTTATCCGGAAGGCTATTTACTGGACAGCTTTGAAAATAAAACCGCCCTAAGTTCCCCAGCCTCCCTGTCGGAGGCCATGCGGGAGGGAAAAATACTGGAAGCCAGGGCTGTGATGTGCGACAGCTCCCATGACTTGATTGTGGACTTCAAATTTATGAAAGGCGTCATCCCCCGGGAGGAGGGGGCCTTGGGCATACGGGAGGGCACAGTGCGGGATATTGCCGTAATATCCCGGGTGAACCGCCCTGTGTGCTTTCTGGTGCAGGACTTTATCCGGGACAGCCAGGGCCGCGTCACAGCCCTGCTCTCCCGCCGGGCCGCCCAGGAGAAGTGCCGGGACGAATACATAGCTGGCCTTGTCCCTGGAGACGTGATAGACGCCCGGGTCACCCATATTGAGCCTTTTGGGGTGTTTGCCGATATCGGCTGCGGCATTGTGTCCCTGCTGCCCATCGACTCCATCTCTGTTTCCCGCATTGAGCACCCCAGGGAGCGCTTCCTGCCGGGGATGGACATCCGGGCTGTGGTGAAATCCCGGGAAAACCAGCGCATCACCCTGACCCATAAAGAGCTTTTAGGCACCTGGGAGGAAAACGTCCAGTCCTTCCGGGCTGGGGAAACTGTGGGAGGCGTCATACGCAGCATTGAAAATTACGGCGTGTTCGTGGAGCTTGCCCCTAACCTGGCGGGCCTTGCGGAACTGAAGGAAAACATCTTCCCCGGGCAGCAGGCCAGCGTGTTTATTAAGAGCATCCTGCCCAGCCGCATGAAAATCAAGCTGATTATCATCGAAACTTTTGAAGGCCCCTCTGCAAAGCCCGCAAAGCCCGTTTACTTTTTCAAGGGCGCGCATATGGAGGAGTTTGCCTATTCCCCGGAAAACAGCGAAAAGCATATTGTAACAAGGTTCCACGACTGAGAAGCCATAGCTTTGCAGGATATGCCCCCTCCGCGCAGAAGGGGCATATCCTGTTTTTCCAGGCGGGAGTGTCTAAACTACGCGTTTTATGCCTCCGGCGGTTTAGGGGCTTCGCCCCTAAATACCCCACCACCTTTGAAAAGGTGGACGAAACTTTATTGTTTCTTCATTCTTTAAAATACTCGTTTTGGACATTCCCTTCCAGGCTCCAGCCTTGACACGCTTTCCCGCCCCATGGTATAATATTACAATTTATTTTTGAAAGGGGCGCTGAAAGCATGTCACGGTATAGGGAAGTTTTTGAGGGAAAGGGTGGGCGCTTCATCATCCGCAGCGCGGAAAGCACAGATGCCCCCAGGCTGTTTACGTACATGGATCATGTAGACCGGGAGACAGTCTTTCTGGCAAGGGAGCCGGGGGAATTTGCGGAAAGCTATACCCTGGAGCAGGAGGAAGAGCTTCTGAGGCGCTGGGCCGAAGGGGACGAAAAGCTGTTCCTCATTGCCGAGACGGAGGCTGGGGAAATTGCCGCCACCTGCGGCTGCTTCTATTCCAAAGGGCGCAGGCGGGCCAGGCACATAGGGGAAATCGCGGTTTCCGTCCGGCAGGACTTCTGGCGCATGGGCCTGGGACGCAGGATGATGTCCATCCAACTGGACTGGTGCCGGGAGCACCAGATTGAAAAATTAAAGCTGACAGTGGACACCCTGAACACCCGCGCGCTGGGGCTGTATCTGTCCCTGGGCTTCCAGGTGGAGGGGAAGCTGTGCAAAGAGGGTAAGCTGGCTGACGGCAGTTACCGGGACGTGTATGCCATGGCCAAATTCTTTTAACAGGGAAGCGCAAAGCTTTTATGAAATCTTTTGGCGGGACAGGGTTGCACTTTGGGAGCGGATGGGATATACTGGAAAAAACGCGAGGAGGAACCCATATGTCTGTCTTTGAAATCCAAGCAAGGGAAAGCTTTGGCTTTTCCGCTGAAAATCCCACCGGAACCCACGCCGGCGGCACCCGGGGCAGGGACTGCGAAAAGCTGCGGCCCTGCATCCAGATTGCGCCGGGAGAGACTGTTACCCTGTGCGATACAGACGGCCCGGGAATGATCACCCACATGTGGTTTACCGGGTATATCGGCCATTCTTTTGTCCTGCGGGTATACTGGGAGGGCCAGGAGGCCCCTTCTGTAGAGGCTCCCATCTCCGCCTTTTTCGGCTGCGCCTACGATGAGAATTTCAAGGACAGGGACGGCAAATACCCGGTGCTCAGCGCCGCGCCCATCCTGATGGCCCCGGGCCGGGGCTATAACTGTTATTGGGAGATGCCCTTCCGCCGGCACTGCCGGGTCACCATGGAAAACCGGGGAGACAAGGAGCAGACCCTCTATTACATGATTGAGGGCTGGAAGGGGGAAATTTCCCCTGCCGCCGGATATTTCCACGCCTTTTACCGCCAGGAGCACCCTGTGCAGAAGGGCCGGGCCTATACGGTTGTAGACGGCCTTGAGGGCAAGGGGCAGTTTGTGGGGCTGTGCTTTGCCGCCGGGATGAACGGCCACAACACCTGCTGGGTGGAAGGGGAGCCGAAAATGTATATTGACGGCGGGGACTATCCCACCATCAACTATACCGGCACAGAGGACTATTTCTGCGGCTCTTATGGCTTTGGCAACGACATCCTGCAAAAGCAGTACCAGACCTTCAGCGGGCTGTATGCCGGTCTGTACGCCATTACAGGCAACGACAGCAGCGAGATGTACAACGGGCAGCAGCGCTTCCTGCTGTACCGGTTCCATATAAAGGATCCGGTGTATTTCAGCAAATCCTTCCGCATGACCATGGACAACCTGGGCTGGACAGGCCCCCGGTATGACGATTATACCTCCGTGGCATACTGGTATCTGGACAGGCCAGCCGCCCTTCCGGCAGAACTGCCTGCCGACGGCGAGTTAATTATGCAATAACAGGATGTATGCAAAAACAGCAGGGAAAGGCTATGGCTTTTCCCTGCTGTTTTTCTGTTAGAAATCTTATTACATATATTCTTTCATGCTTCTATATCCTCCACATACTCTGCTATATCCTCCAGCCCGCAGTCTAAAATCCCGCAAAGCTGGTTCAGCGTGTAGGTGCTTACGTTCCCGTTTTTGCGCAGCCTGTCAAGCTGCCCGCTGCTGAAATTGTATTCCTTTATCAGTTTATACTGAGAAACCTCTTTCTCCCTCATAGTTTTCCAGAGCCTGTCAAATACGATCAAGCGAATGCCTCCTTTGTTTTTGCTTTCATCGTATTAGTTGGTATTCTTCTTGACAATAGCCCGTATTCGGGCTATAATGAAGGTAATCAAAATTCCCGTGAGGGAAAAAGAAAAGAGGAATGGATATGAACGAAAAAGTGCTGGCAGAAAGCAAACGGGGAATTCTCGGAAGGATATGCCTGATCCTGTTTATCTTATCTGTGATTATGGGTATCTCTGTCTCAATCACTTCAGGTGGAAAAGCCCTGCTTCCAGTCCTTGTCGCCTACATTGTCCCCACAGGCCTGCTGGCTCTGCTTACAGCACCTGTAGAAATGACGGTCACAACGGAGCGGGTGTACGGCACAGGCTCCTGGGGGAAAAAGGTTGACCTGCCCATTGACACAATTTCGTCCATAAGCTCCAGCATTTTGGGCGGCATTATAATCGGCACTTCCTCCGGGAGAATAAAATTTGCCGGACTGGGCAACAAAAAAGAAATTTACCGATGCATCAGCGATCTGCTGGTAGCCCGACAAAAGACGCACACCGCTGTAGTACAGCCCCAGGTGCCTGCTCCGGCCAGCGCTGCAGATGAACTGGCAAAATATAAAAACCTGCTGGATAGTGGCGTTATCACCCAAGCAGAATTTGACGCGAAGAAAAAGGAAATTCTTGGCCTGTAAGCAACACAGAAAGGCCGCGGCACAAGTGCCGCGGCCTTTTTTTACTGGACGTATACGCGCGAAAAAGCTTCCGCCTGCCGGGAAAAGGGGTTATAGTAAACACACTTTAAAATCGGTACATCCGATTTTAAAGCTGGGCGGCTTTGCCGCCTGGCTCAAAAGAGGCGTACCTCTTTTGAGCTGTGTTAACTATTACTTCCCTTCCGGCACCAGCAGGCCGTAGTCCCCATCCCTGCGGCGGTAGACCACATTGATTTCGCCGGACTCGTCGTTGCGGAACATGAAGAACTCGTGGCCCAGCATGTTCATCTGCATAACCGCCTCCTCCGGGGACATCACCTTGACGAAGAAGGACTTGCTGCGGGTAATTTTAATCTCCTCGTCAGGCTCGTCATAGTAATCATCGGCAATGACAATGCCGGGGTTCATCTTTTTAGATTTCTCAAGCCTTGTCTTGTTGCGGCGGATCTGCTTGCCCAAAGCGGCAACCACGTGATCCAGCGCCTCGTTCATCTCTATGGCGGTATCCTCGGCGCGGCAGATCATGCCCCGCTGTTTGATGGTGATCTCCACGGTCTGGCGGTTGCGCTCCACCGTCACGGTGACCACCGCTTCGGCGTCATCGTCAAAGATCCTGTCAAACTTGGAAAGCTTTTTTTCCACCAGCTCTTTAAAATTGCTGCGCAGATTGACTTTTCTCCCCACAATCGTGATCTTCATGGAATGGCCACCTTTCTTTCTCCTGATTTTTCCAAAAGCACCGTAGCCGGTTTTTTGTAATTCTATTGTAGCACAATACCTAAAAAAATGCAATCATTTCCGCCTAAATTATTAAAGTTTTATGCCGGGTCACATGGCACCCCACATTCACCGCCACAGGCAGGCCGGCAATGTGGGTGGGATACGTTTCAATGTTTACCGCCAAAGCCGTCACGTCCCCGCCAAAGCCCTGGGGGCCTACCCCTGTTTTGTTCACCGCTTCCAGCATCCTGGCCTCCAGCGCCTGATAGTAAGGATCCGGGTGGCGCTGGGAAACATCCCGGCACAGAGCCTTCTTGGCAAGGCAGGCGCACAGCTCGAAATCCCCGCCAATGCCCACGCCCAGCACAACGGGAGGGCAGGGGTTTGCCCCTGCCTGGGAGACGGTTTCCGCCACAAACCCGATAATGTCCTCCGGGCTGGCGGCAGGGGTGAACATGTGCAGGCGGCTCATGTTCTCGCTGCCAAAGCCTTTGGGGGCCACTGTAAGCTCCAGCTTGTCCCCAGGCACCAAGCGGGTGTGGAGGATGGCGGGGGTGTTGTCCCCTGTGTTTTTACGGCGCAGGGGATCTGCCACCACAGAGCAGCGCAGCAGCCCTTCCACATAGCCCCGGCGCACCCCTTCGTTTACAGCGGCCTCAAAATCCCCCTCTATGCAAACCTCCTGGCCCACCTGGGCAAACACCACTGCCATGCCTGTGTCCTGGCAGATAGGCACCGCCATCTGCCGGGCAGCGTCCAGGTTTTCCGCCAAGTCTCCTAAAATAGCCCGGCCTGTCCCGCTGGACTCCCGGCCAGGGCTTTCCCGCACCAGTTTTTCCAATCCCGCAGGCAGCTCCCGGTTGGCCTCCACGCAAAGCCGCCGGACTGCCTCCGCAATGTCCCCCGCTGTAATTTTCCGCATATTCTCTCCCTCTTTGTTAAAAAGTAAAAGGGCCTGAAAGGCCCTTACTGGTATAAAACATCCGGCAGCGCTGCGCAAGCTTTTACCCATGGCCCGCCGCTTGGTTTAGCCCCCTCTTGAAAGGGGCTGGATGTATGTTCCTTATTTCGGCCCCCGGCGGGAATAGCCTCCCCGGCGGGTGTCTGTGCTGCGCTTCAGGTCGGACATTTTTTCGTCACTGGTCTGCTTGAAGCGGGACATCATGTCCTCAAAGCTGCCGCTGTCGTTGCGCCTGCTCTGCCACTCAAAGTCCCCAGGCCTTCCCGGGCTTGGCTGGGGCGCCGGACGGGGGCTTCTGGGCGGGCGCCCCTGCCCGCGGCGGGCGTTCCCCCTCTCCCCGCCTTCAGGGCGCCGGGAGGCTGGCTTGCGCTGCTGATCTTCCGGCAGGGCCTTCTTGATGGAAAGGCTTACCTTCCCTTCCTCGCTGATAGACAGCACCTTTACCTTGACCACTTGCCCTTCTGTGACGAAATCCTTTATCTCGTTGACGAATACAGGGGCCACCTCTGAAATGTGGACCATGCCTGTACGGCCCCCTTCAAAGCTTACAAATGCCCCAAACTTGGTGATCCCCGTCACCTTACCCTCATAGATCTCTCCAACCTCAAGCTGCATAGTTTCGATTTTTCCTCCCTGGCTTACTCGAATCTGTAAATGGCAGATGCTTTCCTCAGTCCCCGCCGCCCACGTCCACAAAAATGCGTTCGTTGGGCTTGGCGTAGTCCAGATCCCGCCGGGCTTTTTTCTCCGCATATTCCTCCAGCCCGCTGCTGTCCTTCAGGGAATCCGCCAGCTCTTCATTGCGGATAGTCTGTTTATCCAGCCGCTGCTGCAGATCTTCCAGCGTCCGGCGCTTCTGGGATATTTCGATCTGCCTGCTCACAAGGGTGAAGGCCACAAACAGCGCCAGGCAGAACAGTGCGAATTTCAAAAGGAGGCTGCCCTTGTATTTTCCTTTTTTCTTTTCCTGCAAAAGGCCGCCCTCCTTTTAAAAGCTCTTTTTGGCATCCTGGGCAAAGAACCCGCTGCACCCATTATATAATAGTCTACATAAGTTTTTCAAGTGCTTTTTTCCGGTTTTTTGGCGTATGGCGGATTTTTTTCAAATCCTGCCCCTTTTCTGCGGGGTTTTTTCTTGCTCCCGCGCCTGCCTTTAGGAGGATTTTTCTTTTTCCGCGCTTTTTTCCAGCGTGCCAGCTTTCCTTTTGCCCAGCGGAAGGGAGCTGAAAGAAAACAGGAAATCTTCTTCCACAAAAAGCGCAGAAGCTTTCCCCCGGCAGTGGCCAGGGGATCCAGGGAAACCACAACGCCCCAAGCCCCCAGGGCCTGCAGGGCTGCCTGCAAAAGGCGCAGCCTGCCTTTGTCCACCGCCAGAGCGCATAAGAACACCACCGCGCCGCAAACCAGCCCGAAGGCCGTATCCAGCGCCGCCGTAAGCAGCTTTCCCCCGCCCAGGGCCAGCCGCAGGGCCTTGCACAGCAGAAACAGCGCGCCCAGTGCCGCGCCGCTTGTCAGGCAGAAAAGCGCTATGGGCCATGTGCTCCCGGTCATTTAAACAGCCTGCCAAAAAAGGACAGGGCCGGGCTGCTCTCTGTGTAGGACACTGCCGCCACCTTGCCCACAACCCGCATATCCCCTGTGTCCGCGTTCAGGCTGTCTATATGCAAGGCCTGGCCCTTTATGTTAAGCTGGCCCATGTCTGTCTGGGCCGTTATCAGCTCGTCGCTGAAAAAATCCACCCGCCGTATGCCTGTGGCGGTCATGTGCTCCCTGGCGTCTATATGCAGCGTATGCTTTTTCATGGACTGCTGGAGGTCTGCCATATGTTCCATCCCTTCTGCCGGGGATTGCAGCCAGCGCGGTTCAAAAGCGGGTAAAAATCCCTTTTGAACCAGCGGCAGAGCCGTCTGCCTGAAAGCCGGGCTTTCCCGGCTTTCAAAGGCGTTTACTATAGCCCCGGTCAAGAAATGGATATGCAAAAGCCGTCCCTGTTATTCCTCCATCATCCGGTACAGCCCCGCAGCCTCTTCCTTCTTCACATATTCCGCCACAGAGAGCACTTCGGCCTTCAGCACCCGCTCCCCCATGGTGATTTCCAGCACATCCCCGGCCTTCACGTCGTAAGAAGCCCGGGCCTGCCTGCCGTTTACCAGCACCCGGCCCGCATCGCAGGCCTCGTTTGCCACGGTGCGGCGCTTTATCAGCCGGGATATTTTTAGATATTTGTCAAGTCGCATACGTTTTTCCTCCTTCTCTGCGCGTTTTAAGAAGCAGCCTGCCCCGCCCGCAACCCCCGGGGCCAAAAGCCCCGGGCGGCAGGGCTTTGCCTTGCCGGCCCGGCGAAGCCGGGCGTTTGCGGGCGGGAGCGCTGCCGCTTTCTCCCTGTCCGGAAACAAAAACAGGCCCGGATACGCCCCGGGCCCGCTGGATACTCACAAAGCTACTTATTCACAACATCCTTCAAAGCCTTGCCAGCCTTAAAGGCAGGGGCCTTGGATTCAGGAATATTGATCTCCTCGTTGTTACGGGGGTTGCGCCCGGTACGGGCGCCGCGGGTACGCACCTCAAAGGTGCCAAAGCCCACCAACTGCACCTTGTCACCCTTTTCCAGAGCATTGGTAATGGAGTCAATCACAGCGTTTACAGCGGCGTCAGCATCTTTCTTGGTGATGTCTGCCCGCAGGGCGACATCCGCGATCAGTTCAGACTTGTTCATTTATGAGTACCTCCAAAAATATTGATCTGGCCTGCTGATGGAAAAACGCAGGCCGCGTCTTGTGGCTGCTATGCCAGTACAACAGGCTTTGGCGGAAGGAATCCGCAGGGCCTGAAAGGGTTAAAAAGCTGTAGCATTTGCAATAATATCATATCCATCCCCTTTTTTCAAGGGTTTTTGCAATTTTTTGCCCGCCAGGCAGCATCAGCAGGTCACTTTTTCTCACCGCGCCCAGCAGCAGCGCCCCTGTCCCATATACACAGGCGCCCAAGAGGATGGCGGCCCCCAAGCAGAAAAGCGCCTGATCCGGCAGCAGGCGGATGAGAAAGCCATGCCCTCCAAAGGCTGCGGCCCCGCATACCAGCGCGCAGAGGAAGGGCCTGCCCAGCACCCGCTTTGCGGAGAAGCGGGTACCGGTCACCTTTTGCAGGCAGTATAGCTGGGAAACGGTTAAAAACAGGTAGCACAGCAGGGTGCCTACCCCGGCACCCAGGAGGTTTATTTCCGGAATCCCGCACAACACCCAGTTTACCCCGATTTTTAAAGCCATGGCTATCCCCAGCAGCTTCACAGGCAAGTCCGCCCGCCCCACTGCCTGCAGCATGCTGGAAAGGGGCGTGCTTAAAGCTGTGAGCAGGGACGCAGGCCCCAGAATGCCCAGCACCCCTGCCACCAGGGGCGTGGAAGGCCCGGCCCCGTACAAGGCCCTGGTAACGGGTTCTGCCAGGGCGGTAAGCCCCAGCCCGGCAGGAAAGCAGAACAGGGCTGTCAGGCGCAGGATAGAAGCCATGCTCCCCTGCAAGGCCCTTTTTTCCCCTCTGGCCCAGGCCCGGGTGACAGCAGGCAGGGCGCTGACCCCAAAGGCCTGGGTGATGGCCGGCACCAGCAGATACAAGGTGAGGGCCAGGGTATAGCACCCGTATAAAAAAGTGGGGATGCTTTCCGGGTTATCCAGGTATACAGTGGGTATCATGCCCGGATATGCCCGCAATAACCCTGCCGGATCGCTTTTCATAATGTCGCCCAGCCGGTTCTGCAGAAAAGTGGCGTCAATCAGCCCCCCGGCATTCATGGCAATGGAGCCTGCCGCCACTGGCGCGGTAATTTTTAAAAGCCGCCGGACAGTTTCCCGCCGCCTGGCTGCGGGGGAGGATTTCCCCAAAGCCCCCTCCCCTGCCCTGCCCCCCAGGCGGAAACGGATCCACAGGTACAAAAGCGCGCCCAAAGAGCCTGCCGTCACCCCCAGCACAGCCCCAGCCGCGGACAGGGCCAGCACCAGGAATTCCCCCGCGTCCGCTGTAGGCGGGGCAAAGCCGAACACCGTCCCGCTCTGGGCCAGTTCCCGCTGGCCCGCCTGGGCAATGGCCCCGGCGCACCAGAGGCCCAGCACCAGCTTGATCAGGGCTTCTATAATCTCCGAAACCGCTGTGGGCCGCATATCTCCCAGCCCGGCAAAATACCCTCTGTAAACGGAGCCGCAGCAGGCGAACAGCACCGCCGGGGCCAAGGCCAGCATGGGGAAAAGGGCCTGGGGGCTGCCTACGGCAAACTCGCAGTAAAAGGGGGCCGCCAGGGTGACCCCTATAGTTCCTATGGCCCCTATCCCCAGAAACAGGGGCAGGGCGGCTTTTCGCACCTCGTCCACATCCTGCCAGCGCCCCTGGGAGCTGCTTTCCGACACAAGGCGGGATACCGCCACTGGGAAGCCCGCTGTTGCCAGGCTGAAAACCGGCCCGTAAAAATTATAGGCCACGTTGAAAAGCCCCATGCCATATTCTCCGATAATCCGCTGGAGGGGAATTTTAAACAGCGCCCCCACCACCTTCACCACTGCCATCCCGGCTGTGAGGATCAAGGCCCCCCATAAAAAGCTCTGCCCGCCCCGCTTCTCTCCCTGGTTTTGCATCCGCACCCCGCCTTTCCAAAAAACCGCCATGCGATACAGCCATCTGCACAGATATATCGTATAGTAACCGCCTGGCTTTCTGCCCATGGCGCTTCTCTCTTCCGGTTTTTTACAGTATGCCTCCCTGCATCATATGCCGGAGGAAGGCGCAATATTTGTCCCAGGGAAAGGGGCCTTTCGCAGGCAAAAGGAGCGCCCTCCTGCGGGAAGGCGCTCCCTCGCTTTATATGGGGGTAGTGTGAAACACACAGAGAAGGAAACAGAACCGGGCACAAAAGGGCTGGTGCTTCCTCCCTGTTCTCCCATGGCGGGTTTACATATGGCTTAAAACATCCTGGGTGAGGATTTCCCAGCCGTCGGCCTTTAGGGCCTCCGCGGCCTGCTGGCCCTGATCCACCCGGATAATGACAAAGGCCTTGCCCTTGTCCCGGCTGATAAAGGCATACATGTACTCCAGGTCAAAGCCCTTGTCGGACAGCAGCCGCACCACCTTGGCAAAGGATCCGGAAACATCCGGAATGCCCACTGCTATCACGTTTGTCAGGGACACAGTCATGCCATGGGCCTTCAAGGCATCCACAGCGTCCTGGGGCCGGTCTACAATCACCCGCAGGATGCCGAAATCGCTGGTATCCGCCACAGAAATGGCCCGGATGTCGATTTCCGCTCCAGCCAGCACCTCGGTAATTTCCGCCAGACGGCCCGGCTTGTTCTCAATAAAGACGGACAACTGTTGAATTTGCATAATCGCTCCTCCTTTAAAAGAATACAAATATATATAGATAAAGTTTATTTTCTTTCCATCCGCAGCAGATATTCCTCTGTATCTTCCTCCAGCACCCGCTCCCCGGTGAGGGCAAAGCCATGGCGCTCATAAAAGCGGATGGCGTCCGGGTTCTTTTCCAAGGCCCACAGCCAGGAAGCCCCCCGGGCCTGCACCGCCTGTTCCAGCAGCGCCCCGCCAATGCCCTGGCCCCGGAAGAAGGATTCCACATACAGGTGCTTTATTTCGCCGCCATCCATCTCCAGGAAGCCCCGCACAATGCCGTCGTCATACACCAGCACGTCCTGCAGGCGGCTGGGGCTGTCCAGGTATTCCCGGGCAACAGGCAGCACCTGCAGCTCCCCAAAGGAATATGGCTCATACTGGAAAATGGGGAAGAATTTCTCCCGGCGCACGAAAACAAAAATCTCCGCGATACGGGAAACGTCCCCTGTTTCCGCCTGCCTTACATACATACAAACTCTCCTTTCTTCCGGTTCGCATTGCCTTTAAAACTTTCTCCTGTCCTCCACCCGTTTGGCCTTGCCTTCAGAGCGCTGGAGGGACTTAGGTTCCAGAAGGGTGATTTTCGCCGCAATGTTCAGGGTGGACTGGAGCGCGCCGGCAATGCGCTTTTCCACTTTTTCCAGATTGCGCACGGTGTCGGAGAACATGCCGCTGTTCATCTCCACCTGCACTTCCAGCGTGTCCAGATTATTCTTTCTGTCCACCACCATGCGGTAGTTGGGATCCATGCCCAAATCAAGCAGCACGCTTTCAATCTGGGAGGGGAACACGTTGATGCCCCGGATAATGAGCATGTCGTCCGTGCGGCCCTTGGGCTTTGTCATGCGCACAGTGGTGCGCCCGCATTTGCACACCTCATGGGTCAGAGAGGCAATGTCCCTGGTGCGGTAGCGCACCAATGGCAGGGCTTCCTTGCCGATGCAGGTGAACACCAGCTCTCCTTCCACGCCGTCGGGAAGCTGCTCCCCGGTTACGGGATCGATAATTTCCGGATAGAAATAATCCTCCTGCACATGCATGCCCGCCTGCTCCTGGCACTCGCAGGAAACCCCAGGCCCGGCAATTTCCGAAAGGCCGTAAATGTCATAGGCCTTTATGGCCAGGGCCTTTTCAATCTCCCGGCGCATTTCCTCTGTCCAAGGCTCTGCCCCGAAAATGCCGATGCGCACCCGCAGGCTTTCAGGGTCTATGCCCTTGTCCCGGACGGTTTCCCCGATATACATGGCATAGCTGGGGGTGCAGCAGAGGATGTCGCTGCCATAGTCCTGCAAAATTTGCACCTGCCGGTTGGTGTTGCCGCTGGACACAGGGATAACTGCCGCCCCCAGCTTTTCCGCGCCGTCGTGCAGCCCCAGGCCCCCTGTAAAAAGCCCGTAGCCATAGGACACGTGTACCAGATCCTCCTTCTTGCCGCCCACTGCCACAATGGCCCTGGCGGCCCCGGTGGCCCAGGTGTCCAAATCCCTGGCTGTATAGGCCACCACCGTCTGCTTGCCTGTGGTGCCGGAGGAGGCGTGGATACGGGCCAGCTCCCCCCGGGGCACTGCCACCAGGCCGAAGGGGTAGGTATCCCGGAGATCCTGCTTCTCTGTGAAGGGCAGCTTCACGATGTCGTCAATAGATTTCACATCTTCTGGCTTGAGGCCAATGGCGTCAAACTTCTTTTTATAGAAGGGGACATTTTCATAGCAGCGCTTCACCATGTCCGCCAGCCGCTTGGACTGTATTTCCCGCAGGGTTTCCCGGGAAGCGCATTCAATTTCGGGCTGAAAATAATTTGGCATACCACATCATTCCTTTACAGTTTATTGTGGCCTTATGCCCCGAACCCCAGCCGGAAGGCCTTTTCGTTCAGCGCATAGAACTTTTCCGGCACGCAGGCCCGCACCGCCTCCAGCCACAGATCTTCATCCGGATCCAGGTGCCGGGCCATGGCACCGATAAGCACCACGTTCACCGCCTTCTGGGAGCCTGCCTCCTCAGAAAGCTTTAGAGCGTCAACCGCCAAAACCTTTGCGCCCTTTTCCTCCATGGCCGCAAGCAGGCCCTGGGGGTAAGCCGCCTGCCCGGTCACCACAGGCATGGGGTCTATTTTCTGGGTGTTCACCACCGCTGTGCCGCCGCTTTTCATGTAAGGCAAGGCCCTTGCCGCCTCCAACTGCTCAAAGGCCAGAAGCACATCCGCTTCCCCCCGCTCGATAACCGGGGAAAACACCTTTTCCCCGAAGCGCACATAGGTGACCACAGAGCCGCCCCGCTGGCTCATGCCATGAACCTCCCCTACCTTCACGTCATAGCCTTTTTGCAGCATGGCGCTGCCTAAAATCCGGCTGGCAAGCAGGGTGCCCTGCCCGCCCACGCCTACAATCATCACGCTTTTTGTCTGGCTCATGCTATCGCTCCTTTCCCGCAGAGCGCCGTACACACCCCGCAGCCCACGCACTGGGTGGGGTCGATAAGCGCCTTGCCGTCCCGCATGCTGATGGCAGGGCATCCTATCCCCATGCAGGCCTTGCAGCCTATGCATTTTTCCCCGCTTACCTCTAAGGGGGCGCTGTGCTTCACCGTCTTTAACAGGGCGCAGGGCCTGCGGCTGATAATCACCGAAGGCTCCTTTGCCTCAAGCTCCTCCTTGAGAACCTGCCGGGTCAGCTTCAGGTCATAAGGATCTACCACCCGCACCCGGCGGATACCCACTGCGCAGCACAGGGCCTCCAGATCTACCGCCTGGGCAGGCTCGTTGTAGATGTTAAAGCCTGTGGAGGGGTTCTGCTGGTGGCCTGTCATGCCGGTGATTGAGTTATCCAGGATAATGACAGTGGAATTGGTGCGGTTATACGCAATGTCAATGAGGCTGGTGATGCCGGAATGGATAAAGGTGGAGTCACCGATAACCGCCACAGCCTTCTTAGCAGCTCCCTCTCCCCGGGCCTTGTTATAGCCATGGAGGGCCGAGACAGAGGCTCCCATGCAGATGCAGGCGTCCATAGCGGAAAGGGGTGCGGAGGCCCCCAGGGTATAACAGCCAATGTCCCCGCTGACATACACCTTCTCCTGCTTCAAGGCATAGAACAGGCCCCTGTGGGGGCACCCGCAGCACATGACAGGCGGGCGCACAGGCAGAGGGCCTTCCAGGGCCGCGCTGGGGGCTTCCTCCCCGGTAAGCAGCTTTTTTATAAGCCGCTGGGAAAGCTCCCCGCAGCGGGGGAACAGCTCCTTGCCCACAACCTCCAGGCCCAGGGCCTTGCAGTGGGACTCAATAAAATCGTCCAGCTCCTCCGCCACATACAGGGTTTCGCACTGTGCGGCAAAGTCCCGCAGCAGCTTCTGGGGCAGGGGGTATACCATGCCCAGCTTCAGGTAGTTGGCGGAATCCCCCATGGCCTCCCTGGCATACTGGTACACTGCCCCGGCGCAGATAATGCCAATTTTCGCCCCGTTGTTCTCAATCCTGTTGATTTCGCACCGCTCCGCCCACTCTGCAAGGGCCTGGGTGCGGGCCTCCACCTTCTCGTGCTTAGGCCGGGCAAAGGCAGGCAGCATCACGTTTTTCGCCGGATCCTTTTTATATTCCTTTAAGGGGATTTCCCGCCGCTCCCCGCACTCCACCACGCTGCGGGCATGGGACACCCGGGTGGTCAGCCGCAAAAGCACCGGGGTGTCAAATTCCTCGGAAAGGGCATAGCCCAGCTTCGCGAATTCCTTGCACTCCTGGGAGTCTGCTGGCTCCAGCATGGGAAGTTTGGCGGCTTTCGCATAGTTGCGGGAGTCCTGCTCGTTCTGGGAGGAATGCATGCCCGGGTCGTCCGCCACAGCCAGCACCATGCCGCCGTTTACTCCTATGTAGCTCATAGTGAAAACCGGATCCGCCGCCACGTTCAGCCCCACGTGCTTCATGGCGCAGAAGGATCTGGCCCCGCCGACAGCGGCCCCGGCGGCGGCCTCCGCCGCCACCTTTTCGTTGGGCGCCCACTCGCAGGCAAGCTCCGGGAACTTTGCCGCCGCTTCCGTTATTTCCGTGCTGGGGGTTCCCGGGTAGCTGGACACCACCCGCACCCCCGCTTCATACAGGCCCCGGGCCACAGCCTCGTTGCCAAGTAACAGTTGTTTCATTTCAATCGCCCCGCGATACAGAATTCGCGCAAAAGCCTGTGAAAGCACAGCCCTTTATGCCCTGTACCGCTCCTTTCTTTGTATTCCACGCCGTTCCATCCTTCCTGGATAACAGCTTACTCTTTTTCATTTCGCAAGTCCAGCACCCGCTTTGCCTTACCCTGGAAGCGCTCCAGGGACTTCGGCGACACCAGGGAAACCTTTGTCTCCAGCCCCAGCACGCTCTTGAGCCTGTCGTGTATCTTCCCCTGCAGGGCCTGCAGTTCCCCAAAGCTTTCCAGGAGGCTGCCGTCGGTCAGCTCCACCTTGACCTCCAGCCTGTCCAGGAAGTTTTTCCGGGTGACCACAAGCTGATAGTGCGGCCCCACGTTCTCCATGCCCACCAGCACGCTTTCGATCTGGGAGGGGAACACGTTCACGCCCTTGATAATCAGCATGTCATCTGTGCGGCCCATCACCTTTTCCATACGCGCGTGGGTGCGGCCGCAGGCGCAAGGCTCGTAGTGCAGCCGGGTGATGTCCTTGGTGCGGTAGCGCAACACAGGCATGCCCTCCCGCAGCAAGGTGGTTACCACCAGTTCCCCCGCTTCCCCCCGGGCCTTGGGCCGCAGGGTGTCCGGGTCGATAATCTCCGGCAAAAAGCCGTCCTCGTTAAAGTGCAGGCCGCAGCGGCACAGGCACTCCCCTGAAACGCCAGGGCCTTGCAGCTCTGTCATGCCGTAATTGTCCGTAACCCTTACGCCCAGGGTTTCCTCAATGCGGGCGCGCATTTCCGGGGTGCAGCCCTCGCTGCCCAGGATGCCGTGGCGCAGCTTCCCGTAGGCCTCCCTGGGATAGCCGCTTTCCCGCACCAGCTCCCCCAGGTACAGGGCATAGGAGGGAGTGGCCACAAGGCCCGTCACCCCGAAGTCCCGGAGCATCATCAACTGCTTTTCCGAGTTCCCGGAGGAGGCCGGGATTACCGTTGCCCCAATTTTCTCCAGCCCGAAATGCAGGCCCAAGGCCCCGGTGAACAGCCCGTATCCAAAGGATATCTGGATAACGTCCTCCTCCGTCACCCCGGCGGCCGTGACCACCCGGGCCATAAAGTCGGACCACTGTTCAATGTCGCCCTTTGTATAGGCCCCCACAGTGGGCTTGCCTGTGGTGCCGGAGGAGGCGTGGATGCGCACAATGTCTTTCATGGGCACAGCCAGCATTCCGAAAGGGTAGTTATCCCGGATATCGTCCTTTGTGGTAAAGGGTATGTACTGGATATCCGACAGGGCCTTGATTTTATCCCCGCCTGTAATCCCCGCCTCCCCCAGGCGCTTATGATAAAAGGGCACATGGTTGTAGCAATAGTCTACCATGCGCCGCAGCCGCTGGAGCTGCAGTGCGTCCAGCTCTTTGCGGCCCATGGTTTCCACGTCTTTTTGAAAAAATCTTTCCCCCACTCTTCTAACCACTTTCCTTTCTTTGGGCATGCCGGTGGTTTTGCCGCTTTAAACCAGCAAAAAACCGCTCACCCCTATTGTAGCGGATTTCCCGGCAAATTGCAACAAAAAGTGTGCCTCCCTCCTTCTTTTTCTGTCACTTGCGGCTTTTCCGCTTTTCCTCCATCAGCCGGGCAAGCCAGGGCAGGTGGGTTTCAAATTTCGGCCCGAAGCGGGTGTCCCCGCCGCTTTGGGCTGTGGTGACAATGGTGCGGTGGGTAAATTCCACAGCCGTATCGCAGGCTTCATAAAGGGTCATTCCGTTTAGAAGCCCGCCCAGGAGGGTGGAGGAAAAGAGATCCCCTGTGCCATGGAAATAGCCGGGGATTTCCGGGCGCAGGGAAAGGCGCATTTCCCCTGTCTCCCGGTCAAAGCAGGCCGCGCCCAGCTCTCCCTTTTGCAGCCATGCCCCTGTAAGTACCGCCTGCCGGGGGCCTAAACCGCAAAGCGCCCGCAAAAGGCTTTCCAGCCCCTCCCGGGTGTAGGGGCCTGGGTCATAGGGCAGGCCCAGGATGTGGCAGGCCTCCGTCATGTTGGGGGCCACCACGTCTGCCCGGCGGCACAGGCGCACCATGCCGTCCGCCATCTCCTGGGTGTAGGTGCTGTAGAGCTTCCCCCCGTCCCCCATCACCGGATCCACCAGTACAAGGCTTTCTGGCTCCCGGAACATTTCAAAAATCTCCTCCACCATGCCAATCTGCCCCCCGCTGCCCAGAAAGCCGCTGTACAGCGCTTTAAAGCGCGCCCCCACGCTTTCCCAGTGCTTTGCCATGGGCAGAAGCTCCGGGGTCAAATCCCGGTAGATATATCCTGCAAAGCCTCCTGTATGGGTGGACAGCACTGCCGTGGGCAGGGCTGAAACCTCCACCCCGCAGGCGGACAGCACCGGCAGGGCCACTGTCAGCGAGCACTTCCCAAAGCCTGAAAGATCGTGTATGGCGGCGCAGGTCAATTCCCTCTGCTGCATTGTTCACTTCCATCCTTTCCTTGCGGTTTTATTCAAAAACCTATTCAAGTATAAAGTGTAAACCTTCCGGGAGAGAAAGTCAAACTTTACAAATGTGAAAAAAAATGCTAAAATAGCATGGTATATCCAGATTTCAGAACAGAAGGGCAGGTTTTCCCCTATGAAAGGCTATAATGACAAGCGCCGCAAGCTGTTTATCCGCGTCACCGCCGCCATGCTGGCCCTGTTGATGGCAGGCTCTGTGCTTTCAGCCCTGATTTTCAGGTAGGAGGGATTTCATGCCTTTTCATCATACCACGCTGTTTATGCCCTGCCGGCGAATGTAGGGGGCGCTGGGGATTTTTGTTCCCAGCGCCGGGGCCTGCGGCCCAAGGGCAGCCATACTATAAGAATGAAGATATAATATCCTGCGGTTTGCCGCAGAAAGGATGAAAGAAAACCATGGCAGAAAACAAAGGAAAGTATTATTTAACCACAGCAATTGCCTACACCTCTGGCAAGCCCCATATCGGCAACGTGTATGAAATCGTGCTGGCAGACGCAATCGCCCGCTTCAAGCGCCTGGAGGGCTATGACGTGTGGTTCCAGACAGGCACCGACGAGCACGGCCAGAAAAACGAGCTGAAGGCCGCTGCCGCGGGGGTCAGCCCCAAGGAATATGTGGACAAAATCGCCGGCATTATCAAGGGGCAGTTTGACTTGATGAACGTGTCCTACGATTATTTTATCCGCACCACAGACGAGTATCACGAGAAGGAAATCCAGAAGGTCTTTAAAAAGCTTTATGATCAGGGAGACATTTACAAAAGCTCCTATGAGGGGCTTTACTGCACAGACTGCGAATCCTTCTTCACCGAAAGCCAGCTTGTGGACGGCAAATGCCCGGACTGCGGGCGGGAAGTCCACCCGGCCCAGGAGGAAGCCTATTTTTTTAAGATGAGCAAGTATGCCCAGCGGCTTATCGACCACATCAACAGCCACCCGGAGTTTATCCAGCCTGTGTCCCGGAAAAACGAGATGATGAACAACTTCCTGCTGCCGGGCCTCCAGGATCTGTGCGTGTCCCGCACCTCCTTCACCTGGGGCATTCCTGTGGATTTTGACCCCAAGCATGTAGTATATGTGTGGCTGGACGCCCTGACAAATTATATCACCGGCATTGGCTACCACTGCGGCGGGGAATCTGAGGAGAAATTCCACAAGCTTTGGCCCGCCGATCTGCACCTTATCGGCAAAGATATCATCCGTTTCCACACCCTCTACTGGCCCATCTTCCTCATGGCCCTGGATTTGCCCCTGCCCAAGCAGGTGTTCGGGCACCCCTGGCTTCTGATGAACGGCGGGAAGATGAGCAAAAGTAAGGGTAACACCATTTACGCGGACGATCTGGTGGATGTGTTCGGCGTGGATCCCATCCGTTACTTTGTGCTGCATGAGATGCCTTATGACAACGACGGCAACCTCACCTGGGAGCTGGTGTGCGAGCGGAACAATTCCGATTTGGCAAACGTGCTGGGGAACCTTGTAAACCGCACCATTTCCATGAGCAATAAGTATTTCGGCGGCGTGGTAACAGACGCCGGGGTAACGGAGCCTGTGGACGATGATCTAAAAGGCTTTGTCAGCGCCTGCCGGGACAAGGCGGCGGCAAAGATGGAGAGCCTGCGGGCCGCAGACGCCATCACAGAGATTATGAGCCTGTTTAAGCGCTGCAATAAATATATTGACGAAACCATGCCCTGGGCCTTGGCCAAGGACGAGGCAAAGCTGCCCCGGCTGCAAACTGTGCTGTATAACCTGGTGGACTGCATCTGCACAGGGGCTTCCCTCTTGCAGCCCTTCCTGCCGGGCACCTGCGAGAATATTTTCTGGCAGTTAAACGCACAGCCCCGCGTGTGGGCAGATCTGGACAAAACCGGGCTGTATCCCAGCGGAAACAAGGTTACCGACAAGCCGGAGATTCTCTTTGCCCGCCTGGACGAAAACGAGGTGCTTGAAAAGGCTGAGGAAAAAAGGCTTGCCAACATGCCTGTGCCGGAAATCGAGGTGGAGCCGCAGCTTACAGAGCAGGTGGACTTTGGCACCTTCTGCAAGTCTGACTTCCGGGCTGTAAAGGTGAAGGCCTGCGAGGCTGTGAAAAAGAGCGACAAGCTTTTGCGCTTTACCCTGGATGACGGCACCGGCACAGACAGGCAGATTCTCTCCGGCATCCACAAATGGTATGAGCCGGAAGCCCTTATCGGCAAAACCCTCATTGCCATTGTAAACCTGCCCCCTCGGAAAATGATGGGCCTGGAAAGCTGCGGCATGCTTATCTCCGCCGTCCACAAGGAAAAGGGCGAGGAGGCTTTGCACCTGCTGATAGTGGACGACTCCATTCCCGCCGGGGCCAAGCTGTGCTAAGCAGCGTGGCGCTGCACCCATGCCGCGGGCAGCTTTCCTAAGAACCTTCCAAAAACTGCAAGAAAAACAAAATTCAAAGGAGTGTGTCTTTTATGAACATTAGTTGGTTTGGTACGGCTGTTTTAGTTGCGTCCTGCTGGATTTGCGCCGCCGCTTTCCTGGGCTGGGCTATATTTGCCCGGCGCTATAAAAAGCCTGTCTGGTTCTGGTCGGGCAGCACTGTTGACCGGGAAAGCATCGCAGACATTCCTGCCTACAACCGGGCAAACTCCCGCATGTGGACAATTTTCTCTTTGCCTTTCTGGATTTCCGGGCTGCTGGGCTTCTGGCTCCCCATGGCGTCGGGGATTCTGCTGGTGGTATCCTGCATTGGCGGCATACCCGCGCTTATCATAGGCTATAATAAAATTTTAAACAGATATAAAGCAAGCGACTATGAGTGAAAACATTTTACCCATTTCTGATTCCCCTGGGATTCGAATTTTCGATTCCCATGCCCATTATGACAGCCAGCAGTTTGACAGCGACCGGGAAAAGCTTTTAGGGGAAACCCTGCCTCAGAAAGGCGTAATAGGCATTCTGAACATGGGCAGCGACATCCCCGGCTGCGAAGCCACAGTCAAGCTTTGCAGGCGCTATGCATACGTGTACGGCGCGGCGGGCATCCACCCGGAGTGCGCCAAGGTTCTGCCGGAGGACTGGCTTTCCCAGGTGGAAAGGTGGCTTTCAGAGGAAAAAATGGTGGCGGTGGGAGAAATTGGCCTGGACTACCACTGGCTGGACGCTTGCCCCAAGGAGCGCCAGCAGGAGGTGTTTGCCGCCCAACTGGAACTGGCAAACCGTCTGGGCCTGCCTGTAGTGGTACACGACCGGGAAGCCCATGCAGACACCCTTTCTTTCCTGGAAAAATATCGTCCCCGGGGCGTGGTACACTGCTTTTCCGGCAGCCTGGAAACAGCCCGGCAGGTACTGGGCCTGGGGCTGTATATCGGCCTTGGAGGTGTGGTGACCTTTAAAAACGCCCGCCACGCCGTAGATGTGGCCCGGGAAATCCCGCTGGACCGCCTGCTGCTGGAGACGGACGCCCCTTACATGGCGCCTGTGCCCTATCGCGGCAAGCGCAACGACTCCTCCCTTATCGCCTATGTCATTGAGAAAATTGCGGAAATACGGGGGGAAGAACCTCAAACCATTGCAAATGCCGCCATCGAAAACACAAAAAAGCTGTTCGGCATAAACTGACAGGCTAAAAGGGTTGCGCTATTTTCTCTCTTGGCGCGTCTCTAAAAGGATTAGGCTTAGCAGGCATTTGGCTGCCGGGCCAAAAAGGCGGCGCCATTCTCTCACTTGGCGCGTCTTAAAATTTTTGAAGATTCCTAAGAAACTTTTTTCAAAAAGTTTCTTAGAGGCAGTTATAAACATACTGAAAGATTCCAAAGAAACGGAGCGAAAACCATGCTGTACGGAAGCAAGCCAGATGAGATCGATCCCAAGTTCGGCGCCAGCGTTACATACGAATACGGGAAAAACCTCTACGTAAACATGACAAACCATTGCCCCAACCGCTGTGATTTCTGCCTGCGCAATAACAGCGACGGCAGCCTCTATGCCACAAACCTCTGGTACCGGAACGGCGAGCCGTCTAAGGAGGAGGTTTGGGAGAATTTGCAGCGGCGGGATCTGAACGCCTACCATGAGATCGTCTTTTGCGGCTATGGCGAGCCTGCCTGCCGCTGGGACGATATGATGTGGCTGTGCGACCGCCTGAAAGAGCATGGCTCCCACTTTATCCGCATTAACACCAACGGCTTAGCCAACCTGATTACCGGGAAAAAGGCCTCCCTGGAGCTGGACGGGCGGGTGGACGCGGTGTCTGTCAGCCTGAACGCCAGCACACCCAAAAGGTATGACGACTTGTGTCACAGTCGGTTTGGCCTGGAGGCCCTTCCCGCCATCCTGCGCTTTACCGCTGACGCGGTTCTCAACGTCCCCCACGTGCGCATGACGGTGGTGAGCACCATGGCCCAGGAGGAAATGGACGAGTGCCGCCGCCTTTGTGAAAACGTGGGGGCGGATTTCCACGTCCGGGAATATATCCAAGAATAATGGCAAACCCTATTCCCAGCAGGTATTGGGAAAACAGGAGAAAGCCCCGCCCTCTCTGCTTTTTGAGGGTGGGGCTTTTGTTTCCCAAAATCTGTGAAAAATGGGCTGTTAAAGCAAAAAAACACGAAGGAAAGGAAAGATGCGGGGCGCAAAACGCCGCTTTTTCATGGCTTTTGTACCCCCATGGCGATTCCCATGAAAAAAACTGTATACTGGCTTCTCCTCTGCCTGCTGGCCCTTTATCTCACCGGCTGCGCCGCCGTGACCACCACAGGGCCTGTGGATCCAGGCCTGAGAAGGGTGTCAGCGGTGTCCCACAGGCCCGACGGCTGTATCTAGGGCTTCCCGGCGGTATCCATCTGCCGGATTTGGGCACGCTTGATTTTCCCCCCCAGGGTCTTGGGCAGCTCTGCCACATATTCAATGATCCGGGGATACTTATAAGGGGCTGTGGCCTTTTTCACATAAGCTTGCAGCTCCTTTGTCAGTTCCGGCGTACCTTCATAGCCCCTTGCCAGCACAATGGTAGCCTTCACCACTTGGCCCCGGATAGGATCCGGCGCGCCTGTAATGGCGCATTCCACCACAGCCGGGTGCTCCACCAGGGCAGACTCCACCTCGAAAGGCCCGATGCGGTATCCCGAGCACTTGATAACATCGTCATTGCGCCCCACAAACCAGAAATAGCCGTCGCTGTCCCGCCAGGCCACGTCTCCGGTATCGTAGTAATCGCCGCCCAGCTTTTCCTCTGTCATGGCAGGATTCTGGAAATAGCCTGTAAAGAGGCCCACCGGAGGCCTGCTTTTTACGTCCATAATGGCGATGGTGCCCTCCTCGCCGTCCTCGCAGAGATTCCCCTCCCTGTCCACTAGCTGCATGTCATACAGGGGATTGGGCTTTCCGGTAGAGCCGGGGATGGGGGGTATCCACTTGAAGTTTGCCAGCAGCACAGGGCCTTCGCTCTGGCCGAAGCCCTCGTAAATTTGCAGGCCCGTAAGCTCCTTCCACTTTTTCACCACTTCCGGGTTTAAAGGCTCCCCGGCAGTGGCGCAGTGGTGGATGGAGGACAGGTCATACCGGGACACATCCTCCTGAAGCATAAACCGGAACATAGTGGGCGGCGCGCAGAAGGTAGTCACCTTGTATTTTTCCAGGTGCGAGAGCAGGCGGGCAGGCTCGAATTTTCCCAGCATGTCATAACAGAAAACCGTAGCCCCGCACAGCCACTGGCCGTAAATTTTCCCCCAGCCGAACTTGGCCCAGCCGGAGTCGGACACGCTCATGTGGAGCTTGTTTTCCTCCACGCACTGCCAGTAACGGGCGGTGGTCACGTGGCCCAAGGGGTGGGCAAAGTTGTGCTGCACCATTTTGGGCATTCCCGTGGTGCCGGAGGTGAAATATACCAGCATGATATCGTCCCAGCGGGTGGCCTCTTCCCCTGAAGGCCGGGGAAATTCATCCGGATACCCCATGATTTTCTCGTCCAGGTTCAGCCACCCTTCCCGGCTCTCCGCCGCCAGGGCTTTCATTTGCAGGCTGGGAATCTCCCCCTGAGCCGCTTCCACCTGGGAAATGACAAAGGGATCGTTTACGCAGACAATGCCATGTATTTTCGCGGCGTTGCCCCGGTATACGATATCCTTTTTCGTAAGCTGCAGGGTGCCGGGAATCAGCACAGCGCCCAGCTTGTGGAGGGCCGCGGCACATATCCAGTATTCCCACCGGCGGCGGAGGATGAGCATGACCACAGAGCCTTTTTTCACCCCCTGGGCGCGGAAAAAGTTTGCCGCCCGGGCAGAAAGCTTCATGATGTCCGTAAAGGTAAACACCTTCTCTTCCCCGGACTCGTCGCACCACACCAGCGCCCTTTTCTCCGGCTCTGCCTGCGCCCAGGCGTCCACCACGTCAAAGCCGAAGTTAAAGTCCTCCGGCACATTGATTTTATAGTTTGCCCGGAAGTCCTCATAGCTGTCAAAGTCTATGCGGGGCATATATTTTTGCAAGAGATAGTCCATTTTCTTCATCCTTTCCTGTAGGGGCATTGAGCCGGCAGCCCCAGCCCGCAAACGCCTGTCCAGGACAGGCCGCCCGGCAAAGCCGGGCGCGGGAGGCTCCGCCTCCCGGTTTGCGGGCCGGGGGCGTGCTCACTCTGTAATAACTGTGACAAACCTGGCCTTCCCGCTGCCGCCGCAGCGCTGCCCATGGGGCAGGGTGGGATTAAAATAAATGGAATCCCCAGCCTTCAGCTCAAACTCCTTCTCCCCTATGCACACCACCACAACGCCCTCCAGCACCAGGTTAAACTCCTGGCCCGGGTGGGTGATAAGCTTTGCCGCCTCGTCGGTAGGCTCCAGCGTTACCAGCAGCGGCTGCATGATT
This sequence comes from Neglectibacter sp. X4, assembly GCF_009917365.1. Taxonomy (NCBI): domain Bacteria; kingdom Bacillati; phylum Bacillota; class Clostridia; order Eubacteriales; family Oscillospiraceae; genus Neglectibacter; species Neglectibacter sp. X4. Next base: position 101,789 of record NZ_QWLE01000001.1, on the reverse strand, counting down.
TTATCCGCGTACCGGAAGGCCAAGTCCTCAAAATGGTACTCCGGGTTGCGGTTCACCACCCGGCCCTGGCCCCGGCGCACAATATGGTATGTATCCAGGCGGGCCGGCACGCCTGTGGCAATCTCTGTAAAGTCCACCTTAAATTTGTTTGCTATCTCATATATCACGCTGATGGGGATATCCCGCCCGTCCTCTTCATAGCCCTGATACACTGCCGGATCCAGGTGCAGCTCCCGGGCAAGCTGCTCTGCTGTGTAGTCGCTCGCTTCCCGCAGCTCCCGCAGCCGGGGGCCTATCTCATTGATGCCGCTCACGTCGCCACGCTCCTTTTCATGTGGATTTTGAAAAATTATACCACTTGGAAGCGCCGCCCGTCAATACCGTCCGCGCCAGAGGGAAGCCTGCCCAAAGATTTCGCCTCCCCTTTTCCCTGTTCAAAAAATAATCTTCCCAAACCCCCTTGCACTTTTCCTCCAGGTAGTGTACACTGTTGACGTACAGGACATGGGAAAGCCGTCTCTCTGCCAGAGACGGGAAAGGGCATGGATATGTTCCCGCCTCCCTCTCATTGTCCATTTACAGTCAAAGAAAGGATGTATTACGCATGAAAGTAGCAGTTATCGGCGCATGGCACGTACACACCCGGGAGTACACCACCGCTATCCAGGAGAATCCCAAGGCAGAACTTTGCTGCCTGTGGGATGACGACCAGGAGCGCGGCAAGGCCATGGCGGAGAAATTCGGCATTCCCTTCCAGCCGGATCTCCAGGCCATCTGGGATGACGAAACCATCGACGCTGTGTCCATCACCACCGCCACCTGCCAGCACACAGAGGTGCTCATGGCTGCGGCCAAAGCCAAAAAGCACATCTTCACCGAAAAGGTGCTGGCCTTTACCAACGAGGAAGCAGAGCAGATCGCCAAGGCTATCAAGGAAAGCGGCGTGAAGTTCACTATCTCCTATCCCCACAAAACCTGGCCCACCCTGAAAGCCGCCAAAGAGCTGGTGGACAGCGGCAAGCTGGGGCAAATCACCTATGCCCGCGTGCATAACTATCACAACGGCAGCACTGCCGGCTGGCTGCCGCCCCATTTCTATGACGCTTCCCAGACCGGCGGCGGCGCCATGATGGATCTGGGCGCACATCCCATGTACACCCTGAACTGGTTCTTGGGCGAGCCTAAGTCTGTTGTTTCCATGTTCACCGAGGTTACAGGCAAGCCTGTAGAGGAAAACGCGGTTTCCGTTATCGAGTTTGCAAACGGCACCATCGGCGTTTCTGAAACTGGCTTTGTCACCACCGGCATTCCCTATGTAATGGAAATGAGCGGCACCAAAGGCTCCCTGATGGTACATAATGACATCCTGGAGTATAGCTGCGAGGAAACCGACAACAAGCTAGTGCAGAAAACAGATCTGCCCGAGAAGTCCACCATGCCCATCGACGCCTGGATTGACGCGGTAAACGGCATTGGCGAAGCCCCTAACGGCATAGAAGACGCTGTGGCCCTCACCAAGTTCATGGTGGGCGCTTATGAGTCCTACAAGACCGGCAAAAAGTACACCTTCTAAAAACCTCCGCAAAATAAAAAGGCCCCCCATGTACAACGGGTACACAGGGGGGTTCTTTTTTACTGCCAGGCAATTAAACGTCATGCCAGATATTTTTCCATGCGCACAAGCACAGCGGCGGTTTCCCCCCGGGAGGCCCCTGCCTTGGGCCGGAAAGCGCCGTTTGCGTCTCCCTTGAGAAGCTCCAGGGCCGTCATGGCGCCCACAGCCTCCACAGCCCATTCTTCAATGAAGGCGGCGTCTGTGTAGCCGCTTACATCTTCTGGCTGGGCGGATACCACGCCTTTATGCCGAAGGTACCGGACAAAAACAGCCGCCAGCTCCTGCCGGCTCACCTTCCTGTCCGGCTGGAAGGTGCCGTCCCCATACCCTGTTACAATGCCGTTTTCATAGGCCCATGCCACAGCTTCTGCGTAATACTCCCCTTCCGGCACATCAGTAAAGGGATGGCTGTCTCCGATGGAGACAGCCGAGGCCTCCCGGGAGGCCCGGTGCAGGAAAGTGGCAAGCTGGCCCCTGGTCACCTGATCCGCAGGGAAAAAACGGCCCTCGCCTGTTCCCAGCATAATGCCCTCTGCCGCCACCTTGTCCACAGAGTCGAAATACCAGTCTGCGGGAAAAACATCGCGGAACACATTTCCCAAAGGGGAATAGGCAAGTTTGGCCGTCCCGCTGGGAAAGAAACCCTCTCCCGCCGCGTAGGCCGCGGCCACTGTCCCAGGCTTTACCGCCACAGGCCCGGTATAAAGCTTTTCCCCGCCGCTGTCCTGCGCCCCGATCAGGGTATAGTGGATCTGGGCGCCCTCCTGCACCCCTTCCATAGCGAGCAGGCCGTTTTCCAGGCGCAGCACCGGGGTGAAGGCTGTGGCCTGGGCAATCTGCTCTTCCACAGTCTCACTGCGGCTGCCGTTCATGTTATAGGCGGAGCAGGCCCTGATGGTACAAGGCCCAGTAACCGTGAAAGGCCCGGTATAGAGGCGGCTCTGCTGGTTTAAGGGAGAGCCGTCTGCGGAATAATACAAGGGCACCCCGGCAGGGCCGGAAATGGACACCTCCAGGCTGCCCTGCCCCACTGTATAGGAGATTTGGGGGCTTTGGACAGGGCCGGGATCCTGAAAATCCTTCACAAGGCTTCCTCCTGTATACCACTTGGCATTTTCCGCTGTGCGCCCCTGCCTGCGGAAAAGCTCCCGCACTGTGACAAACTCATAGCCCTGGGCCTGCAGTTCGTCAATAGCCGCAAGGCTGCCTTCCACTGTTCCCATCTTTTTATCATGCAGCAAAATGATATCGCCCTCATGTACACCGTCCACTATCTGCTGCTTTATGGCGTCCGCGTCCGTATACACCCAGTCTTTCGGCGTAAAAGACCAAAGGATGCAGGGCAAACCCACAGCCTGGGCCGCGCCCTCATTGATATGGCCATAGGGCGGGCGTACCATATAGTCTGTACCCGGGCCGCAGATTTTGTCCAGCAGGGCGTTTGTGTCCTGCACCTGCTTCTTTACCTCTTCCAAGGGGATAGCTGTCAGGTTTTCATGGCTGTAGCTGTGGTTTGCCACCTGGTGCCCTTCCTCATACATCCGGGCCACCGTTTTTTCAAAGGAGGGGATCTTTTTCCCTACCAGGAAAAAGGTGGCGTGTACGCCTCTTTCCTTCAGCCCGTCCAGCAGACGTTCTGTATTTTCATAAGGGCCATCGTCATAGGTGATGGCAATAAGCTTCTTCTCCGCTGCCTGGGCAGGCTGTGGCAGGCAGGCCGTCCCTGCCAGCAGCAAAATAAAGAGCAAGAGCGAACATACCTTTTTCACTCCAAAGCCCCTCCTTTGTGCAAATTTTTCACATGCCCGCCAGCATATATCTCATATTACTGGCGGGGCATACCCCTGCACCCGCAGCAGCACAGCGGCAGCCTCTGCCCGGGTACAGCCGTCTGCTGGGCGGAAATTTCCCTCGGTGTCTCCCTGTAAAATCCCGGAAGCGCTCAGTGCGTCCGCGGCCTCTTTTGCCCAATCCGCCACAGCATTCCTGTCCCGGAAGCTTTCCAGCCCCCCGGCAGAAAGGGCGGCGCCACAGCAGCCTGTCATATACCGGTACAGGATACAGGCCATTTCCTGGCGGGTCACCTTCCGATCCGGGCGGAAGGTATAGTCCTCATATCCGGAGGCCACATCGTTTTCCACCGCCCAGGCTACAGCCTCTGTGTAATACTTCCCTTCCGGTACATCCGTAAAGGGATTGCCCTCCCCAGCGGGGGCAGCGCCTGTTTCCTGGGAAATGCGGTGCAGGAAGGTGACAAGCTGCCCCCGGGTTACAGAATCCTTCGGCGCAAACACGCCATCTCCCTGGCCCTGGATAATCCCCTCCGCCGCCGCCTTGTCCACAGCGTCAAAATACCAGGCTTCAGGGAACACATCCCGGAACACGTTGCCCAAAGGGGAATAAGCTATGCGCACCGAAGCGCTGTTGTAATAGCCCTCCCCTGCCCCGTAGGCAGACACCCGCACCCCTGGCACAAGGGCCACCGGCCTTGTGTAAAGCTGGTTTCCATTGCTGTCCTGGGCGCCGCTGACGGAATAATATACCGCCACCTCCGGCGTTGTGCCTTCAATAATGAGAAATCCATTTTCAATATGCAGCACCGGCGCAGGGGCCGCTGGCCTGTCAAACTTCTTTTCCAGGGTGTCGCTGCGGCTGCCGTTCATATTGTAAGCGGCGCAGGCTTTCACAGTGCAGGGCGTTTGCACTGTAAAAGGCCCTGTATAGCGGCGGCTCTGCTGGTTCAGATCAGAGCCGTCCAGAGAATAATAGACAGCCGTCCCCTTCTGGGCTGTAATGGTGATTTCCAACTGCCCGCCCTTTGGCTGGGAGGTTATCTCCGGCTGCTGAACAGGCCCCAGGTCTTTGCCGTTGGGGTTTGCCTGGCTGTAGCTGCTGCCTGCCGAAAGGGTGCGGCCCCGGCGGCGGAAAAGCTCCCGCACGGTGACAAATTCATAGCCCTGGGCCTTCAGGCTGTCAATGGCGGAAAGGCTGCCGTCCACTGTGGTGGAGTGGATGTCATGGAGCAGCAGCACAGCCCCGTCGTGGGCATTTCGCAGCACATTGTTCTTCACAGTGGCAGCGTTGCGGTACAGCCAGTCCTGGGGGTCAATAGACCACAAAATCATGGGCGCGCCGACAGCCCTGCCCACAGCGCTGTTGTAGGAACCATAGGGCGGGCGCAGCAGGTAGTCCGCGCCCTTTCCCGCCGCTTTGTCTAAAATACTGTTGGTGCGGTTCACCTGGCTTTGTATCTCCCCGGCAGAAAGCCGGGTTAAATCCGGGTGGTTATAGGTGTGGTTTGCAAGCTGGTGCCCTTCCCGGTACATCCGGGCCACCGTCTTTTCATACCGGGCGGCGTTCATCCCCTGCATAAAAAAAGTGGCTTTTACGCCCCTCTTTTTCAGGCCGTCCAGCAGCCGTTCCGTATAAGGCCCTGGGCCGTCGTCGTAAGTAACGGCAATCAGCTTCTTCCCTGCCGCCTGGGCAGGCTCTCCAAGGCACACCATTCCCAAAGCTGCACACAGCGCCAGCATAAAAGACAAAACCCGTTTCATCCCATACAATCTCCTTCGTTCTTTAATTTACGCGCATTCCTTCTTAGCTTTAACTAATCTTACCACTATATGGTAAAAAACTCAACCCCTTCCCTGCCCCTTTCCCTGTTTTGCCAAAAAATTTCACCAAACAGAAAGGGCGCGCCAAAAACGGCCCGCCCCTTGCAAGATGCGCACTATATAGCAAATCAAAAAATCCCTTCCATACCTAAGGAAACTGTAAACAGAACCTAGCCCTCCGCCTGCTTTTCAGCGTCAGCAGGGCAGCGCACCAGCACCTCCTCGGTGCGGTTGTTCTCCACCCGGGCCACCGTAAAGGTAAGGCCCTGATAGGCGAACACATCCCCTTCGGCGGGAATGCGGTCCAGGTTCTCCAAAATCCAGCCGTTGATGGTGGAAGCCTCTGTCTCGCAGGAAATGTGGAAAAACTCGAAGAGATCGTCCAAGTCGGCAGAGCAGAACACCCGGTACTCCCCTTCCTTCACCTTCTGGAAGCCCTGCTGCACCACCCGGTCGTGCTCGTCCCAGATTTCCCCCACCAGCTCCTCCAGCACGTCCTCCAGCGTGACGATGCCTTCCGTACCGCCAAACTCGTCTATAATCACAGCAATGTGGGATTTGCTCTGCTGCAGGGATTTCAGCAGGGCGGAAACCTTCATGGAAGGCGGGATAAACTCCGCCGGCTTTATAATGCTGTCAATTTCCTGCTGGGTGTCCCACACAAAGCTGTAAAAATCCTTTTCATGTATCACGCCGATGATGCTGTCAATCGTCTCCTTATACACCGGCAGCCGGGAAAAGCCTGTTGACCGGAACAGCGCCGCCACATCGTTCTTTTTGGCGTCAAAAGACACAGCCTCCACGTCCACCCGGGGCGTCATAATGTCGATGGCTTCTATGTCGTCAAACTCGATAACGTTGCGGAGCATGGCCCCCTCGTCCTCGTCAATGCCGCCTCCCTGCTCCGCTTCCTCTACAATGGTCAACAGCTCGCTGTCCGTCATGGAATAGTCGGCCTTCACCCGGAAAATTTTGTGCAGGCCCTTCTTCAACTGGGTGAACAGGAAGTTTACAGGCTTAAGCACCACCACCAGCACCCGCAGCAGGGGGGCCGAGAACATGGCAAAGCTTTCCGCGTTTTCCTTTGCCAGGCTCTTGGGGCTGACCTCGCCAAAGATGAGCACCACCACCGTCATCACAACCGTGGAAACGGTCGGCCCCGCGCTGCCGCCAAGGGCCGCCACAAAAAGGGTGGTGGCAATGGAGGCGGAGGCAATGTTGACGATATTGTTCCCCACCAGAATGGTGGAAAGCAGCTCGTCGTAATTTTCCGAAAGGGAAAGGGCTGTCTGCGCCCGCCTGTTGCCGCCGGACGCCATGTTTTTCAGGCGTATGCGGTTTAAGGAAGAGAAGGCCGTCTCTGTGGCGGAAAAATAGGCGGAAAGAAACACAAGGCAGACTAAAACGAGAATCATGGTTGTACTGTGACTGTCCATAAAAGGGAACACCACATCCTTTTGCAAATAATTTGACTGTCATTATATCACATTCCCGCTGCCTATGCAACATGGGCCGCGGGAAAATTCTACTCCCCCAGATACTCCAGCAAGGCGGGCAGGCGGCTGCGGCAGGTGTCCAGGCCCTGCTGGTACAGCGCCCGCAGCTTCTTCGTATCCTTCTCGGCCCGGGAAATGGTGACGGGCTGGGGCGGGCGCAGCACAAAAAGCCTCCCCTGGGCTTCCAGCCTGTCCAGCATGTCCAGCTCCCGCCCATAGCGCCTGGGGGCCTCCAGCAGGGCTTCCACCAGCCGGGGATACTTCCGGTATGCCCGGGCATACATCCGGGCCACAGGCCGGGAAACCCTCTCCTTCCGGAAGCCATGCTCCCGGGTGGTAACCACTACCACCTTGTCATACCCCTCCTCCAGCGCCCGCATATAGGGGATGGAAAGGGACACCCCGCCGTCCAGGCAGGGCACCCCTTCCACCTGCACCATGGGGGCAAGGAGGGGGAGGCTGGCGCTGGCGCGGATGGCGGCGTAAATATCCGTACAGGCGCCTTTTTCGCTGAAAACAGGCTCCCCTGTCAGGCAGTTGGTGGAAACCGCTGTGAACCGGCAGGCAGAATTTTCAAAGGTTTCCCTGTCCATGGGCACCAGGGTGTCGCAGATTTCTCCAAACAGGAAGTCAAAATTAAAAAGGCTCCTGTGCAGCAGCAGGTTGCGCACGCCCAGGTAGCGCTTGTCATTTACAAAGTTCAGGTTCACCTCTGCTGTGCGGCCCGGCTGGCCGGAGACATAGTTTGCCCCGGTCAAGGCCCCGGCAGACACGCCGAACAGCCCGTCATAGGAAATGCCCTGTTCCATCATCACATCCACGGCCCCGGCGGAGAACATGCACCGCAGGGAGCCGCCTTCCAATACAATCGCTTTCTTGCTCATAAATTCCTTTCCGCCAAAACCGGCATGTTGTTCTTCAAAAGCGCCCGCCCCTTCCCGGGGCTTGCTTTTCCCGGGCCTTCAGGCTATAATACTCCAAAAGGCAGTCATATCCGCGGGCTGCGTCCTGTAAAATGAGTAAGGGGGATTTCTTAAAAGATGCGTATCAGAAAAAAAGACTGGGCACGCCCGGAGCTTACGGCCTGCCCGTATTTCCTTCCGGATCCCAAGGCCCAAAGAGGCGGCTGGCAGCGGGCCTTCTCAGAAGCCCGGCCCCTGCACCTGGATTTGGGCTGCGGCAAGTGCGTTTTCCTGGGGGACATCGCCCATAGAAGCCGGGACATAAACTTCATCGGCATCGACATCAGCCTGGACATCCTGGGCGTGGGCAGGCGGAACATCCAAAGCATTTATGGGGAGGAACAGCCTGATAACATCCTCCTTTGCAGCTATAACATTGAGCGCCTGCCGGAGCTTTTCTCCCCGGAGGAAAAGGCAGACAGGCTCTATATCAATTTCTGCAACCCCTGGCCCGCCGCCCGGCACCATAAGCGCCGGCTTACCCACACCCGCCAGCTTGCATCCTACAAAGAGCTGCTGGCGCCAGGAGGGGAAATCTGGTTTAAAACCGACAACGACGACTTATACCTTGCCACCAAACGGTATTTTGCCGAGGCGGGCTTTCAGGTGTTTTTCGACACAAAGGATCTCCACGCCGCTGAGGGCGTGGAAAACGTTATAACCGAGCATGAAATCATGTTCACAGCCCAGGGCATTCCCACAAAAGCCCTGCGGGCGCGGCTGGTGGGTTAAAGCTTAAAGTCCTCCTCGGAAAACTGTTCCGTCTGCAGGCTGGGGGCCGGGCGCGGCTCCCGGAGAAGAGGATCGTAGGCATACTGCCTGCATTTGCCGTCTGTCATGGTGCAGCGCAGGGCGCACAGCACCTGGCCCTGCCTGCCGCTGTTGTGGCGGCAGTAGGCGCAGTCCGGCGGGATGTCCCCGCCAAACAGGGTGTTTTTCCGTTTTTTATGAAACAGCATGCTCCCATCCCCCCAAGCTACCGTTAGCCGCATTATAGGTATTCCCCCATATTTACTATAATATTATAACAGAAAAACCTGCTTATGCAAGACATTCGCCCTTTTGCAGGATGATTTTTTTTCACCCGGACGCAGGCCGGAAAGGAAGGCGGGCACATGAAAAGCACAGTTTCTATATTTGATTCCACCCTGCGGGACGGCGCCCAGGGCCATGGCATAGCCTTTTCCGTAGAAGACAAGCTGGGGGCCGCCCGGCTGCTGGACGCCCTGGGGGTGGCCTACATTGAGGCGGGGAACCCCGGCTCCAACCCTAAGGACGAGGAATTTTTCAAGCGGGCCGGGGCCATGAAGCTGGAGCACGCCCGGCTTTCCGCCTTTGGCAGCACCCGCCGCAAGGGCCTGCGGCCGGAGGAGGACGAAAACCTCAAGGCCCTCTTAAAGGCCCAAACCCCCTGCTGCACCCTGTTCGGCAAGGCCTGGAGGTTCCATGTGGACTGGGTGCTGGAAACCACGCCAGAGGAAAACTTTGCCATGATAGAGGAAAGCTGCCGCTTTTTAAAGTCCCAGGGCCGGGAAGTTATCTTTGACGCGGAGCACTTTTTTGACGGCTGGAAGGACGACCCCGCCTTTGCCCTGGAGGCGCTGGAAGCGGCGGCCCGGGGCGGCGCGGATCTTCTATGCCTGTGCGACACAAACGGCGGCGCTTTCCCGGAGGAAGTGAAGGCCGCCATGGAGCAGGTGCGCGCCCGGTTTTCCCTGCCCATCGGCGTGCACTTCCACGAGGACTGCGGCATGGCCACCGCCAACAGCGTTGCCGCTGTGCGCTCTGGGGCCAGCCAGGTGCAGGGCACCCTCCTGGGCTTTGGGGAGCGCTGCGGCAACGCGAATCTCTCCGCGGTTATTGGCGACTTGCAGTGCAAGCTGGGCTTCACCTGCATTCCCCAGGAAAAAATCAAGCTTCTCTCCTCCACCGCCCGGGCGCTGGCCGCCATTGCCAACTGGGAGCTGCCCCATGGCCTGCCCTATGTGGGGGCGGACGCCTTCTCCCACAAGGCTGGAATGCACGCCGATGGGGTTTTGAAAACCCCCCGCTCCTTCGAGCACATCGACCCTTACCTGGTGGGAAACGCCCGGCGGTTTCCCGCCTCAGAAATCAGCGGCAGGGCTGTTATGCTGGAAAAAATCCGCCGGGCTTTCCCGGATATATCCCTGGACGCCCAGTCGGCCCGGCAGGTGCTGGCAGATTTGAAGGATCTGGAGGCTGGGGGATACCAGTTTGAAGGGGCCGACGCCTCCTTCGAACTGCTGGTGCGCAAGCGCCTAAAGCCCTTCCCTCCCTTCTTCGAGCTTTTATATTACCACATTTACAGCGATTACGGCTCCGGCAAGGCCGGGGCCAGCGCCACAGTGAAGGTGCGCGTAGGGGAGGAAATCCAACTGATGGCGGCAGAGGGCAACGGCCCTGTAAACGCCTTGGACAGGGCCTTGCGCAAGGCGTTGGAGGTCTTTTACCCTGTGCTGGCAGATGTGAAGCTTACCGACTATAAGGTGCGCGTATTGGACAGCAACAGCGCCACTGCCGCCGGGGTGCGCGTGCTCATCACCTCCTCTGTCCACAGCGGGGAAAGCTTTACCACCGTAGGGGTTTCCGGGGACGTGGTGGCCGCAAGCTGGAAGGCTTTGGAGGATTCTATGGAATACCTGCTTTTAAAGGCAGGGCAGCGGGCGCCTGCCGGAACATAAACAGCTCTGAAAAAACGCAGGGGGAAGCCCCCGGCTGTGCCGGAAGCTTCCCCCTTTTCGCATTTTCGCGGCCTGCCCTACATCCCCAGCTTTTCCCATATGCGCTGCAGGGTTCCCGACTGCTTAGGCCCCTCCGGCTGCTTCCAGTTTACCAGTACGGTATCGTCCCCTATCAGTTCAATGTCCTTCCAGGGAATGACAAAATCCGGCTCCCTCCCCAGAAGCCCGAACAGCCGCAGCCTGCCATACACCACCACAGCGGTCAGGGTGGCGGCAGCCGTATCCAGCTCCACATCGCTTACAAAGCCCAGCCTGCCGCCGTCCTTCACGTTCACCACCTCTTTGTTGCGCAGTTCGCCTATCCTACAGTTCACAGCCATCCCTCCCTTTTTGGGGCTATAGCGATTATATGCCCCTTTACCGGCAGGTATGCTATTGGGCCCCCGCTATGCTCCAGGCCACATGCAGGGGCATAAGCTGCCCCAGCACCCTTTCCGCCTGGGCCTTTGGCGCCAGGTATTCTATGGGGGTTATCACCACCCTGCCCTCTTCCTCTGCCGCTGTGCCCCGGATGCCCGCCGCCAGCAGCAAGCCGGGCATGTCCGAAAGGGTAACAGGGCCTTTCCGGGGAAGGAGCCGTTCCTTCAGCATCTCCCGGCGGGTTGTAAGATCCGCCTGCACCGGCTGAGGGAAATACCGGGTTTCCCATTCGTCCAGCCACTCCTGCGGGGCCGTATCGGCAAAGATGCCCGCTTCTGTCCGGGACAGCGCCTCCTCCAGCAGGGAAAACCCCGCGTCATATGCCGCCAGCTCCCACTCCAGGGGCGTGTCTCCGGTAAGCTTATACACCCCGCTTCGAGCCAACAGCTTTTTCATGTTCTCCCCAGCCTTCATATCCGCCGCCATAGGGCGCAGCAGGCCCATAGGGCGGGATAAAGCCTCCCCGCCCCGCGCCCGGCGCCCCTCCTTTCTCTCCTGTTTTTCATGTTATCTGCCCCGCTGTCATGGTGCCGGGAACGGGAATCACCCCCGGCGTGGCGGCGCAGCCCATCATGCTGGCGGTCATTTCCATGCGCACCGCACAGGGCACAGCCTCCAGCCCCAGGCGCACCACGTCCGCGGGCTGCACCGGATCCCCCACCTGCCGCTTTGCCATCCACGCCCGCAGCGCCTTTTCAATGGCCGCCTTTGCAGGGGGAAACTCCACCCCCTCCGGCAGGGCTACCTTTAAAAAGAGGTTAATTTTCTTTTCCACAGCCGCCTGCACTGCCAAGGCGGCGCCCAGGGCCTTTTTGCTGTTGAGGATTTCCAAGGCTGCCGCCAGGGTTTCCTCCCCTGGGGCCGCCCCCTCCCCCCACAGATAGATTTTCACTGTGCCCGGGTTCTCCCCGTCCGCCACTGCCTGGGCGGAGGTAATCCCTGGCACGCTTCTGGCAATCTCCTCATAGTAGGCTGCATTGCCCAAAATCACCGGCCGCTCGTAGGCTTTTGCCACCCGCTCCCGGTAGGCTTCGTCCCCCTCCCGGTCCGCGCCCCCTGTAAAGGGAACCCGGTTGGAGGCATACTGAATCCCTTCCACCGGGGTCACCAGGGTGTTCACAGCGCTTTCCGCCGCGTTGCCCTTTTCTCCCGGCTCCACCGCCCGGGCCGGGGCCGTCACCGAAACCTCCCCTGCCAGAAGCACAACGTCCGCCGTGGTTTCATACTCCACAGCCTCCTCCCCAGGGGCCGCGCACACAGTGCCCTTGGGCACCGGCAAATCAAAGGAAATGGGGATATACCGGGTAAAGGTAATCTCCCCCACAGCCCGGACAGCCTCCTTCCGGGCAATGCCCCGCTGGCTGCCATGCAGTTCCAGTTCATCTCCCTCTGCCGTCTGGGGAAAAATCTGGCGCTTCAGCCACTGTGCCGTTTCCTGTATCCTGTAAAGCTCCCCTGCCAGCACCCGCAGCCGCAGGCCGATATCTGAAACTGCCTCCACCGGGCAGCCGCTTTCCTCCCGGTATGCTTCCTCCATCCGCTTCAGGATTCCCGCGAAGCTCTCCAAACTACCACTTCCCCCTTTCCCAGCGGCGTGTCAATCTGAAAAGCCACGCCTGCTTCCACTTCCCTAGCGCCCACTGCCCGCACGCCCGGCATGTCCAAAAGCCCCTCGTTTGCCAGGGCCGCCGCCCGCTCCAGGGCATGTTCCTCTGAGGAATCCCACTGCCAGAAGCCGCTGCCCAGCTCCCGCCCATAGGGGAATTCCCCCCGGCGCAGGGCAATGCGCATTCCCGCGTTCTGCAAAAGCTCCTCCAGGCCCTCCGCACGCCGGGGCAGGCCCGTAGGCCCCAGCAGGTGGACGCCCTCCTTCACACATAAATCCGCCATAAACGCCTCTTTCAGCCCTCCAGGTACTTCGGGAAAACCTGTCCGTTTATCACCACGTCCCCGTTGTTTTTCAAAAGGATCTCCGCACCTCCGGCAGAATACAGCCGCACCTCCCCGGCCTGCAGGCGGCTGTCGCTGCCAGACAGCACCCCGGCGCAAAGCCCATCTACCATCACAGCCTCCTTCCCCCCGGCGGCCCGGCTGGACACCCCGTAAGGGGCCACCTGCTCCGGGGCGGAAAACTCCCTTTCCCCCTGCACCCGGAAGCCCTCCCCGGCCTGCACCAGGCCCCGTCCCAGCCGCAGGCCCCCGGCCTTCTTCAGTTGTGCCGTCAGCCACATGTGCTCTCCCCCTTTTCCAGCACCAGCCGGGTGCGCAGCCCCTGGCTGTCCAAAAAGCACCTGCCGCTTTTAATGCCGCAGCCTGAAAGCCTTCCAAGCCCCGGCAGGGAAACAGAAACGGTTTTCCCCCGCAGGGGCCACACCGCGCCCCCGCATTCCACAGCGGCGCTCCAACTCTCCTTCTTTGCCTCTTTCAGCATTTTCTTCGGATCCCCGCCGCTCTGGCTGCTTACATACCGCCGGCGCAGGGAAACCGCCTCCCTGTCCCGGTAGGGGGTGTCATAGGTGCCCCGGAAGCTCTGCTGCCAAATTTCCGAAACCTCCTTGCAGGGCTTTTGGGAAATTTCCGCCCGCAGCACCTCCTCTATGGATACCTCCTCCTTCTCCCCGCCACCGCAGCGGAGCACCCCCTCCCCGTCCACATAGGGAACGGCGCCGAAATGCCTGCCGCAAAAATCCGCCAGCACCTGCCAGCAGCTTGCCCCCTTCTCAATCTCCAGTCCGCCGGGCACGGCCCCCTGGGGGCCATCCACCTTCTGAAAGCCTAAAGGCCCCAGAAGCTTTGTCTCTAAAAGCTGCAGGGAAGGGCTTTGCACTGTTTGGGGACAGGCTTCGTTATCCAGCAGCAGGGCCTCCATGCTGCGGCACACCAGTTCCACCCAAAGGCCCTCCGGGCCAATTTTTGTGTTCTGCTCGTCCACAACGCCCCTGAACACTACATGCCCTCCTGCAATCACTTCCACCCGGGAAAGGGCCTCCCACATCTCCTCTGCCGGAAAAACCGCTTTCAGGCCGTCTGCCGGGGCCTCCCGGTCAAAGGAAAGCACCATCTCCCTGGGCTTCCCCAAAAGCATTTGAGAGCCGTCTTTGCCTGTGCCCCAGCAAATCATGGCCGCACCACCCTTTCCCCCTGCTCCAAACAGGCAATGTCCCGGATATGAGGGTTAGCCCAGCGCACCTCCTCCACAGGCCTTTGCCAGCGCCAGGCATAGTCCCACAGGCTCTCTCCCGCCCCGGCCCGGTATACCTGCCCGCTTCCGCCGTCCTGATGGCCCTTTGCCTCCACGAACACAAAGCTGTAATGCACCGCGCCCTCTCCCGGCTCTCCTAAAAGCTTCAGCTCCTCCAGCACTGCCAGGAAGGGATCCTGCCCGGGAAGCTGCAAATACCCCGGCCCTCCCTCCGCAAAGGCCGCGCCCAGGGCCTGCCACCGGGCCATGCTGTCATCCCCTGTAAAATACCCTTCCCCCAGCACCCTTCGCTTTTTCCTGCCCAAATCCTCCAGCCTGCTGCCTGCAAAGGGCAGCACCGTCTCCCGCAGGCTCCGCGCCCATTCCAGCCGCAGGGCTGTGGGGTTCACCCCCCAGGTGATCCCCTTAAAGCCCATGGTCATCAAATGCATTCCCACACTCCCCCTTTACACGTCCCCGCGCCCCTTTACAGGGAGCCGGGATACCGCCTGCTGTCCCGCTCCAGTTCCCGGGAAAGTTCCTCCGCCCGCTCAAGCGCCTCCACCGGCCCGCCCCCTTTCTTCCCGCTGGCCAGACAGGAACACCCCTTGCCGCCCTGTTTCCTCCAGGCTTTCCCAGCGGCACCGGGTAAAGATGTCCTCCGGAAGCTCTGCCGTAAAGCCCGCAAGGCGCTCCAGCCCTTTTGTGTCAAGCCCCAGAAGCTTTACCCGGTAAACAGCCCCGCCCAGCAGGGCAAAAGGCTCGTTTTCCCCCACCGCCGTCAGGGGCTTCCCAAAGCTTACGGAAATCTCCCAGCCGGAAACAGGCCGCGCCACGCCTCCAATCAAAACCTGGCAGGCGCCGCCCCCTTCCCTTTCCCCGGCAAATTCCAGAAAGCATCTGGCGCACAGCAGCCCTGCCTCCTTGTCCGGCCCGAAGCCTTCCCGCTTTATGCCGGAGAGGGAAGAAAAATGTGCCTCCGCCGTCTCCCCAATGGCGGCAAGAAGGGCTTCCCCTGTTTCCAGCGGCTCTTTCCTCGGCAGGTATACCTGGAAATCCAGCCGGGCGCTCCATTTCCCCTCTGCCGCCCCCTCGCTGCCCACCTGCCCCACAGCCACCGGCCTTTGGGGCAGCCGCCCGTTTCCAGGGCTGTAGCTTTCCCGGAAGTCCGCCTCCAGGCCCGCCTCCCGCAAAAGCCCCAGCAGCTTTCTTAAAATCTCATAGGCTGTCATCCTCTGCCTCCCTTTTCTCCAAAACCGCCCGGGTACACACCACCGCGCCTCCCAGCGTCACCCTGTCCCCGTAAAGTACCCTGTACTGCTCTCCTCCCTGCTCCAGCAGATCCCCTGGCTCTGCCCGGGGCAGGCTCCCGGTAAAAACATAGAGGGGCTTTGTCAGTTCTCCCAGCGGATGGTTCAGGCCCCCCAGCGCCTGGCCCTGCTGGCCCCTCTGCCGGGATATAATCCCCCGGCCCTCTCCCGCCTTCCCGTCAGCCCCCGTAACCCTTACCCCTGCCATGTGCCGGAACACCCGGCCCGCCAAATCCTCCATCTGGCCCGCTCCTCTCTAAAAGTGTAACATCCCTATTCTTATGCCTTCACGCTGCCAAAATAGAACTCCTCTTCCTGTAAAAATCCCCTGCAGGCCAGGCGCTTTTCCCGCGCCAGCTTTAAGGCCTTTTCCTCCCGCTTCCCTATTTCCAGCTTCACTTCCGGGGATGAAAGGCTTTCCGGGGTCAAGGCCCCGTCCAGCAGGACAAGCTGGTAAAAGGCCTCTGCCGCCGCCAGGCTTTCCAAAAGCCCCAGGCCCTTTTCCCCCTCTCCCGCCGCCTTGTTCCCTATCCACTCCCCGCATTCCCCGCACAGCGCCCTGCACAGATCCCACCGGGGCCCCTCATCTTCCTCCTCCCCGCTGTAAAGGGAAAACTTTTTTAAAACCTCATCTTCCCGCAATCTTTTCATATGCCCTCCTCAAAACAGATAAGGCGGACAGCCTTCCGCCCGCCCTCTCCCTGCTTTTTCCTTACGTGCTCACAGCTTGCCCCGGCCCTTTTCCAAATTAAACGGTATAGGAAAGGCCCTGGGCCGCGTCCTCATAAATCCGGGCAAAGCCCGCTGTCACGCTGATGGCGGCCCGCTCAAGCTGGCGGTCTATCAGCTTGTCATATTCCGTACACACGTCCCCGGCCTGCACCAGCTCCAAAGCGCATGTCCTATCCATAGCCAGAATCTTCCCCGCCTCCATGGTGGGCACATGGATAAGCTTGGCCCCCAGGGGCGTGCAGAGCCTGCCTGTGCCTTGGAAGTTCATCCCGGCCTGGGCGTCCTTAAACTCCCCGATGTTCAAAAGCTTCTGCATGGCGTCAGTGCCTGCCAGCACTGTGTTCAGGGTGTAGGGGGCCAGCTTCCCCCACAGCGCGATAAAGTCACTGTAGCTGGGAGTGCCCTCCATAAAGCCCACCCCGGGCTTTGCCCCATCCCCATTTATCAGCGCGTCCACCGCGTCCTGCATCTGCGCCCCGCAGATATACGCCCCAATCTGCCGCAGGGTAACGGTGAACAGGTCAAGCTTCTGGAACCGCAGCGCCTCATAGGAGGTCACCAGCATCCGTCCCCGCTTGTGCAGGTGCACCAGCCCTTTGCTGGTGCGGATAGAGGTCTGGGGCAGCTCGGCTCCCTCTGCCACAGGCTTTAAGGACTTGCTGTCATGGCCTGTCCCAGTGGAAATGGTGCGGTAGTCCAGCCCGTCAATGGTGGTAACGGTAGCCGCAATGTCAGCCGCCTTTGTGGCGGACTCCATGCCCTGCCGCACCGCCCGGGCCACATATTCCGGGAACAGCGCCGCGCTGGCAGAGCTGCCAAAAAAGCTTTCCACTGTGCTGGAACCCGGCCCGCTCACCCGGATGCCGAAGCGCATAAGCTGGCGCTGGTAAGCGTCCATGCCCTCCAAAGGCGTGCCCCTGTAGTTTTCCGAATTGTCCATCTCCTCCAGCACCTGGGTAAAGCTTTTCCCCGGCATGCCATACATGCCCTTCTCCAGTACAATGTTTTTATATGCAGCCATATTTTCCCCTCCAAAATACTATTTGCTGGTTTTCCTTTTTCCGCAGATCCTAAAAAATCACCCCGCAGGCCCCTGTAACAGCGTCCACATCCACCACAAAGCCGGGCCTGCCGCTTTCTCCCTTCATAAGCTTTCCATCCGCGCCGCTGGAAAACAGCCCAAAGCCTACCGCCATGCCAGCAGCGCAGGGCAGCTTCATATAGCCCTCTGTCTGCACCCCGCAAATGCCGCTCCGCACCTGCCGGGCCATCCCCAGCGGCACGTCCCCGGCAGCAGAGCAGGCCGCCACAGTCCCGGCAGCCGCCAGCTTCACCATCATGCCATCCTCCACGCCAGTCTGCGCCTCAAAGGTAAACATTTTCTCTCCCATCCCGTCAAAAGAAACCTTCACAGCAAAACCCTCCCATTTATAAATTCTGTCATCTTTTCACGCCATTGTATGCAGGCGCAATAGCGGCTAAATCTGAAACGCTTTGTTCTCATCTTCCCTGACCCGCGCCCTTTCCGGCGCAAGCTGGGGCCTTAAAGGCAGCGCCTTCTGGGCCAGCTTTTCATAGGTGCGGCCCATCATGTCCAGTTCCTCCATGGAAAGCCCCCGCACCGCCGATTTCATCACCTCCCTGGGCAGCTCCGGCTGTACAAGCGCGCTGTACTTCAGCACCTTTTCCGTCAGGCTTTCCCGGTATTTCCGCCCCCACTGGGCCTCCTGCTCCAAAGCCTGCCAGGCCTTTTTAAGGCCTTCCCCCTGCCGGGCATACCGCTTCACCACGCCAGCCCCTTTCTGGGCAGGCACCGCCACAAAGGAGCACTCGTAAGCGTCGGTAGGCTCCAGCAGCAGCCTGTGTATTGCCTGCCCGTTCAGTTCCTCTCCAGGCACATGCCCGCACTGCTCCTGCTCGCAGACGCTGCACACCCGCCGGGCCACCGCGCAGCTTACGCTCACCTCCTTGAGCATCCCGCTGTCAATCAGGGCAATCATCTCCTCTGTGCCCTTTGTCCTGGGCAGGTAGGCCCTGGCAATCAGCCGGGTGAGGGTTTCTCCCCCTTCTGCCTCCTGCCCCGGCTCCTCCTCCAAAGCCGTATCGAAAATCCGCGCCGCCTGGTTGGCGCCCACCTGCTGGTGGCCGAAAATACAGGTTTTCCCCAAAAACAGCTCCCGCAGCTTTTGGAGGGATTCCACCGGGAACCGCTCCCCGTCCCTGTCCACCCGGTTGTCGCACAGCACCATGGAAAAGGCGAAAACCTCCTCCGGCCCAAAGGCCCGCCGGGTGTAGCGGTTGATTTTCTCCATGTCCGCCGCTGTCAGCCCCTGCTCCCAGGCCTCTCTTATTCCTTCTGCCACATACCCTTCCTGCATACGCATCTCCCCTCTGCCTTCTGCCTCTTCCCCCCGCCCCGGCTGCGGGTTTTTGCAAAACCCGCACGCCGCTTCGCGGCGCGGCGCCGCCTGTCCGGCGCCGGCCGGGGCGGGCCTTCCCTCACTCTCCCAGTTCCCGTTCCAACTTCCGTGCTTGGGCTGTCAGATATCTGGCCCTGGCATGATCCACCTCGTCCTGCATGGTAATCTCCTCCCACACAATGCTGCACACCGGATCAAACCCTGCCAAAGCCAGCCAGGTCTTGCAGATCTTCATGGCCACCGGGGTCAGCGCCCGCCTGTAAGCGTCCAGCTCGCTGGTCAGCACATCTGCCTGCTGGCTGGACATCCGCTCTGTAGACGACCAGGAAAGCCCCAGCAGAAAGGGGGGCAACCCTAGTTTCGCCACAATCTGCTCCAGCATCTGCCGCACTGGCACCTCGCTCTCCAGCACCTGGTTGTCCGCCCCAATGGCCTTGATGGATACATCCCCCACTGCCACAAAGTCCCGCGGCTCCCGGCTCTTCATGGCGTCCTGCCATTCCCTGGCTATCAGCCCGGCCCTGTCTCCTGCCATGGCCCCCATGCCCTCGGGCTTGCAGGTCACCGCAAACCGGACGTTCCCCAGCCTGTCCCAGTTCACCCCCAGAGTGTGGTAAATTTTCAGCAGCACCTCGCTGACAAAGGGAAGCCCCCGCAAAAGGGAGGTGCCCCAGGGGCTTCCCGCCGCCGGGTTCAAAGCCGACACCAGCAGCATCTCTGGATAGGGGCAAGGCTCCTTCCCATGAGGCCCTAAAGCCCACACCTTCACCCCTAAAGGCCCGTCCGCCTCCAGCTCCACCTGGTCAAGCCCCGCGTTGTACAGCGCCCCAACCTGCCCGCCGGAAAGCACCATCTCCCCCACAGCGTTGCCATAGGTCACCAGTTCCTCCAGGTAAATGCCCAGAAACTCATGGATGCCCACCCCGGCGGCGTTCACCTGCACTGTCTCCAAAAACTCCCGGAGGCCCTTCTGGGCCTCCCCGTCCGGACACACTGCCTGGAACTCCCCGATAAGCCTGCGCAGCTTGTAAACCGCCGCGTCAATTATCGGCACCGATTCCCGCAAAGCGCGGTACAGCGCCCGCTCCCCGCCTCCCTGGGGGAAGGCCCCAGGCCCCGGCGCCGGGGCTGTCTGCACTGCCACAGCAGGCCTGCCCTCCCGCTTCCTAAATCCCAGCAATGGCGCCACATCCTTTCCATATCATCGTCCTCTGCCCCTTTCCTTTCTCCTTCTTCACACCGCGCCCCTCTCCTTTCTGGGCTGTCCCCTTTTTTCAAGGAACCGAAAAGCTCCTTTCACTTACACCCTGAAAACGCAAAAAAGTTGTCCTCCAGAGGACAACTTTTCCTAAAAATTGCAAAAAAATTTTTTCTGCCCTGCGTTCTCCAGGCCAAAGCCGTTAAAGAGCACAATAGGCCCGCGAATTTTTGTAAAATATATCCAATCCCCATTTCTCCAATCCTTACAAAAAATTTACATCTCCGTCTTGTTTGCTGGTAAACCCCGACCAAATTCTTTCCTTTTTTAATTTTATCTTACTAAACCTTCCAGTCCCTTGCTTTCCCCCACAGGTGGTGCTAAGATAGTACCAGAACACAAGGAAACGGACTGCCCCCTACACAGAAAGGAAGATGAACCCACATGGCAGACAATAATCAGTATAACAACCAGTATAACCAGACCTATTACACCCAGGCAAACTTCCAGGAGGAGCAGCCTCCCATGTACAACCCGCCCCAATACCAGCCCCAGGCCGGCATGGAGCCTCCTCCCGGCTATGTGCAGAAAAGCCGGGTGGCGGCAGGCGTCCTTGCCATGCTGCTGGGAGCCTATGGCGTCCACAGCTTCTACCTGGGCAACACCTCCCGGGGGCTGGTGCAGCTTCTGGTGTCTTTCCTCACCTGCGGCTTCGGCGCCATTGTCATGCAGATCTGGGGCATCCTGGACGGCATCAAGCTTTTAGACGGGCGCATTAACACCGACGCAAACGGCGTATTCTTAAAAGACTGACACATTCCATTTCAGAAAGGAGCATCTTATATGTCTGATTTTGAAAATAATAACCCCTTAGAACAGCAGAACAATCCCCCCGCCTCCCAGCCGGCAGAAGGGCAGCCCGGGGAAACCCAGCCCGTCCAGGAGAGCGCCCAGCCCTCCGCCCCCCAGCAGGAGCCTGCCTATACAGAAAAGCCTGTGCCCCACTTGACCCTGGAGCCGGATCTCCCGCCCGATCCCCCCGCCCCAGACCACACCGGCCCCCACTTCCCCGGATCCTCCGCAGAGCCTTTCCATATGCCAGAGCCGCCCCGGGCGCCAGAGCCTGCCTCTCCCTATTCCGGTTATCAAGCCCAGCCTTCCTATGGCGCGCCCCAGTATACCCAGCAGGAGCAGCAGGCTGCCCCGCAATACCAGCCTCCCCAATACAGCCAGGCGCCCCAGCAGCCCTATTATCCTTACCCGCCCCAGCAGTACAATACCCCGCCGGCAGGCTATGCCCAAAAGAGCCGCCTGGCAGCGGGCCTGCTGGCCATTATGCTGGGCGTGTTCGGCGTGCATAATTTCTACCTGGGCTTTAACACCCGGGGCACCATCCAGCTTGTCCTCTCCCTGGCAGGGGGCCTGCTGACCTGCGGCGTGGCCACTATAGCCGTTGTCATCTGGGCCTTTATCGAGGGCGTTATGCTCCTCTCTGCCCAGCCCTCCCGCATGTATGACGGCAATGGTGTCATACTCCGAGATTAAATCCTTCCCAACGCATAAAACCCCCGCCCCGGCACTGCCGGAACGGGGGTTTTATGGTTCCTTCTATTTTTTTCCAGTCTTACCCGCCACAATCATAAACCGGTGGCGCAGCTCTCTCTCTCGGCCCTTTCCAGCAGCTTCATAGCCCTGATCGCCATATACCACCCGGAACCCTGCCTCATAAAACAGGGGCTTCTGGTTCTCCAGGTTATAATTGCCCGGCAGGCCCAGCTCCCCGGCCCTGCTGTCAGCGCCCCCCGCCTGTTCCGTCAGGAAAAAACCGCCGGGCTTTAGCACCCGGCGTATTTCCTCCAAGCTGTAAGGCTGGCGGTATTGCAGCACCAGATCCAAAGACTGCCCGTCAAAGGGCAAAGGCTCTCCCCCATTCCAGAGCCGCGCCTGCACGCCTAAAGGCCCCAGCCGCCTTTCCTCCCGGAGGCAGTCCCCGGCAGGCAGGGCCAAAGCCAGCAGGCAGAGGGGATGCCCCAAGGCCAGCAAATCCTCCAGCCCTTCCCTGCCCACCAGAAGCACCCGTGTTTCCGGGCGTAGGAAAGCCCTGGCCCGCTGCCAGAAATCCCACCTCATGTATTTTTGTCCACCTGATGGAAGGTTTTCAGGTTGCCCTGCTTTCCACTGCGCTTTTTCAGCTCAGCCTCCACCTGCTCCAGAGTGATGCCCTGCTGCACCATCAGCACAGTGAGGTGGTATAAAAGGTCGCTTATCTCCAGCACAGTTTCGCTGTTATCCCCGTTTTTTGCGGCGATAATCACCTCGCTGCACTCCTCCCCGCACTTTTTCAAAATCTTGTCCAGCCCCTGCCCGAAAAGATAGCAGGTGTAAGAGCCTTCTGTCTGCGCGTCTTTTCTGGCTGAAACTGTCTCATATAGTTTCTGTAAAGGATTCATTTCAATCGCCATGCGATACAGAATTCGCACAAAAAGCTATGTAAAAATAACCTTTCGTGCCCGGTACCGTTCCTTTCTTCGTATTTTTCACACTACGCTCTTCTGTCCCGCCCCGTCCTTTTCCGGCCACAGGGTTTTAAAAAAACAGCTATGGCTGCCCGTATGGCAGGCCGGACCCTTCTGCTTCACTTTAATGAGCAGGGTGTCATCGTCGCAGTCCGCATAGACGCTGCACACCTGCTGGGTGTGGCCCGAAGTCTCCCCCTTGTTCCAAAGGGCCTTGCGGCTGCGGCTGTAAAACCAAGTGGTGCCGGTTTGCAAGGTTTTCACCAAAGACTCCCGGTTCATATAGGCCAGCATCAGCACCTCCCCGGTTTCCTCCTCCTGGATAACAGCGGGCAGCAGCTCAGACTTCTGGAAATACCGCTCCAGCTCGTCCTCTGCCGCCTGCCGCGTTTTGGGGGCCTTGCCGGAAACCCGCTGGCAGGCGGTAATGGCCCGGCGCAGATCCAGCGCCCCCGTATAGATAGACTTCCCGGCAATGGCGCCATAAAGCCCCAAATCATACAGGTTCACAATATCCAAAAGGCTGCTGACCCCGCCGCTGGCAATGATATTGCAGGACACAGCCCGGTTCAGCTTATCCAGCATTTCCAGGTTCGGCCCGCTCATCATGCCGTCTTGCTGGATGTCTGTGCAGATGATAAACTCCACCCCCAGGGCCTCCATCTCCTTGGCAAGTTCCAGATAATCCTTCCCGCTTTTTTCCGTCCAGCCCTGGGCGGCGGCCTTGCCCCCCAAAGCGTCAATGCCCACAGCAATTTTTTTGCCGTACCGGCCCACAGCTTCTTTCACAAAAGCGGGATTTTCCAAAGCGGCAGAGCCTAAAATCACCCGGCTCACGCCCTTCTCCAGATACAGCTCTACAGAAGCCATATCCCGTATGCCGCCCCCCACCTCAATGTGCATGTCCACATTCTGGAGCACGTCAAAAATCAACTGGGCATTTTGGGGCGCGCCTCCCTTGGCCCCGTCCAAATCCACCATGTGCATCCAGCGGGCGCCCTGCTCCTGAAAGCTTCTGGCAGTGTCCAGGGCGCTGTCCGCCACCACATGGGCTGTGGCATAGTCCCCCTGCAGCAGGCGCACGCACTGGCCCTGGTGCAGGTCAATGGCTGGCAGTATAATCATAGGCAAACTCTCCTTTCCATAACGATGTCAAACCTGTATGAAAAAGCCCTTATCCAGCGGGCGAAAAAGATTACAAATTGTTTACAAAACCCAACTTTTTTGCAAAAAACCGCAGTTTTTTCTAAGAATTCACACTTTGTTCATCATTCTTTTCCAGCACAATTCTGACGCTTCCTGAAATGCTTTTGAGCCGCCGGAGGCAAAAAGCACCGAAAGCGTCTCCTACAGCATCCCTTTGGAGGAAAGCACCCCTTCCTGCCCCAGGGCGCAGGCGTCCCGCAACGCGTGGGCGCAGGCCTTAAAGAGAGCTTCAATCATGTGATGGGAATTTTTCCCATAGGGGCAGGCAAGGTGGAGAGTCAGGCCGCTGTGCATGGCAAAGGCCCGGAAAAACTCCTCTGTCATGCAGGCGTCATATGCCCCCAGAGCCTCCTGGGGAAACGCCGCCTGGAACACCAGGAAGGGCCTGCCGCTGATATCCACCACGCAGGAACCCAGGGCCTCGTCCATAGGGATGTAGGCGTGGCCATAACGCTTAATGCCGCTTTTGTCCCCTAAAGCCTGGGCCATGGCCTGGCCCAGCACAATGCCCACGTCCTCCACTGTGTGGTGGCAGTCCACCTCCAAGTCCCCCTTGGCCCAAACCTCCAGGCCAAAGCCGCTGTGTACCCCGAAGGCTGTCAGCATGTGGTCGAAAAAGCCGACGCCTGTGGCAACCTCCACTGGGCCGCCGTCCAGGGAGAGGGCCAGCTTGATATCTGTTTCCCTTGTTTTCCTTGTTACAGAAGCCTGACGCTTCATGCCTGCCCCCCCTTTCCTGAAGCCTTGAAATACTCTTCCGCCGCCCGGAGGAAAATCCTGTTTTCCTCCGGCGTGCCGCAGGTAATGCGGACAAGGCCCCCGGTAAGGCGGACGGCAATGCCCCGGGCGCACAGGAAATCGAACAGGGCCTGCCTGTCCTCCATGAAGAGGGCGCAGAAATTGGTGTCGCTTGGCAGCAGGGTAAAGCGCCCGGGATATTTCCGCCCCAATTCTTCCAGCCCAGCCGCCAGCTCGTCCCGGGACAGAAGGATTTCCTCCAGGGCGGCCTTGATGGCTGCATCCTGCCCCAGTGCCAATGCCCCCATCTTCTGAGACAAGGCGTTTACATTATAGGGAGATTTTGCCGCCCGCAGGGTGTCTGCCAGCAAAGGCCGGGCCACCGCAAATCCCAGCCGCAGGGCCGCCATACCAAAGGCCTTGGAGCAGGTGCGCAGGATGATGAGGTTATCAAAGCTGTCCGCTTCCCCCAGAAGGCTCTGGTCGGAAAAGTCCATATAAGCCTCGTCCAGCACCACCAAAGCGCTGACCGAGCGGATAAGCCGGGCCACTTCTTCTTTGGGGCACACCAGGGAAGTGGGATTGCAGGGGTTGCTGAAAATCAGCAGTCTTACCCCTTCCTCCTCACAAACCCGGATGGTTTCGTCTATGTCTACGCGAAGGCCCTCTCCCTTCTGAATGGGCACATGCCGGGCCTCCTGCAAAAAGCCGTTAAAGGCATACATGGAAAAGTCCGGCTCCAGGGTGGCAAAAGCATCCCCTTTTTCCAGGAAGGTGCTGAAAATTACGGTTATCAGCTCGTCAGAACCATTTCCCACCACCACCTGCCCTTCCGGCACCCCATAATGCCGGGCAAAGGCGGCGCAAAGCTCCTTAGCGGCAGGGTCTGGATAGCGGTTGAAGGCCAGTTCCGGAAGGGCCGTCTGGGCATCCAGGAGTACCTCCTCCGGCAAAGGCAGGAAAGACTCGTTTGCGTCCAGGCGCACCTGGAAGTCCCCTCCAATGGGGTCATACGCTTTAAGGCCTTTCGCTTTTTCATTCAGGCTGTACATGTGCCTTGTCCTCCTTTTTCCCGCCATATTCCTCCAGGCACCACGCCACTGTGTCGTACACGTCCGCCACGGTGTCCTCTGGGTTTTCATAGCGGCGCACGCCTATGCTGTGCCAGTATTCCTCCCGGAACAAACGCTTTTTCTGGGAAACCTCCACAAAGCTCTCGTCAAAATAAAGCTTATACTGTTTGCGGCCCCCTGTAAAATACAGCACAGCCGCTTCCTTCCCCTTTGTCAGCCATTCCGGCACAAAGCCCCGGGCCTCCAGGGCCTTATACACATCCTCCACTGTTTCCATGGGCCTATTTCCCATCCTTGCGCACCCGGACGGAGTTGGCGTGGGCGGTAAGCTCTTCTGTTTCCGCCAAAAGGATAATATCATCGGCAGCGTCTAAAAGCGCTTCTTTGGGATAATATACAAAGCCGGATTTCTTCACGAAGTCATCCACAGAAAGGGGCGAGAAAAACCTGGCTGTGCCCCCGGTGGGCAGCACATGGTTCGGCCCGGCAAAATAGTCCCCTAAAGGCTCTGGGGAATAGTGGCCCAAAAACAGGGAACCCGCGTTGTCCAGCCTGCCCAGATAGGCAAAGGGGTTGTCGCAGCAGACCTCCAGGTGCTCCGGGGCCAGAAGGTTTGCAAATTCCACCGCCTCGTCCATGTTTTCCGTAAGGAGCACCGCCCCGTAGGTGTCCAAGGATTCCTCGATAATCTCCCTGCGGGAAAGGCTTTCAAGCTGCTTGTACAGGGCCTCCACTGTCTGGGCCGCCAGCTTCTCGTCCGGGGTGATGAGGATGGCAGAAGCCATTTTGTCATGCTCCGCCTGGCTCATCAAATCCGCTGCCAGATACTCCGGATTTGCGGAGGAATCGGCTATGATGAGGATTTCGCTTGGCCCGGCTATCATGTCGATGTCCACCACGCCGTAAAGCTGCTTCTTGGCGGTAGCCACGAAAATGTTCCCCGGCCCCACGATTTTGTCCACCTTGGGCACCGTCTCCGTGCCGTAGGCCATGGCCGCGACCGCCTGGGCGCCGCCCATGAGGAACACCCTGTCCACCCCGGCGGCAAGGGCCGCAGCGATGATGTTGGGGTCGGGCCGGCCTGTGCGGCCCGGGGGCGTAGCCATTACAATTTCCCCCACCTCCGCCACCTGGGCGGGTATCACGTTCATCAGCACAGAGGAAGGGTATCCCGCCGTACCGCCAGGCACGTAAACCCCCGCCCGGTGCAGGCCCCGCACCCGCTGGCCCGTGATGATGCCGCCCATAGGGTCGATGCGGCTCTGCTGCTTCTGCCGGGCATGGAATATCCGGATGTTTTCCGCTGCCCTCCTAAGGGCCTCTAAAAATTCCGGGGCGCACGCCTGGGCAATTTCCTCCATCTCCTGGCGGGTAAGCTCCAGCCTTTCCGGCGCCCAGCCGTCAAACTGGCGGGAATAATTCTGAACGGCCTCATCCCCGCCCTCCTTCACGTTTCGGATAATCTCCGCCACAGACTCTTCCACAGCCCTGTCCGCCTGGCCCACCCGGGCCTTCAGCTCGTCTATAAAGGCAAGGCGGGCCTGCCGCTCGCCTTTCACCGTGCGTATCATCAACATCCACCTCTTTTAAAATATGAACAAATTGTTAATAATGGGTAAAAGCGCTGTTTTCGGGGAAAACCCGCAGGTTTTGTAACCCTTTTGTCATCTTTCCAGCTTCTCCTCCAGCTTTGCCGCCAGGGCCTCAATCTCCCCCTTGCGCAGCTTCATGCTGGC
Source organism: Neglectibacter sp. X4 (assembly GCF_009917365.1). Taxonomy (NCBI): domain Bacteria; kingdom Bacillati; phylum Bacillota; class Clostridia; order Eubacteriales; family Oscillospiraceae; genus Neglectibacter; species Neglectibacter sp. X4. The sequence goes on along the minus strand of NZ_QWLE01000001.1, from coordinate 74,810 downwards.
AGGGTTTACCACCAGCCGGGCAGACACCTGGGCAATGGGTTCTATCACCTCCAGGCCATTTTCCTTTAGGGTGGCCCCGGTTTCCACAATATCCACAATGCCGTCGGAAAGGCCCAGCAGGGGGGCCAGTTCCACCGAGCCTTCTATCTTGATAATGCGCACGTCCATGTGCTTGCTCTCGAAAAAACGCCTTGCCACGCTGGGGTATTTGGAGGCAATGGTTTTCACCCGGTAGCCTCCGTAAAAATCCGCTCCCCTGGGGGCCGCCAGGGCAAAGCCGCAGCGCCCAAAGCCTAAATCTAAAATTTCAAAGAGCTGGTGCCCCTGCTCCATGATGGTGTCTTTTCCCACCACCCCCAGGTCGCACACGCCTTGCTCCACATAGGTGATAACATCCGCCGCCTTTGCCAGCACAGCCTCCATCTCCCCACCCCCAATGGGCAGGATCAGCCTGCGGCCCTTGTCCGTAAGGCTTTGGCAGTCAAGCCCGGCCTTCTCAAAAAGGGCAGCAGTTTTTTTCTCCAAACGGCCCTTTGTCAGGGCTATCCGCAAGGGCTTCATGGGTTCGCCCCCTTCCGCTTTATTTCCATCTCCGTCACCTGGCGCCCCACCAGCACCAGCCGGGGGATGCCCCTGTCCCGGGCATACCCCTCCGCCTGCTCCAGCGTTTCAAACAGGGACAGTTCGCACAGCCTGCCCTGGCGGGTTAAAAGGGACACCGCGCTTTCCGCCTCTGCCTCAAAGCCCAGCTCCCCGTACACCAGCACAGCCGGGGCTGGCTCTTCCTCCATGCCATTTTCCAGCAGCAGGGCGCAGGCGTCCACATCCACTGCAAAGCCTACGGCAGGCATAGGCTCCCCAAACTTTTCGCACAGCCCGTCATACCGCCCGCCCATCAGCACCGCCGCCCCATGGTGGGGCACATAGGCACTGAACACAATGCCTGTGTAGTAGTCGTTGCGCTGGACTAAGCCTAAATCCACCATCAGCCTGTCTCCCAGCCCCAGCTTCTGCAAAGCGGTGTAGACAGTGCGCAGGTAACAGAGCATCTCCCCGGCCCCGCCGCCGGAACAATACCGGGCCGCTTCCTCCAGGGCCTCCTCCCCGCCGAAAAGCCGGGGCAGGCGGCGGATGGCCTCTGCCGCCGGGTTTTCGCCTAAAGGCTCCAAAAGTTCTTCCAGGGCCGCGTAATTCTTCGCCTCAATGGTGGCCCGCAGTTCCTCCTTCTGCTCCGGGGATACGGGAAGCTGGTCTGCCAGCACCCGGAAGATCCCGGCGTGGCCCAATTCCATGCGGAAGTCCGGCGCGCAGCCCTCCAGGGCCTGGGCCGCTAAGGACACCACCTCCAAGTCTGCCCCAAGGCCCCCGGCGCCCATCAGCTCCACCCCCATCTGGGCGCTTTCATCGCTGCGGCCGGAAAGGTCGGGGCGGTTGCGGTAAATGCTCTGGTTGTAATAAAGCCGCAGGGGCTTCTGCTGGCCCTGAAGCCGGGAGGCCGCCATGCGGGCGATGGGCAGGGTGGAATCGGGGCGGAACACGATAAGCCGCCCCCGGTTGTCCGTAGTCTTGTACATTTCCCGCTGGGGCAGCGCCGCGCCGGGCAGGTTGAACACGTCGTAATATTCTATTCCCGGGGTCATCACCTCCCGGTATCCCCGGAGGGTAAAAGCCCAGGTGAGCCTGCGCTGCACCTCCCTGCGGCCCCGGCACTCCTCAAACAGGATATCCCGCGCCCCTTCCGGGGTCACTCTGCTGTATGTGCGCATTTTCTCTTTCCTCTCTGTGCTTTATTGTGCTACTATAATAAAGCATCGGCGGCTTTTTGTCAAGCCCGTATTTCCCGGGAAACTCCGCGACATTGTTTCTGCCACTTGCCAAAGGGATGCTTCGGGAGCACCCCTGGCGGGCGCGGCGCCCCGGTAAGCGCGCAAAGCGCAGCGAAAAGTCTGCGCAGGCCTCACCCGCGTCTTAGGTGCAAAACGCTTTGCAGGGCAATGCGTTTCGTTACGCTGCCTTAAAACAGGGTGGTCTGGCTGCTTTCCGGCAGATCCTTTAAGGCCCCGGTGTTCCGGAGGGCCTCAATGACGGCGCTGGAAACCTTGGCCCTAGCCTGCAAATCGTCAATGGAGATATATTCCCCGCCGCTTTGCCTTGCTTCCAACAGGCCTTCCGCCGCGGCGCCGCCTACGCCGCTCAGGCTTGAGAAGGGCAGGCGGATTTCCCCCTCCTCCACCAGGAACTTGTTGGCATGGGATTTATAGATGTCCACAGGCCGCAGCTTAATATCCCGGGCCAGCATTTCGTTGATAATCTGCAGGGTGCCAAACTCGCCCTCTTCTTTGGCGCTGGCCTCCCGGTTCTTGATTTTCGTGTCCAGCTCCCGCATTTTCCGGGAGACGGCTTCCCGGCCCAAAGCGGCGGTGGCCCCGTCGAAGTCGTCGCTGCGCACAGTGAAATACGCCGCGTAAAACTCTGTGGGCTTATGCACCTTATACCAGCCCAGCCGCAAAGCGGCAATCATATAGGCCGCCGCATGGGCCTTGGGGAACATGTACTTGATTTTAAAGCAGGAGTCAATATACCATTGGGGCACGTTGTGCTCCTTCATGGCGGCAATGTGCTCTTGGGTTAAAAGCTTTGTGGCCTTGCCCTTGCGCACAATCTCCATAATTTTAAAAGCCATTTTCGGATCCAGGCCCTTGTTCATCAGGTACACCATGATGCTGTCCCGGGTGCCGATAACCTCAGAGATGGTGCAGGTTTTGTTTTTAATCAACTCCTGGGCGTTGCCCAGCCACACGTCTGTGCCATGGGAAAGGCCGGAAACCTGCAGGAGGTCGGAGAATTTCGTGGGGTTCGATTCCTCCAGCATCCCCCGCACAAAGTTTGTGCCCAGCTCCGGCAGGGACAGCGTCCCTGTTTTTACTCCGCCCAAATCCTCCGGGGTGACGCCCAGGGCTTTGGGGGAATGGAACAGGCTCATCACCTCCGGATCGCTCATGGAAACCTGCATGACAGGGATGCCTGTGTAGTCCTCCAGATACCGGTAGATGGTGGGCACGTCGTGTCCCAGCTCGTCCAGCTTGCACACGTTGTCGTGGATGGAGTGGAAGTCGAAATGGGTGGTGATGTTGTCAGACTTCTGGTCGTTTGCCGGGTGCTGGACGGGGCAGAAGTCGTACACCTCCATGCCTCTGGGCACCACGATCATGCCGCCGGGGTGCTGGCCTGTGGTGCGCTTCACCCCTGTACAGCCAATGGAGAGCCGCTTTTCCTCTGCCTTGTGGAAGGTGGTCTGCCGCTCTTCGGCATATTTTTTCACATAGCCAAAGGCCGTCTTGTCCGCCACTGTGGCAATGGTGCCGGCCTTGAACACGTTGTCCCTGCCGAAAAGCACTTCTGTGTACCGGTGTGCGCCGGACTGGTATTCCCCGGAAAAGTTCAGGTCAATATCCGGCACCTTGTCCCCGTCAAAGCCCAGGAAGGTTTCAAAGGGGATGGTGTGGCCGTCCCTGTCCAGTTCCGCGCCGCAGTGGGGGCACGTTTTGGGAGGCAGGTCAAAGCCGGAATCCACGCTGCCGTCGGTGATAAACTCACTGTACTGGCACTTAGGGCACACATAGTGAGGCTCTAAAGGGTTTACCTCTGAGATGCCCGACATGCTGGCCACAAAGGAGGATCCAACGGAACCCCGGGATCCCACCAGATAGCCATGGGCCTCGCTGTCTGCCACCAGCTTCTGGGCTGTCATATACAGCACAGAGAAGCCATGCTTGACAATGGATCCCAGCTCCTTGTTCAGCCGCTTCTCCACGATTTCCGGCACCGGATCCCCATATTTCGCCTTGGCCCGCTGCCAGGTAATGTCGATAAGCTGCTCTTGGGCGCCCTCGATAAAGGGCGGGAAGTTGCCCATGGGCACAGGGCGGAGGTGGTCTATCATGTCCGCAATTTTGCCCGGATTCGTCACCACCACTTCAAAAGCCTTTTCCTTGCCTAAATAGCTGAACTCCTCCAGCATTTCCGGCGTGGTGCGCATGTACAGGGGGGCCTGCTGGTCAGCGTCGGAGAAGCCCTTGCCCGCCATGAGGATTTTCCGGAAGGTGGCGTCTTTGGGATCTTTAAAATGCACGTCGCAGGTGGCCACTACCATTTTGTGCAGCTTCTCCCCGATGCGCACGATGGTGCGGTTATATTCTTTCAGGCCCTCAATGTCCGTATCCCCATTTCGCACCATAAACATATTGTTGCCTAAAGGCTGGATTTCCAGGTAATCATAATATTCCGCGATTTTGCACAGGTTCTCAAAGGAATCTCCCCGCACCATGGCCTGGAACAGTTCCCCGGCCTCGCAGGCGCTGCCCACCAGCAGCCCCTCCCTGTATTTGTTCAGTTCGCTTTTGGGTGTGCGGGGACTGCGGTAGAAATACTCCAGATGGCCTTTGGAAATCAAGCGGTAGAGGTTTTTCAGGCCTGTGTGGTTTTTCACCAGGAGAATCATATGGTAGGGCCGCAGCTTTTTGGCATCCCCTCCTGCCAGGGCGGTGTTGATGTCTGAGACAAGCTTTGCCCCCTGGCCCTCCCGCAGCCGCTGCAAAAGCCGCAGGAAAATCTCTCCCAGGGTGGCGGCGTCATCGTCGGCCCGGTGGTGGTTAAAGGGCTTCAGCTTCAGGTAGGAAGCCACTGTATCCAGCTTGCAGTTTTTAATGTCCGTTAAAAGCGCCCGGCAGATGGGCACAGAATCTATGTACACATGCTGGAAGGGGATGCCGGCCCGCTCTCCGGCGGCCCGGAGGAAGCCTGTGTCAAAGCCCGCGTTGTGGGCCACCAGCACAGGGGATTCCCCGCAGAACTCATAGAAAGCCTTGAGGGCCTCCGCCTCCTTGGGAGCGCCCTGCACCATTTCGTTTGTAATGCCTGTCAGCTCTGTAATTTTTGGGGGGATGGGCATTTCCGGATCCACAAAGGTATCGAAATGGTCGGTGACCTCCCCGTTATGGATGCGCACCGCGCCGATTTCCGTCATGCGGTCTTTTTTCGGGGAAAGGCCGGTGGTTTCCAGGTCGAAGCAGATGAAATCCCCCTCTAAAGGCTGGGATGTCTCCCCTGTGACCGCAGGCACCAGGTCGTTTACAAAATAGGCCTCTGTGCCATACAGCACTTTGAATTCCGGATCCTCCTTGCGGATGGCGGCCTCGGCATTCATGGCTTCCGGGAAGGCCTGGGCCACCCCATGATCGGTGATAGCCACAGCCTTCTGGCCCCATTTGTGGGCCTGCTTGATGAGATCCCCTGCGGGAGTCATGCCGTCCATGTCGGACATGTTGGTGTGCAGGTGCAGCTCCACCCGCTTTTCCAGGGCGTCGTCCACAACCTCCACCTGCTCCACTGTGGCGATGGCCCGGGGCCGCAGCACGTTTTCCCTGTCATATTTATCGTATTCCAGGCTGCCCCGCACCAGCAGGGATTTCCCTGCCTTCAGGCTGTCCAGCTCCTTGCACTGGCCTGCGTCCTGGATGATTTTCAGGGTGATGGAACTGGTGTAGTCTGTGATGTCGATGCTGTATATTTTCCGGGACTTATCCCGGGTTTCCTTGCTTTCCAGGGAGAAAATCTCTCCCCACACGATGATGCTGCCCAGGTCGATGGCGGCTTCCGCCAGGGGCGTGATGTGCCCTTTGGGCACCGCGCCGATTAAGGGCCGGGCGGTTTCGGGCACAATGGCGGGCAGCAGGTTTTCCTCCCCCCGCACGCTGATTTTCCGGCGGCTGGCCTGCTCCTTCATGGCCTCTTCATAGGCCTCCATCTCCTGGATGGCCTGTTCCCGCCGCTGCTTCTCCTCCTGGGTGTGGATGCGTTCTAACAGAGAGGCGCTGCCTGCTTTGGTGCTGGTTTTCCCCGTAAATTCCACCCTGCAGCCCAGGGAGAACCACTCCCGCACCAAGTCCTGCATACGCTGGTCTGTGTGCCGGGCCTCCAGAAGGGAAAGGCCCCCATGGCGCAGTTCTACGGTGAGCACCCCCTCCTCCCACCGGGCCTCCGCCTGATGGAAGGTGCCGTTTAAGGTGGCGTCCTGCTGCTTTAAGGCGGCGCACAAGGAGGGCAGGCACTCTGGGGCAAAGCTTTCCCGGGGAAACCGGGGCAGCACCCGCACAGCGCCAAAGCCCTCTAAAGCCTCCGCAAGCTTTGCAAAGGACTCGTATGCCACAAACTGGGGGAAGCGTATCCCCACTTCTATCCCCCTCGGCTCCCGGCTTACCCGCAGGTTTTCAATCTCCCCCTCCAGCAGCCCTTCCGGGAAGGTTTTGCCCGCCAGCTCCTTTTGGAAAAATTCGCCCAGTGTGCTCAATGCCCGTCCTCCTCTTTTGTTGGGACTCCGTCTCGTCTGCCGACTCGTTCAGCTCGAAACGGCCGCCACTGGCGGCCCTCGCCCCAAACCCTGCTTAGGGGGACTTTTTAGAAAAAGTCCCCCTAAGAACCCTTCAAAAACTTTTACTTTCCCCCGCGCCCTGCAAAGCCCTCCGCCGGGGCGGTTCGGCCCTAAGGGCCGAACCCGCCGCGAAGCGGCGCGGGAAAGGGCAAAGCCCTTTCCCGGCTCCGGCGGGCCGCTGTGCCTCTTTATTCCATGTAGGAAAGCACGCCTATCTGCCGGATTTGCCGCGACCAGCCCCCGTAAAACTCAAACCGCCCCACAGCCCCGGCCTTTGTCCGGATGCCGCAATGGTTCATGGCTTCCGGCGGCAGGCCCAGCCAAAGGAGGTTCCACACGCCCAGCGTGCCGCCGTGAGACACAAGCACCACGGTGTCTTCATCCCTGTCCAACACCTCCCGGCACAAAGGCTCCAGCCGCTGATAGACCTCCCGCTCCGTCTCCGCGCTGGGGAAAGGCCTTACATCTATGTAGTCTCCTGGGCGTTCCGGGCCTCTGTGCTCCCGGTACCATTGGGCGGATTTCCCCACCGCTTCCCCCAGGTTTCGCTCCCGCAGTTCCTGGCGGAATTCTATCTCCAGCCCCAGCTTTTCCGCTAAAGGCGCGGCGGTCTGGGCTGCCCGCTTTAAATCGGAGGAATAGATTTTCACGCTTTGGCCTAAAAGCTCCGGGGCCAGGTTGTCCGCGATATTCTGGGCCTGTCGGCATCCCCGTTCCGTTAAATCCCAGTCTGTCCAGGAGCCTACCATGCCGTTTGTATGGTGGATGGACTCACAATGCTGAATGGTGAGAATCTGTTTCATGACCCGCTCCTTTTATAACTTGCCCACTTCCGCTAAAAGCTCTTCTAAAAGCCTGTTTTCAGGAACCTTCCGGAGAATCTGCCCTTTCTTAAAGATCAGGCCCTCCCCTTTGCCACCAGCTATACCGATGTCCGCTTCCCTTGCCTCCCCGGGGCCGTTGACCGCGCAGCCCATCACCGCCACAGTGATGTCCTTTTTGCAATCCGATAATGCCTGTTCCGCCTGGGTTGCCAGGGAAATCAGGTCGATGCGGGTGCGCCCGCAGGTGGGGCAGGCGATAAGCCGCACGCCTCCCCGCATGTCCAGGGCCTTGAGAATGTCCCTGCCTGCGTACACCTCTTCCACCGGGTCGGCGGCCAGGGAAACCCGCAGGGTGTCCCCAATGCCCTGCTGCAAAAGGCTCCCGATGCCAATGGCAGACTTCACCAGCCCCATACGGGCAGTGCCTGCGTGGGTGATGCCCAAGTGCAGGGGGTAAGGGCACTTTTCCGCCGCCAGTTGGTAGGCCCGGATGGTGGCATCCACAGAGGAGGCCTTCATGGACACCACAATGTCGGTAAAATCAAAGCGCTCCAGCAGGGAAGCGTGGTACAAAGCGCTTTCGCACAGGGCCTCCGGAGTGGGGTGGCCGTATTTTGCCAGGATATGCTTTTCCAGGGATCCGTCGTTTACCCCAATGCGGATGGGGATGTTTTTGGCCCGGCAGGCCTGGGCTACGGCTTTCACCCGGCTGTCCTCCCCGATGTTGCCGGGGTTGATGCGGATTTTATCCACCCCGGCGTCGCAGCACGCCAGGGCCAGGCGGTAATCGAAATGGATATCCGCCACAATGGGCATGGATACCGCCTCTTTCAGGGCGGAGATGAGCTTTACCGCCGCCATGTCCGGCACCGCCGCCCGGAGTATTTCACACTCGGCCTGTTCCAGTGCCTTTGCCTGGGCCACGCTGCCCGGGATATCTGTGGAAGGGGTGCTGAGCATGGACTGCACCGTTACAGGCGCGCCGCCCCCCAGCAGGATATTCCCCACCTGCACTTGTGTAGATTTTCTTTTTGCCATACTATACTCATTCCCCTGTCATGCAATGTCAGCCTGTAAATATTCGGACGATATCGTGAAAAGTGATAACTGCCATCAGCCCTAAAAGCAGGATAAACCCGGCGGCATGGACATACCCCTCATACTTCTGCGGCACAGGCCTGCGGCTGACGCCCTCCCAGATGAGGAACAGCAGCCGTCCCCCGTCCAGGGCGGGCAGGGGCAGCAGGTTTACCACACCCAGGTTTACCGTTATCATAATAATCATTTGCAGGATATTCCCCACAGCCTTCCCGAAGCTTTCTGAAAGCCCGGCTTCCGCCGCTACAGAGATAGCCTGCACTGTGCCCACCGGCCCTGCAATTTCGTTAAGGCCAAAGCGCCCGGACACAATGCCCTTCAAGCTTTCCAGCGCCATGCGGGTCATGGACACCGTGTAGGTGAAGGAGCGCTTCACCACCCCAAAAAAGCTGCGCCGCTCCGGCTGAACATAAAAGTCCGGGGTGACCACCCGGCGGCCTGACACAGTCTGATAGGCCATGGGGAAGGGGCCAAGGTCTATACGCTGCCCCTCCCGGGAAACGGTGATGGAAACAGCGTCCGGGTTTGCCAGGGCCATGCCGAAGGACATATCCCTGTCGCTGTAAACGGCATAGCCGTCAATGGCGGTTATCACATCCCCTACCTGGGCGCCGGCAGCTTCCAGGGCGGAATTTTCCGCAAATTTGCTGATTTTCGTGGTGGCAAAAACTTCCTGGGGGATAAGGGTGAGGCCCATGAGCACAAAGCCCAGCACCACATTGAACACGCCTCCGGCTATTACCACCAGAATCCGCCGCCATACAGGCTTGCTGCCAAAGGCCGCCGGGTCGTCGCTGTCCTCATCCTCCCCCTCCATGGCGCAGAAGCCGCCAATGGGAAGCAGCCGCAGGGAATACAGAGTTTCCCCTTTTTGGAAAGCCCACAGTTTGGGGCCCATGCCAATGGAAAACTCGTTGACACGAATTTTCGCCGCCTTTGCCAGCAGGAAATGGCCCAGCTCGTGAAAAAATATCACGAACCCGAAAAGCAGTATGCCAATGACAATTAACAGCGCAATCATGAGAATCTGCAAAATATCAGCTCCTTGATCCGGTTTTGTAAAGCGTCCCCCGAGCTAAGGGCAAAAAAGTAAGGTACTGTGCATGTTTCCACGCCCAAGAGGTGGGGAAACACGCACAGTAAAAGCTGCCGGAAAGATTTGTGCTATGCCCGATTGGTCCGGCTTCTTACAGGCTTCCTGCCAGTTCCAGCACCCGGCTGCGGGCCATGCGGTCAGCCTCCAGCACATCCTCCACCTTGGCGGCCTGAACGGCAGGCTGGCTGTCCGCCGCTGCCTGCACCAGCCGGGGGATATCCATAAACCCGATTTTCTTCTCCAGGAAAAGCTGCACTGCCGCCTCGTTTGCGCCGTTTGCCGCCGCAGGCACAAGCCCCCCCCGCTCCATGGCCTTTATGCACAGGTTCAGGCAGGGAAAGCGCTCCCTGTCCGGCTCAAAGAAGGTCAGCTTCCCGAGGGCAGGCAGATCCAGCGCCCCCGAGGGGCTTTCCAGCCGCTGGGGATAGGTGAGGGCATATTGGATGGGCAGGCGCATATCCGGGGTGCCCATCTGGGCAATGACGGCGTTATCTGCAAACTCCACCATGGAGTGGACAATGCTCTCCCGGTGTACCACCACCCCTATGCGCTCCACAGGCATTTGGAACAGCCAGGCGGCCTCAATAACCTCCAGGCCCTTGTTCATCATGGTGGCGCAGTCGATGGTAATTTTTGCCCCCATGTCCCAGTTGGGATGGCAAAGGGCCTGCTCCGGGGTGACGGCCTGAAGCCGTTCCTTTTCCCAGCCGAAAAACGGCCCGCCGGAGGCCGTCAGGATAAGGCGCTTTACAGCCCTTTCCCCAGGGCTTCCCTGGAGGCACTGGAAGATGGCGGAGTGCTCGCTGTCCACCGGCAGGATTTTCACCCCGTTCTGCCGGGCAGCTTCTATTACAAGGCTGCCCCCTGCCACCAGGGTTTCCTTGTTGGCAAGGGCCAGGGTTTTCTTCGCTTTTATGGCTGCCATAGTGGGACGAAGCCCCACCATGCCCACCACAGCGTTCAGGGTGGTGTCGGCGCCCTCCCAGGCGGCGGCTTCGCACAGGCCTTCCGGCCCTTCCAGCACTGTGATGTCCAAGTCCCGGGTGCGCTGCCGGAAGTCCCTGGCGGCGGCAGGATCAAAAAGGGCTACTGCCTGGGGGGAAAAGCGGCGGGCCTGCTGCTCTAAAAGCTGTACATTGGATCGGGCGGCAAGCACCGCAATCTCAACAGGGAACGTCCCCGTCCTGTTTAACTGCTCCGCAACCTCCAAAGCCTGGATGCCGATAGAGCCTGTGGATCCTAACAGGGAAAGCCTCAAAGGAATCCTTCCTTTCCATAGTGTATGCGCCAAAGCCCGGTTTTACAGCCAGGGTCTTTGAAATGTTTAAAAAGAACTGCTCCAGGCAGGCTTTGCGCATATTCCCGCTTTTGCTATCCCGCGACGGGCAGGAAGCTTATGAGCAGGTAAACAAAGGGCGCTGTAAAAATCACGCTGTCAAACCGATCCAGAATGCCGCCATGGCCCGGGATCACCTGTCCGAAGTCCTTGATATGGCAGCTTCGCTTAATAAGGGAAAAGCTTAAATCCCCCAGCATGGACACAAAGGCACCGAAAAACCCGATTAAAAACAGGGGCAGATACTGCACCTCCACCTGTCCCAGGTGGTAAACCCGGCTGAAAAACAGGCCGCACAGCAGGGCTGCCGCCACGTTTGCCACAAGGCCTCCCACAGCGCCTTCCACCGTTTTTTTCGGGCTGATTTTAGGGCAGAGCTTGTGTTTTCCAAAAAAGGTGCCGGCAAAAAAAGCACCCATGTCTGCGGCCCAGGCGGCGAACACCGCGAGAAGCACATAAAACATGCCATGGGCGCGGTTCAGCTCCCGCAGGAGCACCAGGCTGTGCAGGGCGCAGGGAATAAGCACCACCATGCTGTACTGCACAAAAATATCTTTAAAGCTGACTTCCTCATGGTAAGCCAGCATGGCGCAGCAGATAATCAGGGTGTAAAGGGCATAGGTTAAAAAGAGAAGCCTGCCGCCGCAAAAGGGCACTGCCGCCGCCGCTGCCAGAGAGGGCCAGAAAACAACCCCCTTCTTTTCAAGCCCCAAAGCCTTCCCCAATTCAAATACCGCTGCCGCCGCAATAATCGCCACGGCGATATTCAGCGCCAGAGGGAAGGTCTGGTCAAACAGGATAATCGCCGCCAAAAATACCGCCAGCACCGCCCCGGAAAGAACACGCCGCCTCATAGCGCATGCCCCCTTTTTCTTGTGTGATTCCCTCTCGGCCTACACGCCGCCAAAGCGCCGCTGCCGGGAAGCGTAGATCTGCAAGGCCCTGTCCATATCCGCCCGCGTGAAATCAGGCCAGAGGATGTCAAAAAACACAAACTCCGCATAGGCGCACTGCCATAAGAGGAAGTTTGAAAGCCGCTGCTCCCCGCTGGGGCGGATGAGCAAATCCAGATCCGGCTGGCCCGCTGTGTAGAGATAATCGGAAAAGAGGGATTCCTCCATGTCCGCCGGGCCGCGCCTGCCTGCCCGCACATCCTCCGCAAAAGCCCGGGCCGCCCGGACAAGCTCTGCCCGGCCTCCGTAATTCATAGCAAGGTTTAAAACCATGCCGGTTTTCACAGAGGACTCCTCCTCCACCCGGCGCATCAGCGCCTGCAGCTCCGGCGGGAAGGCGGAGGGATCCCCGATAAAGCGCACCCGGATGTTTTCATCCATAAAGTCCCGCAGGGCCTCCTCCAGATAATCCTTGAAAAGGCGCATCAGCCCTCCCACCTCCTCGGCAGGCCTGGCCCAGTTCTCTGTGGAGAACGCATAGATGGTCAGGTATTGGATGCCCAGCCCTGCGCAGTACCGGGTGATGCCCCGGAAGTTCTGGGCGCCGGCCCGGTGCCCGACGCTTCGGGGCTGATGCCGCTTTTTGGCCCAGCGCCCGTTGCCGTCCATAATAATGCCCACATGGGCAGGCAGTATCCGGGGAGCCTCCCCCTTCTCTTCTTTCATTTTAAAAAGCGCCATGGCCCAACCTCCCGGCAAAAGAATGGGTTTAGATCTCCAGGATTTCCTTCTCCTTTGCGGAGAAGCAGGTATCGCAGTTTTTCACGTATTTATCTGTCAGCTCCTGGATTTTCTTCTCCCCCTGCTTCTGATCGTCCTCTGTAATGTCGCTCTGCTTTTTCATTTCCTTCAGCTTTTCAATGGCGTCCCGGCGGATGGCCCGCACTGCCACCTTGGCTTCTTCGCTAAGCTTGCTGATATCCTTCACCAGCTCCCGGCGGCGCTCCTCATTAAGGGGCGGGAACACCAGCCGGATGATTTTGCCGTCGTTCTGGGGGTTCACGCCCAGGTCGGAGGTCTGGATGGCCTTCTCAATCCCCCGCAGCACAGAAGCGTCCCAGGGCTGGATGGTCAGCACCCGGGCTTCGCTCACCGCCACTGCCGCCAACTGGTTGATGGGCGTGGGGGTGTCGTAGTAGTTTACCATTATCTTATCCAGCACCGCGGGGTTCGCCCGGCCTGCCCGGATGGCGGCATACTCTTCCTCCAGGTGCCCGATGGTTTTTTTCATTTTGCTTTCCGCTTTCGCGAATACATCTTTCATCTCTGCCATGATTTTCCGTCCTTTCTTTCTGTTGGGCTGCCGATTCTCGTCTGCCGGCGCCCCAAACCCGCTTTAAAAAACTTTTTGAGAAAAAGCTTCTTTCAAATCTTCAAAAAACTTCCGGTTCATCTATCCGATCGGGAGTACCCCGGGAACGCGATGGCCTGCGTAAGCCGCAAAACTCTTTGCGGCGGAAGGTTTCCGCCTCTGTCCCCCGAGTCTTAGATGCAACGTTACGTTGCCGCTGCCTATTGTACTAGAGTGCCTACTTTTTCGCCTTTTGCCGCCCGGACGATGTTCTGGGGATCTTCCATGCTGAACACCAAAAACGGGATGCCCCTGTCCTTACAGAAAGAGGCCGCTGTCATGTCCATAACCCCCAGGTTCCGGCTGAGCACATCCATATAGGAGAGGGTGTCGTATTTCTTGGCCTCCGGGTTCTTCTTAGGATCGCTGTCGTACACCCCGTCCACCATAGTGGCCTTTAAAATCACGTCCGCCTCAATTTCCGCCCCACGCAGGGCTGCCCCTGTGTCTGTGGAGAAGAAAGGATTGCCGGTGCCGCAGCCGAACACCACCACCCGGCCTTTTTCCAGATGGCGCACCGCCCGGTTGCGGATATAAGGCTCTGCCACCTCCTGCATGGCAATGGCTGTCTGCACCCGCACGTCCAGCCCCGCCTGCTCCAGGCCGTCTGCCACGCCCAGTGCGTTTATCACTGTGGCCAGCATCCCCATATGGTCTGCCCTGGTGCGATCCATGCTGCCGCTGCTGCGGCCCCGCCAGAAATTGCCTCCGCCCACCACAATGGCAACCTGGGCGCCCAGCTCTACCACCTCTTTGATGGGCCTGCAAATCTCCATCACTGTGTCGAAATCAATGCCATGGCCCAAACTGCCTGCCAAAGCCTCGCCGCTGAGCTTCAAGAGAATGCGCTTATATTTCAGTCCCATGAATTCACTCCTTCCCTTTGCCCGGGCCTCGCCCCGGCAAATCCAAGCATATGCCTGCACGTATTCATATTGTACATGATATTGACATTTTTGTAAAGGTAAAAAACGGTTTTTGCTGTTTTTTAATCTCCAGTGTTCGTGATTTTGCCAAAACAGTTCGCAATATTTATAAAAATTTTTATTGACTTTCCAGCAGCTCCTCCGGCTCAAAGCAGATAGAGCCGTCTGGCCGCAGGAAGCAGGGGATTCCGATGCCCCCGTCCTCCCGCACCTGCCGGAATTCCGGGCGGCTGTCCCGCAGGGCCAGGAATTCTTTCAGGTTGCCGGTGGAAAGGCCAATGTCCATATAGGAAAACCCTGTAAAGCCCTTTTCCGCAAAAAGGCACAGGGCCTCGGCGCAGTCCTTGCAGATTTCCGTTCCGTAAAATTTCACCGGGGCCGGAGAAGCTTCTGCCGCAGGCATTTCATACGTCCGCACCTCGCAGTTGTGCATGGCAAACTTAAAAAACGTTTCGTTGTCCATGGGATGGAAATAGCTTTCAATCACCCGGCACACGCCCCCATGGCACACCGCCAGCACCGTTTCCTCCGGGCAGCGGGCAGCAAGCTCCTCCAGAAAGCGGTACACCCGCTTTGCCAGCATCATCTGGGACTCCCCCTGGGGATATCCGTCTGCAAAGTTCTGCTTGTGGAAAAGGAAGTTTTCATCGAACCTGTCTGCCCCTTCGCACAGGCCGTAGTCCTGCTCAATCAGCTCCCTGTGCCTCTCTATCACCACTTCCCGGCCCTCACAGATAAGGGCCGCCGTCTCTCTGGCCCGCAGCATAGGCGAACACACCACCCTGTCAAAATGCACCCCGGAAAGCTTTTTCCCAGTTTCTTTGGCCTGCTCCCGGCCCTTTTCCGTCAGGGGCAGATCTGTCCTGCCGCACACCTTGTTCTCTTTGTTCCAAGCCGTTTCCCCATGGCGGGTTACATACAGCTTCATGGCTTTTCCTCCTCCACGCTATTTTGTATGTAAGTATAACATTCGGAAAAAATTTTTGCAACGTGCCCAATCAAAACCTTTTGGGGAAATTTATGTGTTGCAAGACAGCCATACCGCACCCGCTTATCTACAAAGCGCGCGAGGCAATAGTTAACGCAGTCCAAAAGAGGCAAACAGCTTTTTGAACCAGCGGCAATGCCGCATGCTTGAAAATCGGGCTATGCCGATTTTCAAGTGCGTTTACTATATTCTGTTTTTACACACGTTGTAGTGGCTAAAACGATCTAAAAAGAAAAACGGCCTTCCCACAGGAAGGCCGCATCTCAAATAGAGAAAGCGCTGTTATACGGCATCTTCTATGCCAAAGCTTGTAGCCTTTGCAGAATAACGGCGGCTTCCGCCCGGGTGGCATAGCCCTGCGGATCCAACGTCCCATCGTCCCGGCCCCGCAGCAGGCCAGAGCCCACAGCCCATTTCATGGCGGAAAGGGCATAGGCGCTGGTTTTGCCTGCGTCTGTAAAGCCATCCAGGCTGCCCATTGTACCTGCTATGCCTTTAAATTGCGCATAACGGTAGAGGATAGCCCCCAGTTGTTCTCTGGTAACAGGGTCAGTTGGCCGAAAAAGCCCGTCATCATGGCCCTGCACCAGGCCGTTTTTCGCTGCCCATATCACGCCTTCTCCGTACCAGGCATAGTCGATTACATCTGGGAAGGGGTTGTCAGAGCCTGCCGGAGGAGAATTCTCCAACCGATGCAGGACTGTGCAGATCATTCCCCGCTCCAGCGTGGCATTGGGGCTGAACCGCAGCAATTCCGTACCTTTTAAAATTCCTTCCTGATATGCCCACTTCACCTGCTCCTCCGCCCAATGGCCATAGGTGTCCTGGAAGGGGTTAAGAGAGTTACATTTATAAAACGTGTATCCGTATCCGTTCTCTACAACGCGAGCCGCTCCGCCGTAAACGGTTTCAAGCTGGGTGTTCCCGGCAAAGGCATAGCCTGCTATTTCCGTAACCGTATCAGGAAGCGTAACCGTTTTACGTTCAGCCGCCCCTTGTATGGCGGTGACAACCTTTGTCTTATCATGGTTATACAGGATTCCCTGTTCATCCATTACAAAGTTCTTATTGCCGCTATCCAACTCTAAAGAGGTAATGCTTGTACAGGCAGTATCAATGTCGTGATATGACGCGGATACAAAGGCCCCGTCCAGCTCGGCAATGTTCCTGGGAAGCTTTACCCGCTTTAGTTCCGGCGCGCCCCAGAAAAAGAAGGGCGGAATTTCCTCTGGCCCATCACCTTCAAAAATAATTTGTTCTAATTTTGAACAGCCGCCGAACCAAGCTCCTGTTAAATAGACCCCTTCTATTTCCTGTAAAGTTGCAGGAAATACAACAGAAATCATTTCCGGATTGCCATTCAGACAAAAAACATGGGTGCCGCCTGCATCTGGGAAATTTTCATAGTATAATCTCGATACAGGCTTGCCTTCAATATATTCTGGTATCACTATATCGCCTTTCAGATTTTCCGACTCATACAGTGTCCATCCTGGAATGATTTCGCTATTTTCTTCCAGCGGCTCTGCGAAATATAGCACTCCGCCATCTGGAAGTGTATACGTACAAATACGGGCTCGGGGGGAAGTGTCGGTATCAAAGGTAATCACAGGTTCGCTATCTGCGGCCGCCACAGGCAGGCCAGTGCATGAAACCAATAGCACAGCACAGAGTATTGCCAATAATTTTTTCATCGTTTACAGTCTCCTTTTCCAATATTTTCCAGGATAAAAGAAAACAGACGGCCCCAAAGAACCGTCTGCTGTCTTTTGAAACTTAAACCGCCCGGGTCACCTTGCCGGAACGCAGGCAGCGGGTGCAAGCATAAACCCGTTTGGGAGTGCCGTCAACAATCGCTTTCACACGCCGGATGTTGGGCTTCCAGGTTCTGTTGGAACGCCGGTGGGAGTGGGAAACCTTGATGCCGAAAGAAACGCCCTTGCCGCAGAATTCACATTTTGCCATATATCTGCACCTCCTTCAGGTTGAACATACCACATGTAAAGTTTCGTAACAGATAAAATTATAGCAGGCGTGTCCGGAAATTGCAAGGCTTTTTTCAAAAAACCCCTGTTTTTTTGCCCCGGAGGGCCTGGGCAGAAAAATTTTTAAAAAAATTTCCCCTTTTATGAGATTTTTCCGGGCGCTGGGGGGTATTATGGGTGAAAAGCTTTTCAGAAGGAGGCGGAACCATGGACAGCGATGCATTTGCAGCCGCGGCCGAGCGGTACAGCGGCACAATATACCGGATAGCGTTCCACTCCTGCAAAAACCAGGCGGACGCCGAGGACATCACCCAGAACGTGCTCTTAAAGCTCTTCCGCACCCAGACCGCCTTTGAGAGCGAGGAGCACATGCGCCGCTGGGTTATCCGGGTGGCGGTGAACGAGTGCAAAAAGCTGGTGTGCTCGGCATGGTTCCGCCGCAGCGTGCCTTTGGAGGAATACGCACAGACCCTTTCTCTGGAAGGGCCGGAGGAAAGCGCCCTGTTCCTGGCGGTGATGGAACTGCCCCAGAAATACCGGGTGCCCGTATACCTCCACTATTACGAGGGCTATCCTGTGAAGGAATGCGCGGCCTTGTGCGGGGTGAAGCCCTCCACCATGCAGACCCGTATGCAGCGGGCCAGGGAGAAGCTGAAAAAGAAATTGTGCGAAGAAGAAAGGGAGAACTGACCATGGAACACAAAGCATTGCCGGATACCTGGTTATATAAGCAGACATTTTCAAAGCTTGTGCCCTCTCCCCAATTGATACAGGAGGTACTTGACATGACAGAAACAAAGAAAAGGCCCAAGAAATTTATTTTGCGCCGCCTGGTGGTGGCTGCCCTGGTGGTGGCCCTGGCCGCGGCCCTGGCTATGGGAGCAAACGCCGCCACAGGCGGAGAGCTTTTCAAAGGCGTTGTCAGCTTTGTAAGCTATTCCGAAGACGGGGAAGCCATTATGGTGACGGTAGACTCTGACGCTCTGGAAGGGGCGGAGGATGGAACGCCTATTGAGTATTTCTCCATCGAAGAAAAGGGAAGCGGGCAGGGCCGGATTGTCTACAAGGACAAGGACGGCAACACCGTGATAGAGGATATTGAACTGCCTGACAAGCCCAGCAAGGAGATCCTGGAAGACGCCCGGAAGGAGGGCATCGCTGTGGAAGTAAGGGGCAGCGCAGATTTCTCCGATGAAGAGCTGGAAGCCGCCGCCGCAAGGTTCACAGGCCAGCTTATGGCGGCTAAGTCCCTTGTGGAAAAGCTTGCCGCATAAACACTTCAGGAAAATCCCGGACTGTGAAAAGTCCGGGATTTTCTATGTACGGTTAAATCACTCGCATGGCGCGCCACTTGCCGCCCTTATAGCGCCAGATAACCAATATGGCCTTGATAACCCAGTCGCACACCATGGCAAGGGCCACGCCTACAGCGCCCATTTGCAGCGCCAGCCCAAACAGGAAGGAAAGGGACACCCGGCACACTACCGTGGCAAAGATGGCGGCGTACATGGTGAACTTCACGTCCCCGGCGGCCCGCAGGCCGTTGGCAAAGGCAAAGGCCACAGGGCCGAACACAGCGTTGAGGGAATTGTGGATGAAAACCAGTAGGATAACCAGGTGCTTGGCCTCCCCGCTGAGGCTGTACACCTGCAAAGCCAGGGGCGTGGCTAAAAGGATGGCCAGGTTCCACACAGCGGCCCCGGCAAACGTGATACGCAGAAGCTTTTTCATATAGTAGTCAGCGCCTTCCACGTCTCCCGCGCCCATATACTGGCCCACCACTGTGATAAACACAGGACCCATGGCAATGCAGAACAGGGCCGACATAGACCAGAAGCTTTGGGCCACGCCGTTGGCGGCAATCTGCACAGTACCAAAGGTGGCGACAATGGAGCTGAGGGCCACCTTGGAAAGCTGGAACAAGCCGCTTTCAATGCCGTTGGGTACGGCAATGCGGAAAATCCTTGTAATCATGTTCCACCGGCAGGAGAACACCATGGAAAGCCGCAGGGAGATGGGGTTTTCCGGGTTCATGGTCAGTATCACCATGGCAGCAGCCGCAAAGGCCCGGGAAATCAGGGTGGGCCAAGCCACGCCTGCCACGCCTGCGCGCAGGGCAAACACGCCGATGGCGTTGCCCGCTACGTTGATGCCGTTCATGGCAATGGAAACCTGCATGAGGATTTTTGTCCTGCCCATGCTGCGGAAAAGCCCGGCACAGCCGTTATACAGCGCTAAAAAGGGGAAGGAAAAGGCTGTGATGCGCATGTAAACCATGCCGGTATCCAGCACCTCCTGCTCCACCCTGCCGAACAGCAGGCCGAAAATCTGCCGCCCGAACAGCAGCACCACCAGCCCCAACAGGATGGAAATGGCGCTGATGGACATTACAAGCTGGCTTGCCGCCATGTCCCCGTTTTCCTTGTCCTCCCGGCCCACATACTGGCTGGCCACCACCGCGCCTCCAGAGGCAAGAGCTGTGAAGGCCATGATGAACACGTTGTTAAGCTGATCCACCAGGGATACGCTGGACACCGCCGCTTCCCCGGCATAGCTTATCATCAGGGTATCCACAATGCCCACCAAAAGGGCCAGAAACTGCTCAATCAGTACGGGCAGGATCAGGGCCTTCAGGGCCGGGTTTGAAAAGCGCTTTCGTTCCTCCGGGATTTGGGCTTTCGGCTCCAGCAGCCGGGCCAATAGGCCCTGGGGCCTTGGTGCGTCGCTTTGCATAGCTGTACCTCCTGGTATTTTCCTTTATCTGTATTTAATTTGTATTATACAGCCCTCAGAGGAAAAAGTCCAGCGGCAATCAAATCTGCTCGGGCGTGTGTAAGTTTTCGTGAAGAGTGAGAAATCCAGGACGGGCCTGCTTTTTAAATGAAACAAAACCTATGCGTATTTGCGGAGACTTAAATATTACCCGTTCTACCATTGAACTTTTCCCGAAAAACATCCAGCTTATGGAGAAAAAATGGCTATGTGTTAAAGAGAAATCGAATTTCTAAAGATGTTGTCCGGCGGAGAAGTAAAATCAACTGACCTCCCTCATAGAACACATATTCTTATCCCTTTGGGGTGCAAATTTCCGGCACTGGCCTTCATTTGTACCCACGAATAGCCAGAAAACTCTTGACATTTCACATAAGTGTAACTACAATAGTTGCGTAAGGGAGGCGGTATCATGAGCGCAAACACTAGGTTCCCTGTGGCTATACACATCCTGGCGTTCGCGGCTATCTATCCCGGGCAATGCCCGTCAGAGCGGATTGCGGAGAGCGCCAACACCAATCCGGTGGTGATCCGCAGGCTCAACGGGCAGCTAAAAAATGCCGGCCTTTTGCGTATCCGCAACGGTGCGGCCGGCACCGAACTGGCAAGGCCGCCGGAAGAGATTACGCTGAAGGATGTATTTTTAGCAGTGCAGGCAAGGAAAAATGCCCATCTTTTCGACACGCACCAGCGGCCCAACCCAACTTGCCCGGTAGGTGGAAATATATTGAGAGCTATCCGGAAGCCGCTGGGCGCCGCCCAGGACGCGGTAGAATCCGCTCTCGACCAGTACACAATAGCGGGGATCGTGGAAACGATCCGGAAAGGAATGAATGAAAGATAGTATGGCAAACGCAAATCAAAAAAGTCAGCTTTTCCCATCATGCAGGCGTTCAATCCTTTTATCCAGGGTATCGGCAACGCAAGGCTGAGCCTGATCATCGGCCTCATGGACGGTGTGGTGGCCCGCATCGGCCTGTTCCTGCTGTTTGAGCAGGTGCTGCATATGGGGATGTTCGGCGTGCTCTTAGGCTACACTTTGGCTACTTATGTCACCGCAATTCCCGCAATGGTCTACTTCCTTTCTGGCGTTTGGAAAAAGCGCAAGCTGCTGGTTTGATGCAGGTGATGCTGGAATAAGACTAATGGAGTACTAATTTAATCTATTCTAATGTGCTGGCTTCAATAAAACGCAGAGTGCCCAAACAGGCTCTCTGCGTTTTATCTGCTCCCAAAGACAAAGAAGGCCTTATCGCCGCACCAAGAATCTATCAAAAATCGACTGTGCCACTCATTGTAAGGATACCTCTTTATGGGTGACTGCCTAAGAGCAAGCGCTTCTTTTGAGAAATATCTAAACTCTATTTACAGAAAAACGCCACAGCCACGGCTCCCGGGCCTACATGGGTGCCAATGGTGCCGCCTACTGTACAGAAAGGCAGGGAATCCGTATGCTCCTGCCAAAGCTCCCGGCTGTCTGCTATATATTTTTGCAGCAGGGCATCGCTAAGCCCGGTATAACCCAGGCGGTAGGGGCGGCTGAAATCCACCCCGGCAGTTTTTTCAATCTCCTGAATCAGCAGGCTGTTGCCGTTTTTTGATCCCCTGGCCTTGCCCAGCACCACCACCTCGCCCTCCCGGACAGCTACCACCGGCTTTACAGACAGCAGGCCGCCCACTAAAGCTGTGGTGGGAGAAATGCGCCCGCCGCGCTTCAGGTATTCCAAGGTGTCCAGCAGGGCGATAAGCCGGACAGACTTTTTCTCCTTCTCCAGGCAGGCCGCTATTTCAGTCGCTTCCAGGCCTTGATCCAGCAACTCCAAGGCCCGCTCCACCAAAATCATCTCGCCAATAGTGGCGTTTTCGCTGTCCACCACATGCACCTTTCCAGGGAATTTCCGGGCCGCAAGGCAGGCGCACTGCCAAGTGCCGGAAAGTTTACTGGACAAGGTGACAGCTACCACCTCTTCCCCAGCCTCCACAGCGTCCCGGAAAGCGTCCTCAAATTCTCCGGGGCCTACCTGGCTGGTAACCGGCAGGTCGTCTCCTTCAATAAGCTGTTCATAAAACTGCCTGTGGGTTAAATCTACCCCGTCCTGACACTGCCTGCCCTCAAAGCTGATAGTCATAGGCAATACCCTGACTTCCTGCCGCTGAGGGGAAACCATGTCGGAGGCGGAATCGGTAATAATACGGATAGGCATAGGAAAACTCCTTTCGTCATAAGGGCCGCATACTACAGCCCGTCTCCCTCTTGTGCTTTTTATCAGTTCTGCTGTGCGGCACTCCACTGGTATGGCTGATCCAAAGGCCAGGAGAAGCCGATATTCGACAGGGCCAGGGGCTGTTCCCCCTCCATATAGAAATAAATATCTATATTATCTGGGTTGCCCCCTGCTCCAGTAAAGCCCTCCTGCAGGGTCTTTTGGATGCTGTCCAGCACAGTTTCTGCCATCTGATCAGCGCTATGCATGTGGAATTCGTCCTTCTGGTTTTCAATAGGGCCTTGGAACAGGGCTGAGCTTTCCGCCAGGCACACGCTCATACCGCCCTTGCCCGTTGCCACAGGCTCTGCCAGGGTCAAGTCCCAGCCTGTGAGATCGGCAATTCCCTGTATCAGCCCTTCTGGGGTCACCTCTCCCTCCAGCGTACAAGGATATTCCTGGAACCCCCCAGCCTTTGTGCCAATATACAAGGTTACGCCGAAGTCGTCAGCCTCCGCCGCGCTGGGAGCAGGCTGGACATCCTCAGGCTGGCTGGCAGGGGCGCCGAGGCCGTCTGCGGCAGAGGGAGTCTCCTCTCCCTTTGCAGAGGGCGTTGGGGTGGGCTGTACCGCCGGCTCCGGCGTGGCGGCGGCAGAGGAAGCCGGCTCTACAGAGGAAGAGACTAAAGGTTCCCATCCCCCGGCAGCAGGCTGGGCGCTGCCCTGCTCCGGCTTAGCCGAACAGCCCGCCAGGGTTATGCAAAACATGGCCAGCAAAAGCACAGCAGCTATTCTTTTTTTCATGAATATCAAGTCCTTCCCCAAAAGTTCTGTAAACCAATCATATCACAACCCCTAAGCTTTTGCAATGCTTTGTATAAAAAAGCGCCCGGGTATATGTAGTTAATGTGTTTGAAAAAGTTTTGCCCTTTTCAACCGCAGGGACTATAAAAACAGGAAGCATTCCCTGCCTGCCAAGCGGGGATGCTTCCTGTTTCAAAATTTCCTCTTTGTTTTAGGCGGACAGCCTGTTATTTTTCCACCCGCCGCACGCCCAGGGTGACAGCCTCGCCGTTAATATCCCATTCTGCGGTGTAGCCTTCCAGGGCGCCATAATGGCAGGCCTCCCCCAATACATCGGAAAGGATGGCGCTTTCATTGGCCTGCAGCACAGCGGCAACCTTCTCACTCCCCTGCTGGTACACCTCAATGTGATCGGTGACATGGAAACCTGCGTCCTTGCGCATGGACTGAAGCTTTGAGACAATCTCCCGCACAAAGCCCTCCTCGATGAGTTCCTCTGTCAGGGCCGTGTCCAGCACCACAGTGAGGCCCCTGTCGGAAACAGAGGTGAAGCCCTCCTTCTGGGCAGCGTCAATAAGCAGTTCCTCCGCGGTAAGCTGTACCCCCCCGTCAGACATGGGCACCGCCACAAAGCCCTCATTGTCAAGCTGCTTCTTGGCGGCGGAGCCGTCCAGGTTCTGCAGGGCTTCCCGCAATTCTCCCAGGCGCTTGCCGAATTTCTTGCCCAAAAGCTTTAGCTGGGGCTTGAAGGTGTAGGCGGCGAAGGCTGACATATCGCTGAGGAATTCCAGTTCCTTCACGTTCAATTCCTGTTTGATAATATCCTGGTACAGCTCTCCCAGGCCGGAGGGCGCGTCTGTATACAGCTTTTGCAGGGGCTGGCGGTTTTTAATACCGGAAAGGTTCCGGGCGGCCCGGCCCTGGGTGACCACCTTCAGCACCTCGTCCATGTCCTGCTCCAGCTTTTCGTCCACCCAGCTTTCCTTTGCGGCAGGATAGGCGCACAGATGCACGCTTTCCGGGGCGGCGGGGTCTACAGAGCACACCAGGTTGCGGTAAATTTCCTCGCTCATAAAGGGGGCCATAGGCGCGCAAAGCTTTGCCGTTTCCACCAGGGCTGTGTACAGTGTCATGTAGGCGGCAGTTTTGTCCTCCAGTTCCCCCTGTGCCCAGAACCGGGCGCGGCTGCGGCGGACATACCAGTTGCTCATTTCGTCCACAAAGTCCTGCAAGGCCCTTGCTGCTTCCGGCACCTTATAGGCGGCAAGGCAGCCGTCCACCTCTTTGATGGTGGAGTGCAGCCGGGACAAAAGCCACTTGTCCATAACGGTGAGGGCGCATGTATCCAGGCTGTGCTTTGTGGGGTTAAAGCTGTCAATGTTCGCGTACAGCACATAGAAAGCGTAGGTGTTCCACAGGGTGGAGAAGAACTTTTTCTGGCCCTCCACCACTGTTTTTTTGCTGAAATTTTTGGGCAGCCAGGGGGCCGAGCAGGTATAGAAGAACCAGCGCAGGCTGTCTGCGCCAAAGGACTCCAGGGCCTCCATAGGCTCTACAGCGTTGCCCTTGGACTTGCTCATCTTCTTGCCTTCCTCGTCCTGCACCAAGCCCATCACCAGCACGTTTTTATAAGGGGCCTTGTCGAACAGAAGCGTAGAGATGGCTAAGAGGGAGTAAAACCATCCCCGGGTCTGGTCTACAGCCTCGGAAATGAAGTTTGCCGGGAACTGGCTTTCAAACAGCTCCTTGTTCTCAAAGGGATAGTGGTACTGGGCAAAGGGCATGGAGCCGGAATCGAACCAGCAGTCGATAACCTCGGGCACCCGGTGCATCTCCCCTCCGCAGTGGGGGCAGGGGATGGTTACCTCGTCTACATAGGGCCTGTGCAGCTCGATGTCCTCTGGGCAGTTAGGCGACAGTTCCCTCAGTTCCGCAATGCTGCCTACAGCGTGACGGTGGCCGCACTGGCACTCCCAGATATTGAGAGGCGTGCCCCAATAGCGGTTGCGGCTGACAGCCCAGTCCTGGACGTTTTCCAGCCAGTCCCCAAAGCGGCCCTTGCCGATGCTCTCTGGCAGCCAGTTCACCGTGTTGTTGTTTGCGATAAGCTGCTCTTTCACGTCGGTCATCTTGATATACCAGGACTCCCGGGCATAATAGATAAGGGGCGTGTCGCAGCGCCAGCAGAAGGGATAGCTGTGCTCGAATTTCGGCGCGGAATAGAGCAGGCCACGCTTGTCTAAGTCCACCAGGATTTCCTTGTCCGCATCCTTGCAGAAAACCCCTGCCCATTTGGTTTCTTCTGTCATCTGGCCCTTTGTGTCCACAAGCTGCACCAAGGGCAGGCCATATCTGCGGCCCACTTTGGCGTCGTCCTCGCCAAAGGCCGGAGCAATGTGTACCACGCCGGTGCCGTCGGTGAGGGTGACGTAATCATCGCACACCACATACCAGCATTTCTCCTTGGGGGTCACAAAGTCAAACAGCGGTTCATATTCCTTGTGCTCCAGGTCGGCTCCCTTATACTGCTCCAGCACAGTATAATTCCCCTCTCCCAGCACTGTGTCACACAGGGCCGCGGCCAGGTAGTAGGTTTCGGCCTTATCCTCCTTCGTATAGCTTACCTTTACATAATCCTCCCCGGCGTTCACGCACAGGGCCACGTTGGAGGGCAGCGTCCAGGGGGTAGTGGTCCAGGCCAGGATGAAGGCGTCCTCCCCTTTCACCTTGAACTTGGCAATAGCAGAGCGCTCCTTCACGTCCTTATAGCCCTGGGCCACCTCGTGAGAGGAAAGGGGTGTGCCGCAGCGGGGGCAGTAGGGCACAATTTTAAAGCCCTTATAGAGCAGGCCCTTGTCCCAAATCTGCTTTAAAGCCCACCACTCTGACTCAATAAAGCTGTTGTGGTAGGTGACGTAAGGATCATCCATGTCTGCCCAGAAGCCTACGGTGCGGGAGAAATCTTCCCACATGCCCTTATATTTCCATACGCTCTCCTTGCACTTGTCGATAAAGGGGGCAATGCCATATTCCTCAATCTGCTCCTTGCCGTTGATAGACAGAAGCTTTTCCACCTCCAGCTCCACAGGCAGGCCATGGGTATCCCACCCGGCCTTGCGCAGCACCTGCTCCCCTTTCATGGTGTGGTACCGGGGGAACATGTCCTTAAAGGCCCGGGTTTCCAAGTGCCCGATATGGGGCCTGCCGTTTGCGGTGGGAGGCCCGTCGTAGAAAGTGTAAGCGGGGCATCCCTTCCGCTGCTCCACGCTCTTTTCAAAAATTTTATGCTCCTGCCAGAACTGCTCTGTGGCCTTTTCCCGCTCCACAAAATTCATGTCCGGGGAAACGGCCTTGTAAAGTTCGCTCATTTTTTCCGCCTTCCTTTCAAAATTTCTGCCGAAAGCCATCTGATACGCAAAAAGCCCTCGTCCCGCGCAAACGGGACGAGGGCAAAAACCTTCGCTGTACCACCCATTTCGGCGTATCGCACAGGCTGCGCGCCTGCGTACATACACGCCCCGGTAACGGCGGGGAGCCGGCTGCGCTTACTGGGGAAACGCTACCGCGCCTTCCTTTTCAGCTTGCGACTTGGGAGGGATACGCCTGCGGGCTACTCATGCCGGCTTGCACCTGCCGCCGGCTCTCTGGGATTTTCGCGCCGCCGCGCCTGTCTCCGTCACAGTCTTTCGTCCTATTGGGGGTATTGTACACCATTTTTTCCGGCAAGTCAAGGCCGAAAACAGGGCTCCTGCAAAAACCGGAGGATGCGCTGGTTGAAATCCTTTGCTTCCTCATAGGCGGCATGGCCCAAGGCCTCATACATATAGATTTCACAGGAAAGCTTCCCGGCGATTTCTTCCGACGCAGAGCCTGCAGCCACCTGATCTTCTTTTCCGCCGATGACAAAAGCGGGGCAGGAGATCTGATGCAGCTCCGGGTAGGCGTTGCAGGTCAGGCAGGCTTCTGCAAGGGCAATAAAACGGCTGTAGTCTTTGGGCCTGCCAATTCTGGAAAGGAGGGGGATCAGCCGCCTGTTCTTTTTCCTATACGCCTCTGAATACATTTTCTCAAACATATCAGCCACAAGCCCCGCATAATCCCCTTCCCGCGCCAGCCAAATCCATCTGTTTATAGCTTTTTCCATGGTTTCGCTTATCCTGGACGCGGTAACGCAAAGCACCAGCTTATGCACCAGGCCGGGATGGCGTATCGCAAGATACTGGGCTATCATGCCGCCTTGGGACACGCCCACCACATCCGCGGCGGACAGGCGCAGGTATTCCATCATAAAAGCAGTATCCTCCGCCATATCCCTGATGGTGTACCCGTCCGGCACAGTATCCTTTTTATCCATAACGTATACTGTATAGTCTTTTGTGAAAGCGCGGTACATATAAGCCAGGGGGAGCGCCGCGCCTTTCACCCGCTGGAAGCTCAAGCCGGGGATTAGGACGAGCGTTTTCGCCCCCTTCCCAAAAACCACGCAATCCAAATTTGTACCATCTTTTTTACACGTTATCGTTTTCATGCCGCCTGTCCTTCTTTCCCTAGCCTATAGGTTCGTCAGGGATATCGTCCCCCCTGCCGCCGGATTCCTCTTCTGTACTGCTGTCCGGGCTTTCTCCCTCCTCCGGCTGTGATTCGCCGCCTGAAGCCGACGCCGGGGAAGCCTGCCCCGCAGGATCCACAGGCTGGGAGGTAAACCCTGCCCGGCGCACGTCTGCATAGGAAAGGTCTAAGACCCCTGTCTGATCCTCCCCTATATGGCCTTCCCGCAGAAGCTTATAGCCAAACTGCACCTTGTAATCCAGTTCTGCGGCGTTGCCCAGCTTGCATTCCACCCTGTCCTGATACCACAAGGTGATGTTATAAGGGTCTGTGATGTCCAGGCGGGTGAACTCCCCCCAGGCCCCCAATTCCACAATTTTTTCCAGAATCGTGGAATAGGCTTCCTGCAGGCCCTTATCCTCCACCTGCACCATCCCCCCCGCCTGGGGGTTTTGGGGTGCAAGCCCCTCAATGCGCATAACGCCTTCCCGAGGCTCTGGCTGAGTTTCCAATATTTTCCCTTCCCCGCTGACATAAAGCCACATGCCTTCTGAAAAAACACAGCAAGCCACCTGTGTGCCTGTGATGTGGATTTCCAGGGTGCCTGGAATGTGGCGGCGTATCTCCACATCCGCAATGTAGGGAAGCTGGGCTTTCAGCTTTTTCACCCGGTCGCTGGTGGTGATGAAAAACAGATTATCCCCCACCTCATATTCACACAGGCGCAGGATGTCCTCTGTCTGATACACCACATCCCCGGTAACAGTGATTTCAGAAATTTTAAACAGCAGGGAGATTGCCAGCACACAGGTAACCGCCAGCATAACAAATATTCCGCCCAGCATCAGCAGGCGGCGCAGGCCTTTTTTCATGGGAGGCCTGCGCTTGCGGGGCTGGGGCGGACGCTTAGGGGCAGGAGCCTTCCCGGGCCGGGGGCGCTGGCCCGGGCGGACAGGCCTTCCCCCTGGCTGGGGCGGACGGGCAGGCGCGGGTCTTTGCTGGGAGCGGGGCCGGCGGTTCCCGGCCTCTTTCAGGGGGCGCTGGCCTGGGCGGGCAGGCCTTCCCCCTGGCTGAGGCGGACGGACAGGACGCTCCTGGGCAGACGCTCTGTCCCCGGCAGGCCTGGGCCTGCCGGGGGGCGCGGGCCTTTGCTGGGAGCGGGGCCGGCGGTTCCCGGTTTCTTTCAGGGGCCGCGCCCTTTGAGGCACTTCCCCGTCTGAATGGGAGCGGATATCCACAAAATCGTCCCCATCCCAAAACCCCCGCCTGGGCTTCCTGTTCTGCGCCATAGCCGCTCCCCCTTTCTTTTTTACATCCTAAAAGCGATTTATTTCAGTCCGCCTCCCGGATCCTTGCCCCCAGAAGCGCAAGGTTCCCGGCAATATCTTCATAGCCCCGGCGGATGTATTCCACCCCTTCAATTTCTGTGCGGCCCCGGGCCGCAAGGCCCGCCACCACCAGGGCTGCCCCGCCCCGCAGATCCCACGCCTCCACCGGCGCGCCTGCCAGGCGGTCCACCCCCTCTACAATGGCAACCTTTCCTTCCACCTTAATTTTCGCCCCCAGCCGCTGCAGGCCTTCTGCATGGCGGTAGCGGTTCTCAAATATGTTTTCCACAAAGACGCTGGTGCCGCTGCCCACTGCCGCCATGCTCATTACCACTGGCTGGGCGTCTGTAGGAAAGCCGGGATATGGCATGGTGCGGATATGTTTTACCGGCATAAGCCTGCGGGGGGCCATGATATTCAGGCTTCCGCCCATCTGCCGCACCTCGCAGCCCGATTCCTCAAAGGGGGAAAGCATGGGCAGGATGTGGGCGTTATCCACGTCCCGCAGGGTAACGCTCCCTCCCGTCACTGCTGCCGCAGCCATGTAGGTGGCGGAAACAATGCGGTCGGGCATCATCCTGTGCTCGCTGCCGAAAAGCTCCTTCACCCCGTCAATGATGACGCAGCTCTCCCCCGCCCCATAAATGCGCCCGCCGCAGCGGTTGAGATAGGCGGCAAGATCGGCGATTTCCGGCTCCCTGGCAGCGTTCGCGATAATGGTAGTACCCTTGGAGCACACCGCTGCCAGCATCAGGTTTTCTGTAGCGCCCACGCTGGGGAAGGAAAGGGACACATAGGCCCCTTGGATGCCCCCCGGCGCCTGGCACTGGAGGCACCCGCCCCTTTCCTCAATCTCCACCCCCAGCTTCTGCAGGGAGGAGATATGCAGGTCAATGGGCCGCGGCCCCAGTTCGCAGCCGCCGGGGAAGCAGAGCCTGGCCTCCCCGCACCGGGAGACAATGGCACCCAAAAACACAATGGACGATCGCATTTCCCGCATAAGCTCCTGGGGCACCTCGCAGCCGGTCATGGCGTTGTCCACAACCAGATCAGAGCCTTCCCGGGCGCAGCGGCACCCCAAGTGCTCCAAAATGCGTACAGCCGTTTCCACGTCCGTCAGGTCGGGGCAGTTGTGCAGCACGCTTTGGCCCTTGCACAGAACCGTTGCCGCCAAAATAGGCAGCGCGCTGTTCTTGGCCCCCTGGATGCTGATTTCCCCGCAGAGTTCCGCAGGGCCGTCAATAATAATCATAGGGAACACCTCGATTTGTTAGCATACGCTATCATATGAAATGTTCCCAAATCGGTGATTGCCGAAGCGCCCGCCCCTATTTCCGCAGATTTTCTTCCTTATGGAAAAAGGCTTTCTCCAGGGCGGCATACTCTGCCAGGCTGCACACGGCCCGGCATTTTTTCTGGATTTTTGCCGATTTCTCCAGCACAGACTCTATCTTCCCGCAGGGGAATGCCCCGCACTGGCTGCACTTTTCCACGCCATGGGCCTTAGTGCAGTCCGTTAAGCCGTATGTACATTCCTTGTGGGAGGAGCAGCCTGTGCAGGCCATCTCCTCCGGCGGGACAACGCTGTTCCGCATCCCCGTCCGGTACCACAGCTAGGCAACTTTTTTCTGTTCTTCCTGGCTATGGGCATTATAGCGGGGGCAGGCAAGGCAGTCGTCTCCGCAGAGAGTGATTTTCTCCATGGCCTTCTCCTTATTGTTTCCCGGCCGCGCAGGCCGCCTTAATGGTGCGGTAAATCCGCTCGCTGGCGTCCAGGATCTCCAGCTTCCCCGCGTTTTCCCCCAGGGATTTCAGGCGCTGGGGGTCTGCCAGGATTTCCTCCACCTTGGCCCACAAAGCCTCCCCTGTCAAGTCCTTTTCCTCTATAATCTCCGCCGCACCCCGGCGCACCAGGGCCATGGCGTTGTGGAACTGATGGTTTTCCGCCACATTGGGAGAGGGCACCAGGATGGAGGCTTTAGCCTTGGCCTCTATCTCCGTCAGGGTCATGGCCCCAGCCCTGCCAATCACCAGATCCGCGGCGGAAAGGCACTGGGGCATGTTGTCGATGTATTCCAAAAGGCGTATCTGAGGGCTTGCGGCTTGGTCAAAGCCAAACTCCCGCAGTTCATCCATAAATTTTTCGTCATGGGTGCCGTATCCATGGATATGCTGCACCTCGCCTTTTTTCGCGCTCTGGGCCAGCATCCAAGCGGCGGCCCGGTTTAGGGCAGAGGCCCCCAGGCTTCCCCCGAAGGACAGCACCAGGGGGCGCTCGTCCAGCCCCAGGGCCTTGCGGGACTCCTCCCGCTGGGCAGAGAGCACCTCCCCCCGCACAGGGTTCCCGGTGACAATGCAGTTTACGGAGTGGTCGAAATAATTCTTGGCGTCAGGCACAGCCAGCATTACCGCATGGACGGATTTTGCCAGCATCCGGGTGGTCACCCCGGGATAGGCGTTGGACTCATGTATGACGCAGGGAATATGGAGCCTTGCGGCTTCCCGTATCACCGGGCCGCTTACATAGCCGCCGGTGCCCACGCACACGTCCGGGGCAAACTCCTTGATAATGCGGTGGGCCTCGCTGCTGGCAGTGAACATGCGCACCACAGTCTGGGCGTTGCGCATCAGGTTTTTAGGGGTTATCCTGCGCTGGAAGCCGGAGATGGTGATGGTCTGCATGGGATACCCCGCCTTTGCCACCAGCCGTTCCTCCATGCCGCCCCGGTTGCCCACATACAGAATTTCCGTGTCCGGCTCTTTTTTGCGCAGATATCCCGCCACAGCCAGGGCCGGGTTAATGTGCCCTGCCGTGCCGCCGCCTGTAAACAATACTTTCATGTCCCCACGATCCTTTCAAAAGTGATGTGCTTTCCACCTTATTGTAACGGCCAGCCGGCCATAAATCAATACCTGGTTCCTGAAAATATGGGAAGGGCACCGGGCGCAAGGGTTTTGCCCCTGCACTCGGTGCGATTCTTAAAACCGGCAAGCCCTATGTCTTTTCCACGCTGGCACTGCGGGAAATGTTCAGAAGCACGCCCATCTCCCCCAGCAGCATCAAAAGCGCTGTGCCCCCATAGCTGAAAAAGGGCAGGCTGATGCCTGTGTTTGGGATGGTGTTTGTCACCACGCAGATGTTCAGCACCGCCTGTATGCCTATTTGGAAGGTAATGCCCAGCCCCAGGAGCATCCCGAAGCGATCCTTGGCCTTTAAGGAAACATATACGCCCCGCCAAATCAGCATCCCGAACAGCACCATAATCACCAGCGCCCCCACCATGCCCAATTCCTCGCAGACAATGGCGAAAATAAAATCGTTCTGGGGGGCGGGCAGATATAAATATTTCTGCCGGGACTGCCCCAGCCCCAAGCCTAAAAAGCCGCCGGAGCCGATGGCGTATAAAGACTGCCGGGTTTGGTAGGTGTCCACGCCCTCCGGCGCGTTAAAGGGATCCAGCCAGCCCACCACGCGGTCTGTCTGATAGCTGCCGCCAAAGGCCAGCATCAGAATAAGGGCCGCAAGGATAATGGAGCCTCCAATGACAAACCACCGCACCCGCGTTCCCCCTACAAACATCAAAGAAGCGCCCAGCAAAAGGATAATGAGGGTGGCGGAAAGATGGTGCTCCAAAGCAATAAGCCCGGCTATCAGGGCCATAAGGCCCACAAAAGGCACCACGCCATACCGAAAGGTATGCATTCTGGCGGCGTTTTGGGAAATAAGGTGGGCAAACATTAAAATAAGGGCAAACTTCGCCACCTCTGAAGGCTGGAAACGGATGGGCAGGGGGTCGAAATCCAGCCATCGGTTGGCAACACCCTCCACAGGCGCCAGGGAAGTGCCTTTAAAGGCAAGCACAATGATCAGCAGCAGCACGGATACGCCAAGAATGGGCAGGGCCAGCTTGTGGAACTGGTGGTAGTCAAAGGTGGAGATGAGCAGCATGGCCGCCGTTCCTGCCAGTGCAAAGCCGCCCTGGCGGCTGATATAGTAATAGCTGTCCCCCTGGCGGTAATAGCTGTCCGCATAGCTTGCGGAAAAGAGCATCACAAGCCCCACAGCCAGCAGCACCATGATAAACACGAACAGGGGCATATCCAGGCCCTGCCCCAGGGAGAAAATCTTGAACTTTAACCGGGTGCGGCGCTGCCGGGGCCTGTCTCCAGGCTCCCCTCCCCTCTGCCGCTCCCTGGGGGGCGGCGCGGACTGGGGCACCCTTCTCAGGCCCCGGGCCGTCCTGCCTTCTGCTGCCATGGGGATTCCTCCTTCCTATCAGGTAGCTTTGTCTTCTAATGGCTATATTCTGTCCAGGCTCTGGCAGGGCTATACGCCCCACAGCACACAGCAGAAGGCAACGGCTCCCCCTAAAAGGGACACCAAGCCAAAAACTGTGCATATTTTCACCTCAGACCAGCCGCATATTTCAAAGTGGTGGTGGATGGGGGACATTTTAAACAGGCGCTTGCCGTGGGTAGACTTGAAATAAGTGACCTGCAGCACCACGGAAAGGATTTCCGCCCAATAGACTAAGCCGATGGGCAGCAGCAGGATGGGCATATCCAGCCCAAAGGCCAAGGCCCCCACCATGCCGCCTAAAAACAGGGAGCCTGTGTCGCCCATGAAAACCTTGGCGGGGTGGAAGTTCCACATGAGAAAGCCAATGCAGGCTGCCGCCGCCGCAACGCCCAGGACGGAAAGGCCTGTCATGGAGAGGAACCCCGCGCACAGGGCCAGGCTTAAAAAGGCAAAGAAGGTGACAGTGGTGTTCAGGCCGTCTACGCCATCGGTAAAGTTCACCGCGTTTGTAAGCCCCACCAGCAAAATGGCCGCCAGGATATAGTAGCCAGGGCCTAAGTCTATTTGGCCTATAAAGGGGATTGTGGTGGCTGTTGTGTCTCCCGCCAGAGCCAGGGAGGCAAGGTATGCCGCCGCCACGGCAAACTGCAGCACCAGCTTCTGGCGCTCGGTCAGCCCCAGGTTCCGCTTTTTCACCACGCCGATATAGTCATCCATAAACCCAATGGCCCCATAGGCCAGGGCCATGGCAAGGCCCCCCAGCACCCGCACCTGCATGAGAAGCGTCTCTCCGTATCCCATGCCCCGGGCGGCAGGCACGCACACCGCCATGGCGGCAGTGATGCCGATTATGAACATCAGCCCGCCCATGGTGGGGGTGCCCTGCTTGTTCTTGTGCCAGCTAGGGCCTATCTCCCGGATGGTCTGCCCGAAATGCAGCTTGTGCAGGAAGGGAATGAGCCACCGGCCCAAGAAAGCCGTTACGCCGAAGCCCAGCACCGCTGCCATGCAATAAATCACGTTGTTCATGTTTTATCCTGCCTTCCCTCTTTTTTCCTCTCGCTGCCCCTGCCCTATGGCGCTACTCGTCTAGCTCCACTGTGGGCACGTCTGTCACCACATTTTCCACGAATGTCAGGGTGATAACCGTTCCCAGCTTCACTCTGTCGCCTGGGTCTATGCTTTGCAGGCTGACAGTGGTGCCATTGACGGAAGCGCCCTTGACGCTTACCTGCAGGCCGTTAATGCTGGCAACATAGATGGCGTTTGCCAGGTCATAGCCGCTGAAATCAGGCACTTCCACCAGGGTGCTGTCCTCGTCATAGCCCTCAGTGTACAGTACCACCTTGCCGCCCTTGGGTACGGCCCCGCCGCTTTCAGGAATCTGCTGGGTGATAACCGCGTCCCCGTCCTCGCTGCCGATTACGCTGTAGGTAAGGCCCATATCCTCCAGCAGGCTATAGGCTTCCTCCAGGGTTTTGCCTGCAACAGAGGGGGACACCATGTCAAGCTGCTCATATTCGTCCTCTGTATACTGGGCGTCCACCCCCAGGTAAGGCAGCACCTCCTCCATAATTTTAGAGAAGATAGGCCCTGCCACCGCGTTGCCGCCGGTCTGGTTGTTCTGGAGATCGTCCCCGCCAGGCTCGTCAAAGAACACCAGCAGGGCATACTGGGGATCCTCTGCCGGCGCAAAGCCGCAATAGGAGGCTATGTATTCCATGGGCTTGGATCTGTCCTGGTTGTGCTTATCCACCTTTTCCGAGGTGCCTGTCTTACCGCACACCCGGTATCCCATCACATAGCCGCCGTTGGCCGTTCCCACCTCCGCGTTCTGCCGGAGGATGTCCGCAATGGTGGAGGCTGTCTTTTCCGAAATCACCTGCCGGCGGTAGGTGGTGTCCGCCGTCTTGACAATGTTCCCCTCCTCGTCCACAATGCGATCCACCACATGGGGCCGCACCAGATATCCGCCGTTGGCAATTACGCAGCTTGCGGTAATCATCTGCACAGGGGTGATGGTAAAGTTCTGCCCGAAAGATTCGCAGGCAAGCTCTACCGGGCCTAAAGCTTCCGTGCTGTGGTAGATACTGTAGGATTCACCAGGCAGGTCTATGCCTGTCTTTTCCGTAAAGCCAAAAGCTTCCCGGTATTTGGAGAAGGTTTCCGCCCCCAAAAGCCCGCCAATATGCATAAACCAGGGGTTGCAGGAGTTGCACAGCCCTTCCCGGAAGGTGGTAGTGCCATGGCCCGCATGTTTCCAGCAGGAAATGGGATCCTTCATGCCGTCAAATTTCACAGATCCATCGCAGGTGTAGCTGCTGGCCTCCTCAATCACGCCTTCCTCCAGGCCCATGGAGCCTACGCACATTTTAAACACCGAGCCGGGGATATACGTATCCGCCACAGCCTTGTTGCGCCACTGGCGGTTCAAAGCGGCGCTGTAGGCCTCATCCTGCTCATCGTCCGGCAAAGCCTCAATATCCGCCAGCATACTTTCATCCAGGACTGTAAAGGGATCGTTGGGGTCATAGTCGGGCTTTGTGGAAAGGCCGATAACCCCGCCGGTTTTCACGTCCATCATAATGGCCACCGCGCCGTTTTTCACCTGGTATTTTTCAATGCCCTCTGCCAGGTACTTTTTCAAAATGCTCTGCACTGTCTCGTCAATGGTGAGCACCAAATCATACCCATTCTCCGCCGGCACCATCTGCTCCTTTTCAAAGGGCATATCCAGGTTCCAGCCGTTGCGGGCGGAAACCATGCGGCCCGGCGTGCCGCTAAGCTCGTCGTCATAATAAAGCTCCAGCCCCTCCAGGCCGTTGCCGTCCATGCCTGTAAAGCCCAGGATGTTGGAGGCCACTGTTCCGTAGGGGTAATAGCGCTTGTAATCGTCAATCAGCCGCACGCCAGAGTCAATCCCATGCTCTTGCAGGAAATTATTCACCGCGTCCCGGGTGTCAGATTCAATCTTGCGCTTTATCACTTCATAGAAAGAGTCTTTCTTCCCGGTTTTCTGGTAAAGCTCCTCCTCGTCCAGATCCAGTATGGGCGCAAGGCCGGAAGCTATGGTGCGCCGCAGCTCCTCGTCCCCCGCTATAAAGTAGGGTTCCAGCACCACTGTCCACACGCTGGCGCTCTGGGCCAGCACCTTGGTGCCGGTAGCGTCGTAAATAGATCCCCGCATGGCAGGCAGGGAGGTGCTTCGCAGGCTCTGATCCATGGCCGCGGTTTTCATCTCCTCCCCCCGCATAATCTGCCAGTGGAACAGGCTTACAGCCGCCGCCCCAAACCCTATTATCACCAGCGCCGCCGTCAGCCCCATGGCCTTATGGCGCATTTTCTCCGCCATTCCTTTTGGCATCCGCCTTCACCGTCCTTTTCAGGGCCTATGCCCGGATTTTTCAGCCGTTCTGCTTTCATGCATGCCGCTATAAAGAAAAAGCGGGGCAGGCCGCATCTCCCCCCATTTCACCGCTTTTCTGTTACTATTGTTATTCCCGCCAAGCCCCCGCTATAACCCCGCGGGAGCAAATTCCTTTAGGCAAACAGGCTTCTTAAAGAGGCCAGAAGCTTGTCCAGCACCGAGCCGCCGTCCAGATCCTGCAGCACCCTGCCCTGGTCGGCCCGGGCCACGTTGATGTATGTCACCTGGGTGCCGGAAATTTTGCTCATCCCCAGCTTCCCGGCAGCATACTGCTCCACCTGGGCGTCGTTCATCCGCAGGGCCGCCTGCATATTCAACTGGATTTCCACGCTCTCCGCCTTGGCAAGATCATCTGTCACTGTGTTTATTTCCTGGGTAAGCTCTGTAAGCAGCACCTGGCTTTGCACCACGGAAACCACTGTGATAAAAACCACGCTGGAGAACAGGAAATACACCACAAACCGGAACACGTGCCTCTTGGGCTTAACCTGCTTTTGCGTGCCCTCCTGGGGCAGCTCCACCACATTCTCCCGGGCTTTGCGCTCCCTGCGGGGCTGCTGCTGCGGCTGTTCCACAACAGCAGGCGCTGCCGCACTCCGCTCCTCGAACAAGGCGAAATCATATGCTTCTGAAAAGTTTGCCATGGCGCTCACCTCCTTTTGGCTTTCTGCCAGTCGAACCGCTTCTATAGTAAAGGAGCCGCGCCCCTGTTATTGTCCGTTTTTCTCAAAAACCCGCAGCCTCGCGCTTCTGGCCCGGGGGTTTTCCAGCAGTTCCTCTGCCGAGGGGCTAAGCCCCTTTTTATAGACCAGCCTCCCCTGAGGCTTTTTCCCGCACACGCACACGGGGAAATCCGGAGGACAGGTGCATCCCTGGCACCAACGGGCCATTTCCCGCTTCACCATCCGGTCTTCCAGGGAGTGGAAGGTGATAACCGCCAGCCGCCCCTTGGGGGCCAACAGTACAAAGGCTGACTCCAGCCCTTCCCGGAGCCTGTCCAGCTCTCCGTTCACCGCAATGCGCAGCGCCTGGAAGGTGCGCCGGGCCGGGTGCCCTTCTGCCCTGCGCACAGCCGCCGGGACAGAATCCTTAATAATCTCCGCAAGCTGCAGGGTGGTGGCAATCTCCCCCTGCTCCCGGGCCTTGCAGATGCCCGCCGCAATCCGCCCCGCACTGCGATCCTCTCCATACCGGGCAATAATCCTTGCAAGCTCCTCCTGGGGCAGGGTGTTCACCAAATCCCTGGCGGAAAGGCCGGCCTGGCTCATGCGCATGTCCAAGGGCGCGTCGTGATGATAGGAAAAACCGCGCTCCGGGGCATCTAACTGGTGGGAAGAAACGCCAATGTCCAGCAAAATGCCGTCTGCCGCCTCAATGCCATGCTCCTGTGCCAGTTCCTTCATCTGGGCGAAATTCCCCCGGATCACTGTGGACTGGGGATATTTTGCAAGCCTCTCCCCTCCTGCGGCGATAGCGTCCGGATCCTGATCGATAGACAGCAGCCGTCCGCCTGCAAGGCGCTGGAGAATCGCCTCCGAGTGCCCCCCTCCCCCCATGGTGCCGTCAATGTACAGGCCGTCAGGGCGGATATGGAGAGCTTCTATAGTTTCCCGAAATAAAACGGGCTTGTGGTTAAATTCCATATATGCTTCCTGTTTTAGAGCGTGTTCACATAAGTTGAATATGCAGATTTTCGAGGGGATTTAGTGGGGTTCAAGGCAGGAACCGCAAGAAAGGCGAACGTTTGAAAAGCGTTTTCGCATCTTCGAGGATTCCTAACACAGAAGCCCATAAAATAACCCGAAAAGATGCGTGTGATTGCTTTGTGTGTACACGCTCTAGAAATCCAACAGATTCATGGAGGCCTCAATGGCCTCGTCGGTCTGGCTTTCATTGTAGGCGGCCCACCGGGCCGCGTCCCAGATTTCCGCCCGCACTGCCGCGCCGATAACGGTTACGTCCCGGGTAAGCCCCGCGTGATCCCGCAGGTTCTGGGGAATGAGGATGCGCCCCTGCTTGTCCGGCTCCACCTCGGCGGCGCCGGAGAAGAAATAGCGCTGGATGCCCTTGCCCTGGGCCAGGGGGATGGCCGCGACCTTCTCCACCAGGCTGTCCCATTGGGACTGTGACAAAAGGAACAGGCAGCCGTCCAGGCCCCGGCAGACATAAAACTTGTCCCCCAAGTCCTCCCGGAACTTGGAAGGCACTGTCACCCTGCCCTTCTGGTCCATATTATGCTGATATTCACCAGTCAACATAATTCCTGCGCCCTTCCGATTTTTGCCCCGGAGAAAAGCGCCTGCACCAGAAGCCACCCTGCCCCACTTTTATGCCACAGCGTGGAACTTCTCCCCACTTTTCACCACCCAGCTTCATTATTATACCCTAGAAGCTCACTGAATGCAATTCGGAAAATCCGTTCGACCCCTTCTGAGAAAAGGAACGATGGTATGTTCGGGCAGATAGTGGGGGAACGGAAATTCCCCTCGCTATATCTAGCGAGGGGAATTCTAAAAATCATGGGATTTATTGAATTTGCTGGAATCTTCCGGGTCACATTTGTGAATTTCGCTGGGAAGCCTTGATATTCTGCCTGGTTTTCCGCAGTTCAGACAGTCCTTCCGCCAAAGCTTCGTCTGTGCGGCGCATTAAATCGTCTACATAATCATTGCTGGCCTTGCGCATTTCCTTGAATTTTGCCTGGGCCTGGGCGATAAGCTCGTTGGCCTTCTGCTGGGCCTGGCGCACAATCTCCTGCTGATCTACCAGCGCCCTGGCCTTTTCCTCTGCCACGCGGATAATGGTTTCCGCCTCCCGCTGCGCCTCGTTGAGAATCTGCGCCCGGTCTGCCACAATGGCCCTGGCCTTATGCACCTCTGCGGGGATTTCTTCCTTAATTTCGTCCAGAATCTGCCGGACCTCCTCGCCGTCTACAAACAGCTTGCCGCCGGACATAGGCATTTTCCAGCCCTTTTCCAGCATGTCATACATTTCGTCGATGAGATCTTCAATAGTCGCTTGGTTATTTGCCATGGAAAACTCTCGTCCCTTTCTTTGCTGATTCCTGACGGGAAGCCCGCAGGCTGCCGCTAACCCTGTTTACAAAGGCGTTCCTGGATGGTATGCAAAATGCAGTCGGGCACAAAATGGGAGATATCCCCTCCGAAGCCCGCAATCTGTTTGACAACGCTGGAGCTTAAAAACATGTTGTCAGAGCTTGTAGGCAGGAACATGGTTTCTAAGCGCGGGTTCAGCTTTTTGTTTGCCAGCGCCTGCTGGAATTCATATTCAAAGTCTGACACGGCACGCAGGCCCTTCACCACCACCATGGCGCCCTTCTCCATGGCGTAATCCGCCAGCAGCCCTGTCACCCGGTCTATTTCCACATTTGCAAGGCCCGCGCCGTCGCACACCCGCTGCAAAAGCTCCATGCGCTCCTCCACAGAGAAGCTGAAATGCTTCTGGGGGTTCACCGGCACCGCCACAATAATCCTGTCAAATATCTTGCACGCCCTGCTGATAATGTCCAGATGGCCCATGGTCACCGGGTCAAAACTGCCGGGGCAGATTGCTGTCCGTATCATAGCTTGTCTCCTTTTCGGGGGCACTATTCTTCCACAGGCCTGCAATAGCTTGTCAGCATAATCTTCCCATACCGATACTGCCTGTACAGGGCAAAGCCCTCTGCCGCCTCCGGCATCTGTTCCTCCCGGGGATGCTCGCACACAATGATGCCGCCAGGGTTCATGTGCCTGGCTACCGCGGGCAAAGCCTCCTGCAAAAGGCCTGTGCGGTAGGGCGGGTCTAAAAAGGCGATGTCAAAGCTGCCTGGGCCGCTGTGCAGGAAAGCCCTGAAATCCATGGGCGCCAGCCGCGCCCGGCCCTCAAGCCCCAAAGCCCGCAGGTTTTTTTCTATCACCTGCTGGGAGGCCCGGGAGGCGTCCACCAGCACAGCCTCTCCCGCCCCCCGGCTGAGGGCCTCCAGGCCAATCTGCCCGGAACCGGCAAACAGGTCTAAAAACCTGCGCCCCTCAATGCGGAACTGCAGTATATCAAACAGGGCTTCCTTCACCCGGTCAGAGGTAGGGCGCACTGCGTCCCCTTCCAATGACAAAAGCTTTTTGCCCCGCATAGTGCCTGAAATAATGCGCATACGCTTGTCTCCACGTAATAAATCAAGGGATATGGCCATCCTGCCTGAAACCCTGTTCTTCCAGTGTATTCACTGTATTATCCCATTATTTTCTCCATATGTCAACTGTTTAAACCATTTTATCGCGGTTTATTCCCTGTTTTTCTTCAATTTTCAGGGCTTTGCGCCCCTGTTTCCCCTTCCGCCTCCAGGCTCCCATGGAAAAATTCAAAAACCCGTCGGGCAGCGGGCTTTGTCATGCCCGGGGCTGTTTCCAGCTCCCGCAGGTCTGCCCCCGCCACATTGGCAACGGTTTTGAAGTGCTTCAAAAGGGC
Source organism: Neglectibacter sp. X4 (assembly GCF_009917365.1). Classification (NCBI taxonomy): domain Bacteria; kingdom Bacillati; phylum Bacillota; class Clostridia; order Eubacteriales; family Oscillospiraceae; genus Neglectibacter; species Neglectibacter sp. X4. The sequence continues at coordinate 33,974 of NZ_QWLE01000001.1, read as the reverse complement.
CTTGGCCCGGGTCTGGCCGATGCCCTCAATAGACGTAAGGGTGGAGGAAATGGCGGCCTTTTTCCGCTGCTGCCGATGGTATCCGATGGCAAAGCGGTGTACCTCGTCCTGGATGGAGGACACCAGGGTGAAGGCCCGGCGGGTGGAACTGATGGCAATCTCCCCCCCTGTCAGGGCGATAGCCCGGGTGCGGTGCTTGTCATCCTTTACCATGCCGAAAAGGGGCACCGCTATCCCCATTTCGTCTAAAAGGGGCTGCACTGCCGCCACATGGCCCTTGCCGCCGTCTAAGAGGATTAAATCCGGCAGGCGGCCAAAGCCTGTGCCGTCCCCCTCCTGCTGATGGGCCTTATATTCCTCAAACCTGCGGCGGATAACCTCCCGCATGGATCCATAGTCGTCCTGGCCCTCCACAGTCTTGATTTTAAACTTCCTGTAGGCAGACTTCAAGGGCCTGCCGTTTTCAAACACCACCATGCCCGCCACATTCTCCCCGCCCTGGAGGTTGGAGATGTCGTAGGACTCGATATAGGCCGGGGCCTTTTCCAGCCCCAGCAGGCGGCGCAGCTCGTCTAAGGCGGAAGCGTCCCGCCCTGCGGTGCCTGTGTGCTGGGCAATGCTTTCAGCGGCGTTGGTGCGGCACATCTGCACAAGCTGGTGCTGCTCTCCCCGCTGGGGCGCCGTAATGTGTACCGCCCGCCCCCGCTTTTCCGAAAGCCACCGCTCCAAAAGCTCCCTGTCCTCTATCTCCCCATCCAGGGCAATCACAGGAGGAATCCGATCCCGTATGCCGTAATACTGCCGCAGAAACTCCGACCGGGCCTCCGGGTCAGGCTGGCAGCCTTCGGTGAGGAAGCTTTCCCGGTCGCTGAGCTTCCCCCCTGTAAAGCGGAACACCTCAAAGGCGGTGTGGGTTTCACCCTGGGCCAGGGCAAACACGTCCTGCTCCTCCACCCGGCTTGCCACCACTTTCTGGCGCTCCTTCATCTTGTTGATGGCGCTTATCCTGTCCCGCAGCCGGGCCGCCAGCTCAAACTCCATGTTCCCGGCGGCTTCCTCCATTTTGGCGGTAAGGGCGCGCACAGAGGTGCTGCTGCCCCCCTTGATAAAGTCCAGGGCCTGCTGGAAGGCCTCGTTATATTCTTCCTCACCCATGCGGCCCCGGCAGGGGGCGCAGCATTGCTTGATGTAGTAGTTAAGGCAGGGCCTGCCCTTGCCAAAGTCCTGAGGGAATTTTTTATTGCAGTCTGGCAAGCGGAAAATCTTCCGGGCGGAGTCAACGGTTTGCTTAATAGACCAGGAGCTTAAATATGGCCCGATATACTTGGCTCCATCGTCCTCCATTTTTTTCACCTCGGTAATCCGGGGCCAGCTTCCGCCGCTAACCCGGATATAGCTGTACCCCTTGTCATCCTTCAGCAGGATGTTATATTTGGGCTGGTTCTGTTTAATGAGGCTGCTTTCCAGCACCAGGGCTTCAAACTCGCTGTCCGTGACAATATACTCAAACCAGTCCACATTCTGCACCATCCGGCGCACCTTTTCCTCATGGTTGCGGTCGGAGCCGAAATACTGGCTCACCCGGTTTTTCAGGGCCTTGGCCTTGCCAATGTAGATAATCTCCCCAGTTTTGTCGTGCATAATGTACACCCCTGGGGACAAGGGAAGCTGCATAGCCTTTTTTCGCAGTTCCTTCTTTTTTTCCGCCCGTTCCTCTATGCTGTCCATTGCGCCCTCCCCTATGCGGTTGCCGTATATATGGGGCTGCCGCCCCATGCCCCGCCCAAAGGGGCTTTTTGAAAAAAGCCCCTTTGGAATCCTCAAAAACTTTTATATTACTTCTGCACACAATAGCAGGAAATTGGGTATATTCCCCGGCCCTGCGGGCGGGGGAATATATGGCTATCCTTTCCTATTATTTCTTTCAGAAATAATACTCTGACGCCAGGATGCTGTACATGCAGGCGTCTACAATGCCCTTGTTGCTGTGGTCGGCCTGGCGCAGGGTGCCTTCGTAAGTGAGTCCGCACTTTTCCATCACCTTGCCGGAGTTGGGGTTATTGGGATCGTGCTGGCTTTCAATGCGGTTTGCCCCCACTTCCTCAAACAAAAAGGAGATAATGGCGGAAAAAGCCTCGCTGGTAATGCCCTTGTGCCACCAGCGGCTGCCAATACAGTAGCCGATGTGTACCTTATCTGTGGCTTCATCCTGCTCCACCACGCTGATGCTGCCAATAGGCTCTCCCAGTTCCTCCAGCACAATGGCCCACTGGTAGAAGGAAGGGTCTTTGTAAGAAGCCGTCCACCCCTCCAGCACCCGCTGGGCGTCCGCTATGGACTTGGCTGTGGGCCAGCGCAGGAATTCCGTCACCTTTGGGTCGCTTTCCCAATTGCGGAACATGGCCTCCTTGTCCTCCATGCGGAAGGGCCGCAGGGTAAGCCGCGGGGTCTTTATCACTTTTGTGCCTAAGTGCGTCATATGCAAACACCTCCGTAAAAACGTCATGCCATATTAAGTTTAAAAAGCAAACACAGTCCTCAAATATTTCCCGTCCCGGGAGCACGCCATGTACGCGACGGCGCACGAAAGCCGCATAAACCCTTTATGCGGCGGAAGCTTCCATCCCTGTCCCCCGCGTCTTGGGTCAAGCGTCACGCTTGCGCGTCTTGAGTGCAGCGCCGCAATGCTAAAAAGAAAGCACCGCTGTAACGCGGTGCCTATCCATGCAGTGCCCCTGCCGGGGAAAAATTACTCGGCAAAGCCAGACTCTACCAGCTTAACCAAAGCGTCTACTGCGTCCTGCTCGTCGGAGCCATCGGCAATAATACGGATGGTGACGCCGCCTACGATGCCCAGGGACAATACGCCCAGCAGGCTCTTGGCATTAACCCGTCTTTCTTCCTTCTCCACCCAGATAGAGGCCTTGAACTCATTAGCCTTCTGGATAAAGAATGTTGCAGGACGTGCATGAAGGCCCACCTGATTCTGAACCAAAACTTCCTTAGCGCACATGTACATTCACCCTCCTAGTAATTTAACAGCATAAAATAGGCTCTGGAAAAAAATCCGTCTAAAAGGCGGAAAGCTTTTGGAAATTGAGTTAATTATATCATATTTGCGGCGAACGTCAACAGATTCCAGCCAATTTTGTTTCCATGAACAGTCTATGAATTTTTTTCTAGCCTTCCTTTGTGCAGCTTGCCCGTTATGTTGAAAACTTTTTGAGGGTTTTGCGCTTTCCCCCTTCAGCCCTTTCCATACTTTTCCAGCAGATCCGGCCTGTTTTGGGCGGTGACAGCCAAAGCCTGCTCCTGCCGCCAGGCCCGGATGTTCCCGTGATGGCCGCTGAGCAGCACAGAAGGCACAGCGCGGCCCCGCCAAACCTCCGGGCGAGTATACTGGGGATATTCCAACAGCCCGGAAAAGTGGCTCTCCTCCGTAAAGCAGGCCTCCTCCGACAGCACTCCCGGCAGCATCCGGCTCACAGCGTCCGCCAGAATCATGGCAGGCAGCTCCCCCCCGGTAAGCACATAATCCCCAATGGAAACCTCCTCTGCCCCATACTCGTCCAGCAGCCGCTGATCTACCCCCTCATAATGCCCGCAGAGAATAACAAGATGAGGTCGCCCCGCCAGTTCCCGGGCCTTTTCCTGGCACAGCACAGGACCCCGGGGAGACATATACAGGATATGCGGCAGGCTTCCCGTATGTTCTTTTATGGCGTCAATGCCCCGGGCAAAAGGCTCTGCCAGCAGCAGCATCCCCTTCCCCCCGCCGAATACGGTATCGTCCACCCTGCCTCTGGGATCCGGGGAAAAATCCCGGAGCTGGTGGCAGCAAATCTGCAAAAGGCCCTTTTTCCTGGCCCTGCCCACAATGCTTTCCCCCAGCACCGGGGGAAACAGCTCTGGAAACAGGGTGAGGATATCCATGCGCATCAGGCTTCCTCCTCCCCGCCGTCAAAAATGCCGGGAATGGGCAGCAGCCGGATCACCCCGCCCTCCAGGTCTGTCTCTTGTATCATATGTGGCACAGCCGGGAACAAATACTCTTTCCCTTCCTTTGACACAATGCGATATACGTCATTGGCCCCGGTCGGCAGAATTTCCTGTAAAACGCCGTATTCCTGCCCGGTAATGCCGTCAACAGCCCGCAGGCCAATCAAATCCTGCAAAAAGTACTGTCCTGGCGCAAGGCCCACGTCCGCCCGGTTCAGGTAGAGGATTTTTCCCCGCAAAGCGTCTCCCTGCTCCACAGAGTCCACCCCCTTCAGCCGCATAAGCAGCCTCCCCTTGTGAACCCGGGAAGCCAGCAGCCCCGCGTCCCGCTCTCCCGCGCTGTCAAAATAGAAGCGCTGAATCTTCTGCAAAAACTCCGGGGAGTCTGCCCAAGGCTCCAGGCACACCTCCCCCCGCACCCCATGGGTGCGCACAATCCTTCCCGCTTCCAAATACTGCTTCATATGCCCTCCTTGCTGCCCCTGCCTCCGGCGGCCTATTTAAGAAGCCCAACCGCATCGAAAGTGGAAGGCTTCCGGTCCGGCGGCCGGGGACTTGCTTCTGTTATGGTTTTAGAGATTCCTTTATGAGGCCCATAAGGGTTTCCTGTTCCTCTTCAAAGCCCTCGGAAAGCCGCGCCCCCGCCAGCACAGGCAGCCAGCGCAGGATTTCCTCCCCCTGCCGCCCTGTTTGGGCGCAATAGGCCTTTAAATACCCCTCTGCCAGCAGGGGCATGTGCAGGAGGTATATCATATAGGTGCGGCAGGCGTCTGCGTCCGGGTGGCCCGCTGTGGCGTTTGCCCAGTCGATAACGGTATGGCGTGCGCCGTCTGTCAGAACATTCCCTCCATAGAAGTCGCCATGGCACAGGGCATTTCCCTGGAGAAGCCCTGCAAGCAGGGCGAAAAGCCTGCTTTTCTGGCTTTCCTCCAGCACATTGCCCCCTTCTATGCGGCCCCGCAGCCAGTCTGCCAGGGCAAACGGCAGGGGCACCGGAGCCTGGTGAATTTCCGCCTGCAGCCGGGCCAGAATTCCCATGGCTTCCTCCCACCAGGCAGGCTCCTGCTCCAGCAGCTCATGGAGGGTTTTCCCCGGCACGCTCTCCATCTGTATGGCCGGGCAGCCTTCCACGTCTGCCACCCCATATACCGCCGGGACGGGCAGTCCCGCTTCCGCCGCCAGCGCCCCGATATACGCTTCCCGGAATACGCTTGAAATCCCGGTGCCTGCATGAAACACTTTGCAGGCTCGTCCGTCTATACTGTATACGTCTGCCCGGGCGCCCCTGCCCATTAACGCACCTGCCATTTTTTCTCCCTCCTAAAACAAAAAGCGGGCCGGTAAAGGCCCGCAAGCTTGTTTTTCCCGCTGCCCGCGTCAGTCAATCTCAACCATAATCTTCTGGTCGTTGCGGGTGGCGGCGGCACGCATAACCACGCGGATTGCCTTAGCAATGCGGCCCTGCTTGCCGATAACCCGGCCCATGTCGTCCTCTGCCACATGGAGGTGGTAGATGGTGGCGCCGTTTTCGGCTTCCTCACTGGTAATAACGATCTCTTCCGGCTTTTCTACCAGCCCGGAGGCAATGGCTTTTAATAAATCCTGCATTGTTTTAGAACGTTCCTTTCTCTATGCGTATTTTTCCCTTATGGACGTTTTTCTCAGATAACGCCGTGTTTCTTGAACAGAGCCTTCACCGTATCGGTGGGCTGGGCGCCGTTTGCAATCCACTTCTTGGCCTTCTCGGGGTCAACCTTCACCACGCTGGGCTCTTCCATGGGGTTGTAATAGCCGATTTCCTCAATAAAGCGGCCGTCGCGGGGGAAGCGGGAGTCCGCCACCACAATGCGGTAAAAGGGGTTCTTCTTTGCGCCCATTCTTCTCAGTCTGATTTTCACTGCCATAATTCGTTTCCTCCAAAATAATGATAATATATGATAGGGCCTTGCGGCCTGGTCAACTAAAACGGCATTCCGCCGCCCATGCCCCGCAGCATCCTGCGGCCTTTTTTCCCGCCAAACTGCTTCATCAGCTTCTGGGTCTGCTTAAACTGGTTTAAAAGGCGGTTCACGTCCTCCACCTTCTGCCCGCAGCCTGCGGCAATGCGCCGCTTCCGGGAAGCGTTGAGGCTTTCCGGATGGGAGCGCTCATAAGGGGTCATAGAGAGGATAATGGCGGCGGTGCGATCCATCACCCGCTCGTCAATGTCCAAATCGTCCACCTTGCTGCCCATGCCGGGCAGCTTTGAGAGGATGCCTTTAATCGGCCCCATCTTCCGCACCTGCTCGAACTGCTCCAGCATATCGTTTAAGTCCAGCTTATTGTGCATCAGCCGCTCTGCCGTTTTGGCGGCTGCCTTTTCGTCCAGCTTCATCTGGGCGTCTTCAATCAGGGACAGCACGTCCCCCATGCCCAGGATGCGCCCTGCCATGCGGTCGGGATGGAAAACCTCCAGATCCCCCAGCTTTTCCCCTGTGCCTGCAAACTTGATGGGCTTGCCTGTCACAGCTTTTACAGACAGGGCCGCGCCGCCCCGGGTGTCGCCGTCCAGCTTTGTGAGGATAACGCCGGAGATGTCCAGCAGATCGTCAAAGGATTTCGCCACGTTCACAGCTTCCTGGCCTGTCATGGAGTCCACCACCAGCAGGATGTCCGTAGGCTCCACCGCCTCTTTAATGCGGCGCAGCTCCTCCATCAGCTCTTCATCAATCTGCAAGCGGCCCGCTGTATCAATAATTACATAGTCATTGCCGTAATCCTTTGCGTGCTTTACGGCTTCCTTTGCTGTAACAACCGGGTCTTGGGCGCCTTTTTCATACACCGGCGCCCCAGCTTTTTCCGCCACCACCTGTAGCTGCTTGATGGCTGCCGGGCGGTAAATATCCCCCGCCACCAGCAAGGGCCTGTGGCCCTGGGTTTTCAGCATATGGGCCAGCTTTGCGGCGTGGGTGGTTTTGCCCGCGCCCTGCAGGCCGCACATCATAATCACAGCAGGCGGGTGGGCAGGCATTTTCAGCCTTGCCTCCGCGCCCCCCATCAGGCCGGCAAGCTCTTCGTTTACAATCTTTATCACCATCTGGGCGGGGGTCAGGCTTTCCATCACCTCCGCGCCAATGGCCCGTTCTGTCACCTTGCCTGTAAATTCTTTGGCAACCTTATAGTTTACGTCCGCTTCCAGCAGCGCCAGCCGCACCTCCCGCATGGCTTCCTTTACGTCTGCCTCGCTGAGCTTGCCCTTGCTGCGCAGCTTTTTAAACGAATTGCTAAGTTTTTCCGCTAAGCCCTCAAATGCCATGGCGCTCCCTCCTCATCAGCTTTCTCCCGCAATTTCCTCTGCCTTTTCCAGAATAACCGCGGCGTTTTCGTCAATTTCCGGCACCTGCCCCTTTTGGGCGTTTTGCTCTTGTATGTTCAAGGCGCAGTCGCAGATAACCGCCAGCGCCCCCTGTATCTCCTGAAAGCGCCGGGCCAGCCCCAAACGCTCTTCCATCTCGAAAAGCTGCTGCTCCGCCCGTTTGATGGCGTCCCGCACCCCCTGCCGGGTGATGTCCCATTCCTGGGCTATCTCCGCCAGGGACAAGTCCTCATTATAATAGGCGTCTATAACCTCCCGCTGCTTCTGGGTGAGCATGTCGCCGTAAAAATCCAGCAGATATGAAATTTTCAAGTCCTTTGCCATCAAAGCCACCTGCCGCTTCCTCTTTGTGTAAAGTCTTTCTCTTTACAGCTTCTCTATTATACATGAGCGGCCTTTGTTTGTCAATACACCCGTTTTCTTTTTTTAAATTTACTTTTTACTGCCCTTATGGTATAATTTACAGGCGTCTTGCAGGAAACCCTGGACGCTTATACCAATCCGGATCACCTGCCGCCCCCTGATTTTGAAGCGCCGGATTTTTGAAAAGCCGCTGCCGGATGCGTCTGTTTCATCCAGCCTTATGCCCTGAAAAAGTAATGAACAAACTGTGAATTATGGTAAAACACGGGCAAAAAACGCCATTTTGTAAACCTTTTGTAATTTTTATGCCAGTCTATTTTACGATCTTCTATTAAGAAAAAAAATTTCCAGGAGGGAAAAACATGGTTTATTTTAACTGCGACTACACCGAGGGCGCCCACCCCCGGATTATGGAAAAGCTGCTGGATACAAACCTGGAGCAGACCCCGGGCTACAGCACAGACATTTACTGCGAGCAGGCCAAGGCCCTGATTTTGCAGGCCTGCCAGTGCCCCAAGGCCCAGGTGCATTTCCTGGTGGGAGGCACCCAGGTAAACTTTACCATTATCCGCGCCGCCCTGCGGCCCCACCAGGGGGTTATCGCGCCGGAAACCGGGCACATTCATGTCCATGAAACCGGCGCGGTGGAGGCCACGGGCCACAAAATCCTGGCCCTGCCCTGCGGGGTGGAGGGGAAGCTTACCGCCGCCCAGGTGGAGAAAGCTGCCGCCGAGCACTTTGCAGGCAGCATGCCTCCCGCCCATATGGTGCAGCCCAAGATGGTGTATATCTCCCAGCCTACGGAAAACGGCGCGCTGTACTCTCTGGAGGAACTGGAAGCCCTCCACACTGTCTGCCGGAAATGGGGGCTTTTCCTCTTTGCCGATGGCGCGCGCATGGGTTATGGCCTTACAGCCCGGGGCGCGGACGCGGCCCTTCCCGACATGGCCCGGCTGTGCGACGCCTTTACCATTGGCGGCACAAAATGCGGGGCGCTGTTCGGGGAGGCGGCTGTGCTTGTAAACCCGGCCCTGCAGGAGGATTTCCTCTATGCTGTGAAGCAAAACGGCGGGATGCTGGCAAAGGGACGGCTTTTGGGCCTGCAGTTTTCAGGGCTGTTTGAAAGCGGGCTGTACTATGAAATCTGCCAGAAGGCAAATGCCTTTGCCTATGAGATTGCCGATGCCTGCAAAGAAGCTGGCTTTCCCGCATACGCCCCCTCCCCCACCAACCAGCAGTTTTTTATCTTCCCGGACGATGTGCTGGAAAAGCTGCAGCAGCATTTCCATTTCTCCTTCTGGGAAAAGACAGACGAGGGGCATACCGCTGTGCGCATCTGCACAAGCTGGGCCACCACAGAGGAAAACGTACAGGCGCTTATAAGCGCCATCAAAGCCGCCGGGGCAGAAAAATGAAAGTGCTGAGCCTGCGGGAGCCTTGGGCTTCCCTTATCCTGCTGGGGAAAAAGCGCATTGAGACAAGGAGCTGGCGGACAAACTACCGGGGGCCGCTGTGCCTCCACGCCAGCGCCGCCAGGATAAACCACAGGGATCCCCACATACAGGAACTGCTGGCCCTTATCCCCGGGGCGCCCATGGCATATGGGAAAATCCTCTGCCGCTGCGTGCTGGCAGACTGCGTGCCCATGGACGGGGCTTTCCTGGAGGAGATGGAGCGGCACAAAACAGAGTGGCTGTGCGGAGAGTATGCCCCCGGGCGGTTTGCCTGGATGCTGGAAAACATAGAGCCAATAGAGCCGCCCGTCCCCGCCAGGGGGATGCTGGGGCTGTGGGAATGGGAGGGAGAAGGATGACGGAGCTGTATTTCATCCGCCACTGCCAGCCGAATTATGAAAACCATGACGACCTCACCCGGGAACTGTCCCCAAAAGGGCAGGCTGACACCGGGCTTGTCACAGGATATCTCCGGGACAAAAACATCAGCGCCGTGCTTTCCAGCCCTTTTAAACGGGCGGTGGACACAGTGGCACCCTTTGCCCGGGCGGTCGGCCTGCCCGTTATAACAATGGAAGATTTACGGGAGCGCCGGATAGACAGCGGCTGGATTGAAGACTTTGAAGGCTTTGCCCGCAGGCAGTGGGCAGACTTTTCCTATAAGCTGTCAGACGGGGATTCCTTAGGCCAGGTGCAGGCGCGCATGGAAGCCTCTTTGGAGAAAATTCTAGAGGAACATAAGGGTGGGCGGGTCGCCATCGGTTCTCATGGCACAGCCTTAAGCGTGCTGGTACACAGCCTGCGACCCGGCTTTGGCTATGAGGGCTTCTCCCGGATACGGGGCCTGATGCCCTGGGCTGTGCATTTTACCTTCCAGGGAAAAGCCTGCGCGCAGGTGGAGGAAATTGACCTGTTTGCCGGGGAAGCCAGGGAAATTTTGTGAGGAGGAATACCATGCAGGGTTATAACATTGTTGTGGTGTTTGATGAACGCCGGGAAAGGGTTCTGCTGTGCAGGCGGCGCAAAGAGCCATATAAAGGGCTTTTGAACTTTGTGGGCGGCAAGATAGAGCCGGGAGAGGAAGGGCTTGCCGCCGCTTACCGGGAGCTGCGGGAGGAAACCGGGCTGGTGGAGGCGGATATTTCCCTGTTCCACTTCATGGATTTCACCTATTACCTCCATGCCCCCTGCCGGCTGGAAGTGTACGCCGGCAGGCTGAAAGGCCCCGCCCAGGCGCGGGGAGAGGAAAACCAGCTTATCTGGCAGGACGCCAAAGAGGACATGTTCGACAGAACCCGCTTTGCAGGCATGGGCAACATGGGCCATATTATGGCCCTGCTGGAGCAGGAAGATCTATAAGAGATGAGCAGGAGGAAAACTATGCGGATTCTTAAAACCATACCCGGTGTGAACGCCTTCCGGGCCTGAAGGTAGCCAGGCGGAAGCCTCTTTGGAGCGGGCGCTCCAGAGCGGAAGGCGAGCTTTAAACACACACCTTTGCAGGCCTCTTTTCATGAAATGCGGCAAGAAAAAACAAACTGAAGAAAGAGGCTTTATCTATGAAAAAAACGACTGATATGACCCAGGGCAAGCCTTTAGGGCTGCTGCTGGGCTTTGCGGCACCCTTGATGGTGGGCAGCGTGTGCCAGTTGCTCTACACCACAGCCGACAGCGCGGTGGTGGGCAGGCTGCTGGGGGTGGACGCTTTCGCGGCAGTGGGGGCGGCAGGCTTTTTGAGCATGCTGCTGTTTTGCATCATCTCCGGGCTGATTCAGGGCTTTACCATCCTGTTTGCCCAGCTATTCGGAAAAAAACAATGGGAAACCTTGCGGGGGGCCATTGCCATGGCGGCGCTCCTTTCCGCGGGGATAGGCGTTCTGCTGACCCTTTTGGGGCTTTTCTGCGCAAAGCCTGTGCTGGCCCTTACGAAAACCCCGGAGGACATCCGGCCCCAGGCCCTGGTGTATGTCCAGTGGATTTTTGCGGGCACCCTTATCACCATGGCAAACCGGCTTTCCGGCATGCTGCTTCATGCTCTGGGCAACAGCCGCGCCCCGGTTACAGGCAGCATTGCCTCCTGCGTGCTGAACGTAGCATTAGATCTGCTTTTCGCAGGGGTATTCCACTGGGGCGTGGCAGGAGTGGCGGCAGCCACCGTGCTGGCCCAGCTTGCCTCCTGCGGCTACTGCCTGGTGCAGTTAAGGGCGATTCCCCAGGCGCGGCTCTCCCGGCAGGACTTTGCCGCTAAACCAGCCCTGCTCCGAGAGCTTATGCGGCTGGGTGGGCCTTTTGCCCTGCGGGACGGGGTTATCGCCATTGGCGGGCTGTTTGTGCAGGCGGCTATCAACAGTTATGGCAAACTTTTTGTGGCGGGGATGGCAGCGGCGGAAAAATATTTTGGCCTGCTGAACATCACAGGCAACGCGCTGGAAGGGGCCTTCTCCACCTATGCTGCCCAGAACTACGGCGCGGGCCGGATGGACAGGGTGCAGGAGGGGCTGCGGTGCAGCATCCGGCTGTCCCTTATCAGCGCGGGGATTATGGATGTGCTGATGCTGGTGCTGGGCAGGCAGCTTATCGGGCTGCTGGTTTCCGGAGAGCCGCAGGAGGTGCAGGCCATTACCCAGGCGGGCTACACCTATCTGCTGGTGATGGCCCTGCTGATTCCCCTTATGTTCCTTTTGTGCCTGTACCGCTCCGGGCTGCAGGGCATGGGCAGCGCCTTTGCCCCCACCCTTTCCGGCTTTGTGGAACTGGGATTGCGGCTTTTATCTGTGCTGCTTCTGCCGGGGCTTTTGGGCCGCTGGGCTGTATATCTGGCAAATCCCCTGGGATGGCTGGGAGCCATGCTCCTGCTGGGGATTTCCTACCACAAGGTTTATAAGAAGCAGGCGCAGGCCCTGGGGGCAGGAAAGAAGCCGTTTAACTGATTTTTGCCAAGAGACAGGAAGCACAAAAGCGCAGGCCGTGTTTTGCGGCCTGCGCTTTTTCATGTGATAAACCTACCGGAAATGCCTCACGCGCCCTTTTCTGCTGTGCGCTATAGTTAACGCAGTCCAAAAGCGATAAAACACCTCTTTTGAACCAGGCGGTTCAGCCGCTTAACTTGAAAATCGGGATGTACCGATTTTCAAGTGCGTTTACTATAATTAGCAAATCTGGTTTTGCACCGTTCCGCCCAGCCAAGCTTTCAGGTTATCGAACACAATCTCTGCCCGGCGCTCCAGGGCTTCCCGGGTGGCAAAGGCCACGTGGGGGGTGAGCAAGGTATTGGGAGCATTCAGCAGGGGGTGGCTGTCCGGGATGGGCGGCTCTGTTTCAAACACGTCTATGCCTGCCCCAGCAATGCGTCCGGCCTGCAGGGCCTCTGCCAGGGCGGCGTTATCCACAACAGGCCCCCGGGCTGTATTGATAAGCATGGCTGTGGGCCTCATAAGGGCCAGCATCTCCTGGCTGATAAGACCCCTGGTGGCGTCATTTAAGGGCACATGGAGACTGATAATATCGCTTTGGGCCATCAGTTCCTCCAGGGGAAGGAAGCTTACGCCCAAAGCCTCCAGTTCCGGCTTTTTGGTGCGGCTGTGGGCCAGCACCTTCATGCCAAAGGTCAGCCCCAGCCGGATAACCGCGGCGCCTATCTTTCCTGTGCCCACAACGCCCAGGGTTTTGTTGAAAAGCTCTGTGCCCACAAGCCCGTCCTTTGTGCCGCCCTGCCGCACCGCTTCGTTGCAAGGGACGATGTTCCGGGAAAGGGCCAGCATCATGCTCAGGGCAAGCTCTGCCACCGCCACATCCGAATAGCCGGAGGCGTTGGACACAGAGATGCCCTTTTCCCTGCAGCAGGCCACGTCCAGGTGATCCACCCCGGTAAAGGCCACATCTACATAGCGCAGGCGCTCACACTGGCGCAGCACCTCCCCCGGGAAGGGCAGGTTTGTGATGATGACGGCGTCTGCCTCCCGCACCCGGGGGCAAAGGGCCTCGGCGTTTTGGGGCCTGTCGCCAAAGGCTTCTACCTCATGGCCCATGGCCCGGATTTCCTCCAGGCAGCTTTCCAGCAGCTCCTGCCGGATGCCCAGGGGTTCCGCAAGCACAATTTTCATGCTTTTTCCTCCTTATGGTCTGTTTTTATAAGTACCCTGCCGCCTTTTGCGGCGGTTACTGGCTGTTCAGATAGGCTACATATTCCTCCAGGCACATGGATCGCTGCTGCATGGCGGCGGCATTGGCGCTGCCCACATACCGGATGACTGTGGGATCCGGCTTCATGCCTGTCATGTTCAGCTTGCCTTCGGGGTAACGGAAAACAAAGCCGTATTTCCCCATGTTGTTCCGCAGCCAGGAATAGGTTTTGGAGTCTCCGAAGGTTTCCGGGGAACCGGAAACCCGGACGCACAGCCCTGTTTGAAAATCGCTTTGGCCTGCGGCGGGCTGGATGCTGGCGGCCTCTGTCTTTGCCATTACCGCTGTCAGGCCCTCGTCCCCATTCATCAGCTCGTCCACCAGTTCGTCAAAACGCCTGCCCTGCTCCTCATAGGATACATATCCCTCTGTAAAGGTAAGGGCCAGGCCGTCCTCCTGGGCGGCGGCTGTCATCTGCCGGAGTGCGTCGGCTATGCGGGCATCTACCGCCACGCTCTCCGCTGTGTAGAGGACTGGCTCGAAGCCCTCCTCCGCAGGGGTTGTCCGGTTTATAACAAACAGGCACATGTCGTTGTCGTAAACCGGCAGGCCCATATCGTCATATACGGGCAGGGGGGCCATGCTGCCTGTGAGGAGGGGATCCTCCTCTGTGACGCTGGGGGGCAGGATGAACTCCCGCTGGAAATAGGGGATGAGGTAGCTCCACACAAAAAGCGCCGCCGCCCCCAGGGAAACCAGGACAGCCAGCACCGACACCACCCGCATCCAGATTTTAATGCGCCGGGCCTTGTGGTTTTGAATCTGCTTGTCCCGGGAGACAAAAATGTTCCGCCCTGCCGGGCTGATATCCAAAATGTGGTTTGTGCTTCTTAAAAACTGCCTTTTCTGCCGCCTGCGCCGCAAGGCCCTCCCCCCTTTCTCTCCCTGTTTGAGGCGCGCTGCTCCTTTGCACTGTTACCTGTCTGTGCGGAAGGTGAACAGATCTGCCGGGGTGCCGTCGTCATAGGCGATGTCCGCCCGGCTTTCCAATTTGAAATTGCCGCCCGTGAAGCCGCTTACCACCTTGTCCCAGAAAACTACGGAACTCTCGTTGCGGGGAGTGCGCTTGAGCTGCCACAGGCCGGGAAAGCGGCGGAAAAGCTCGTAAGCCGCCCATGTGCCCAAGCCGCAGCGGCGATACTTGTACATCACAAAAAATTCGGACATGCAGTAGTCCAGAGGATCCCCCGCCTCGGGATAGTCGTTTACCATGGCAAAGCCCGCCAGCTTCCCGTCCGCTTTAAGAAAAAAGGCCCAACGGCCCTTTTCCGTCCAGTAGTTGTCCAGGTAGCTGTAGCCGTAAAGCCCTAAATCGTTTATATCTGCGCCGTCATACTGGGAGAATTCATAATTATATTTTTCCAAAAGGTTCCGGAGGATTTCCTTCTGGCCTACCGTTACCGCTTCCAGTGCAAATTCCATCGCTTTACCTCTCCAAAACTTGGTTTTCGGTTCAAACATTCCCAAAGGGAATGTTTCCCCTTCTTTCCAAAAGGGGTTGTGGGGTTTGGGGGCGCTGGTTCCCGGCGGGAACCGTCAAGCGCCGACCGAGTCGGCAGGCGAGACTCAAGGCTCCAAGGTCTGCCCTTGCCGCAAGCCGTTATTCCACGCCTTCGCGCAGGGCGTTCTGGCTCTGGGCGGTGAGGTAGGCGTTGATAAAGCCGTCCAGGTCGCCGTCCATCACCGCGTTTACGTTGCCGGTTTCAAAGCCTGTGCGGTGATCCTTCACCATGGTGTAGGGCATGAACACATAGGAGCGTATCTGGCTGCCCCAGGTGATTTCCTTCTGCTCCCCTTTGATGTCGCTGATTTTCTCCAGGTTTTCCCGCTCCTTGATTTCCACCAGCTTGGAAATGAGCATCTTCATGGCCACGTCCCGGTTCTGGTACTGGCTGCGCTCCACCTGGCAGGAAACCACAATGCCTGTGGGGATGTGGATAAGCCGCACAGCGGAAGAGGTCTTGTTGACCTTCTGGCCCCCCGCGCCGGAGGCCCGGTACACTTCCATCTTGATATCGTCAGGGTTTATCTCCACAGAGTTATCTTCCTCAATTTCCGGCATGACCTCCAAAGAGGAGAAGGAGGTGTGCCTGCGGCCCGCGGCGTCAAAGGGGGAAACCCGCACCAGCCGGTGGACGCCCGCCTCGCTTTTCAGATACCCATAGGCGTTTTCCCCTTCCACCAGGATGGAGGCAGATTTCAGGCCAGCCTCGTCCCCGTCCAGGTAATCCAGGGTGGTAACCTTATACCCCTTGCTTTCCGACCAGCGGGTATACATACGGAAAAGCATCTCTGCCCAGTCCTGGGCTTCGGTGCCGCCGGATCCGGCGTGGAAAGTTAAAATGGCGTTGTTGCTGTCATATTCCCCGGTGAGCAGGGTGGAAAGCCGCATGGCTGCGGTCTGCTCCCGGATGGCTTCCATCTCCCCCTGGATTTCCTCCAGCAGGGACAGATCTTCTGCCTCGTCCCCCATTTCCACAAGGGCCAAGCAGTCGTCCAGGCGGGCCGCCAGCTTCTGATACCCCTCGTCTTTGGCTTTCAGCCCTGCCATGCGCTGGGTAACTTTCTGGGCCTCCTGCATGTTGTCCCAGAACCCAGGCTCCGCGGACTTGTGCTCCAGCATTTCCACTTCTTCCCGGAGCTTGGGCAGCCCCAAGGCTTCCTCCAGCTTTGCCAGGGCTTCCTGCTGTTCCTCCAGTTCACGCTTACATTCTTCAAATTGCAGCATATAGCTTCCTCCCGGTGAAGGTTATAGTCAACACACTGGAAAACGGGCAAGATATTTTCCGCGTGTTGGATAATGAGCCTGTATTTTTCCTTAAGCCCGCCCTGGGGGCAGGCGGTACTCTGTTTATGATAGCAAATCAGGCCGGAAATGTAAAGGCAATACCGCATAAATCTAAGCAGTATATCACGGCAGAGATTTTTTCGTCAGAGTGTATAAAGGATGAGCAGGCAGGCTGGCGCCTGTCAAACAGACTTTGTGCGCTATGACGGAAAGAATCGCCTGTGAGATGCTGCTTAAGGCTACAGCCGCGAGTTGTGCGGTATTGCCTAAAGGCGGTAGCGGTAAAAAAAAGTGTCCAAACCCGGAAGAAAGCCGGGACAGGGAGGTATTCCCATGGGGAAAGGAGGAGGGATGGGGTGTTTTTGACAGGATTTTGCAAACAATTTATTAACAGACTGAAAATTAAATGGGATTGCATTGCGCTTTCCCGGAGAATCGTGTACAATACCAGATAAGAAAAGAAATCACGACACCTGCTAGAGTCTGTTTTAAAACCAGAGAAATGCCAGTATTTTTGTTCAGGGCGGTCAGATTCCAGGAAAAAACCGCAAGCCAGCCTGCCGGTTGGCGAGGATTTTTGACGCAGAAGATGGCCGCTTTGGGGCAAAAAGACAACGTTTTCGATTTTTCAAACAAGACCTAAAATACAAAGAAGGAATGGCTTTGGCAATGCTGGATTATACCCATATCAAATGCCCTGTCTGCGGCGACGCCTTTAAAGAGGACGATGACATTGTGGTTTGCCCCCAGTGCGGCGCACCCTATCACCGGGCATGTTACCAGGAAAAAGGCAAGTGCATTTTTGACGATCTCCATGAGGCTGGGAAGGAGTGGGCGCCGCCTGCGCCCCCCGCGCCTAAGGTTGAACCCTCGGCGGAAATCAAGGACAGGGAGTGCCCGGCCTGCGGCACCCTCAACAGCCACAGCGCCCTGTTCTGCAACCGCTGCGGCACGTCCCTTTTGGGCGCGGGCCAGCCGGATCAGAAGCCGCCCCAGGCGCCCCCTCCCTTTGTAAGCCCTGCGCCGCCTGTCTCCCGCAATGCCTATGGCGGCGTGGTGCCCCCTTTCTCCTTTGATCCCATGGGCGGCGTCAGCCCGGCAGAGCTTCTGGACGAAGGCGTAAGCTTTGGGGACGCTTCCAAGTTTGTGAGGCAGAACACCACCTATTATATGCCTGTGTTCCGGTATATCAAGCAAACCGGGCGCAACAAGTTCAGCTTTTCCGCCTTCCTCTTTTCCGGGGCCTGGCTGCTGTACCGCAAGCAGTATAAAACCGGGGCACTGGTGACGGGGCTGATGTTCTGCCTGTATCTCGCTTACCTGCTGGCAACGGTTTTTGTGTCCGCCCCGCTGCTGGCAGAGCTTGCCGGGCAGGTGGGCATGGACATTACCCAAGGGTTCTCCCCCACCAACGAGCAGATGCTGGCTATCAGCCAGTTGGTGGCAAACGACCTTACCATGTATCTGAAAATTTCCCTGCCCCTTCTGTGCCTGCTTGCCATGCTGGTGGTGATGATTGTGGTGGGGGTGCGGGGCAACAAAATGTATATGCGCCACTGTGTGCGCCAGGTGCGGCAGATAAAAGAGCAGGGCGCCCGGGGAAGCGATGTTTCCCTTACTTTGGAGGCAAAGGGCGGGGTGAACATCTCCATTGCGGTATGCATGTTTGTGTGCTATGTGCTGCTGGTAAACGTGGTGCCCCTGCTGCTGTAGCAGCCTCCCCGCCATTAGGGTGTGTCCACATAAGCTGAGTGCGCGGATTTTCGAGCAAAATTTTACAGGATTCAAGGCGAAGAACCGCAAGAAACACTTTCGTATTTCGAGGGTTCTTAACACAGAAGCCTGTAGGATTTGCCAAAAAGACGTGTGCATCAGCTTAATGCGAACACGCCCTAAGAACCCGGACGCGCTGCGGGCTGGGTTTGAAATCTGCAAAAAGGAGCCGAAAGCCTTATGAAAAAGATACGCAAGGCGGTGATACCCGCCGCGGGCCTTGGCACCCGGGTGCTGCCGGCCACCAAGGCCATGCCCAAGGAAATGCTGCCCATTGTGGACAAGCCTGCCATACAGTATATTGTGGAGGAGGCCGCCGCTTCGGGCATTGAAGATATCCTGATTATCACAAACCGGGGCAAGGGCCTTCTGGAGGATCATTTTGACCGCGCCCCCGAGTTGGAGGAGCGCCTTATGGGCAGCCCTGAAAAGGAAGCCATGCTGGAGCAGGTGGTGGCCCTTTCCAGGCTTGCCAATATCTACTATGTGCGCCAGAAGGAGACAAAGGGCCTGGGCCACGCGGTGAACTGCGCCCGCAGCTTTGTGCAGGGGGAGCCTTTTGCTGTGCTCTATGGGGACGATGTGATTTTCGGGGAGGATCCAGTGTGCGCCCAACTGATACGGGCCTATGAGTCCTATGGCGTTGGCGTTGTGGGGGTAAAAGAAGTTTCCCCGGAGGCCATCCGGAAATATTCTTCTTTAAAGGTGGAGCCGCTGCGGGACAACCTGTTCCGCTGTACGGATATGATTGAAAAGCCCGCTCCCGGCCAGGAGTTTTCCCTCTATTCCATTCTGGGGCGCTGCGTGCTCCCGCCGGAAATTTTTGACATTCTGGACGATACGCCTCCAGGCGCGGGAGGGGAAATCCAGCTTACAGACGCCATGCGCACCCTGGCCCGCCGGGACGGCATGACTGCTGTGGACTTTACCGGCACCCGCTATGATATGGGCAGCAAACTGGGGATTATGCAGGCCAGCGTGGAGGCTGCCCTGGCCCATCCGGAAATCGGGACAGATTTCCGGGCCTATTTGAAGGAGCTTTCCAAAAGCTTATAAGGCAAAAAGAAAGAAGCTGGTTCTTTTTAGGGAACCGCTTCTTTTTTATGCCCATGGCCCTATGACAGGAACCCCTCTATAATGGCCTGTTCCGCTTCCGCCTGGGAAAGCCCCAGGGTGCGCAGCTTTAAAATCTGCTCTCCCGCAATCCTGCCGATGGCGGCCTCGTGTATCAGGGCAGCTTCGGCATGGCGGGCGCAGAGGCTGGGGGCGGCATCCACCTGGGCACGCTCCGACACCAGTGCGTCGCAGGCGGAGTGGCCCTTGCAGGGGGCATTGCCTGTTATCCGGGAGGAAAAGCTTTGGCGGGAATACGCCCGGGCAACGGCCCGGGAAGCCAGCTCCGCCGCTGCCCCAGCCCCGTCCAGCCGCACCGTAAAGGCCGACTTCGCCTGTTCCCTGCCCTGTGTCACCAGCCGCTCCACCAGGAAAAGCCTGGCCCCTGCCGCCAGCACTGCTTTCGTGCTCCGGCTGGCTCTGCCCACCCCGCCCAACTGGGCTGTGTCCATTTCCAGCAGGGCGCTTTCCTCCAGGTATATTTCTGTTTCCGGGCTGATGGCGCGCAGGGCTTCATCGCCGCTGCCTGCGTGCTTTTCCACATACCGCACCTGGGCGCCCGGACCCAGAAAAAAGCGGTGTATGCCGCTGTGCCGGGCAGGCTCCCCATTTTCCGTATGTATCCCGCAGCCAGCCACAATGGTGGCCCTGGCCCCTGCCGCTATATGGAAATCGTTATAAACCAGGTCGTCTATGCCCCCGTCTGTTATGCAGGCCGGCACTGCCACCGTCTCCCCTGCGCAGCCAGGCAGAATGTGGATGTCAAGCCCGGGCAGCCCCTCCTTGGGGGCAATCTCCACAAACCGGGTGGAGCGCATTTCCACGCAGGCCCCATTTTCCCGCAGGCTGCAGGCCCCTTCCCACTTTCCTTTCCAGCCTGCCACAGTTTCCAGAAGCTTTTTTGTAATGCTGTTCATAAGGGCACCGCCTCCCCCCTGCCGCAGCCAGGGCAGGAAAGGCTGAGCCTGGGCAGCACCTTTGCCGGAGGGCCTTGCTCCGTTATCCGGCCTTTTTCCAGCACCAGGATTTCATCTGCCGTTTCCAGAAGCCGCTCCTGGTGGGACACAAGCAGCAAGGATTTGCCGCCCTGCCGCTTTAATGCCTTAAAAACCGAAACCAGCCCGGAAAAGCTCCACAGGTCAATGCCCGCTTCCGGCTCGTCAAAAAGCAGGAGCCTGCCTTTTCTCGCCAGCACTGTGGAAATTTCCAGCCGCTTCATCTCCCCGCCGGAAAGGCTGCCGTCCGCCTGGCGGCCCAGGTATTCCCGGCCGCACAGGCCTGCTTGCGCTAAAAGGGCGCAGGCCTGCTCCTGGGAAAGGGTCCGCCCTGCCGCCAGCTCCAGCAGCCGCCCTACGGTGAAGCCCTTAAACCGCACCGGCTGCTGAAAGGCAAGGCACACACCCTTTTGGGCCCGGGCCGTCACATCCAGGCTGGAAATGTCCTCCCCTTCCAGCAGGATTTCCCCGCCGGCTGGGCGCTCCAGCCCCGCGATGATTTTCAGCAGGGTGCTTTTCCCGCTGCCGTTTGGCCCAGTGACAGCCGTAAAGCCGCCTGCTTTTACGTGCAGGCTCACCCTGTCCAGCACCTGCTCCCCGCCGGGGGCCTGCCATGAAATATCCCGCACCTCCAGCATCCTCCGGCTCCTTTCCCACTTATTCTTTTGGCAGGTTCAGCGCCCGCATGGCGTTGAGGATTGCCAGCACCGCCACCCCCACGTCGGCAAAAACCGCTTCCCACATGTTGGAAAGCCCCATGGCGCTGAGGATAAGCACCAGTCCCTTTACCGTCAGGGCAAAGATAATATTCTGCCTCACAATGCCCAGGGTGCGCCGGGAAATCTTCATGGCCTGGGCGATTTTCGAGGGCTTATCGTCCATCAGCACAATGTCCGCGGCCTCTATGGCAGCGTCTGAGCCAAGCCCTCCCATGGCAATGCCGATATCTGCCCGGGAGAGCACAGGGGCATCATTAATGCCGTCCCCCACAAAGGCCAGCTTCCCCTTTGCTGTTTTCTGCTGGAGAAGCGCCTCCACCTTTTCCACCTTATCCCCGGGCAGGAGCTGGGTGTACACAGCGTCCAGGCCCAGCTCCCGCGCAACGCCTTCCCCCACCTCTTTGCGATCCCCGGTGAGCATAACAGTCTGCCGGATGCCCTGGGCTTTCAGGGCCTTGATGGCCTCAGCCGCGTCTGGCTTTACCTCGTCCGCGATGACCAGATAGCCCATGTAAGCGCCGTCTGCCGCCACATGCACCGCTGTACCCACCCTGGTGCAGGGGGTGTATGATATACCCAGCTCCTCCATCAGCTTATCATTGCCTGCGCACACAGTTCTGCCGTCTATCACTGCCTGCACGCCCCGGCCGGAAAGCTCCTGGGTTTCCGTAACGCGGCCCTGCTCCGGCTCTTTGCCCCAGGCTTCCTTTAAGGAGCGAGAAATGGGATGGTCGGAATAGCTTTCCGCCAGGGCCGCCAGCTCCAGCAGCTCCTCCTGGGTGCAGCCATGGGGGGCAAAGCCTGCCACGCGGAACACACCCTGGGTGAGGGTGCCGGTTTTATCGAACACCATGCTTTCTGTTTTGGCTAAGGCCTCCAGGTAATTGCCGCCTTTCACCAGAATCCCCTGGCGGGAAGCGCCGCCAATGCCCCCGAAAAAGCTTAAGGGCACAGAAATCACCAGGGCGCAGGGGCAGGAAACCACCAGGAAGACAAGGGCGCGCTGCACCCAGCCTCCCCATCCGCCCCCTGTAAACAGGGGAGGCAGCACTGCCAGGGCTGCCGCTGCGCACACCACAATGGGGGTGTAATACCGGGCAAAACGGGTGATGAAATTCTCTGCCTTGGCCTTCTTGCTGCTGGAATTTTCCACCAAGTCCAATATTTTAGAGACAGTGGATTCCTCAAAGGGCTTTGTCACCTCTACCCGCAGCAGGCCGCTGACATTTACACAGCCGCTGGTAACAGCGTCTCCCGCCTCCACCTCCCGGGGCAGGGATTCTCCTGTTAAGGCCGCTGTGTTCAGGGCGGAGCTGCCCTCCCGCACAATGCCGTCCAGAGGCACCCGCTCTCCTGGCTTCACAATGATGATATCCCCCACTGCCACGTCCTCTGGGTCAACCTGCTCCAGGGCGCCGCCCCGTTCAATGTTGGCGTAATCCGGGCGGATGTCCATGAGGGAGGCAATGGACTTCCGGGATTTCCCCACCGCGTAGCTTTGGAACAGCTCCCCCACCTGGTAGAACAGCATGACAAACACGGCTTCCGGGTATTCCCCGTCCCCAAAGAATCCAGTACAGAAGGCTCCTACTGTTGCCAGGGCCATCAGGAAGTTTTCATCAAACACCTGGCCGTGGCAAATGTTGACCACAGCCCGCCACAGCACATCCCAGCCAATGGTGAAATAGGCCGGCAGGAACAGAAGGAACCGCCAAGGCCCCTCCAGGGGTATGAGCACTGCCGCTATCAGCAGCACCCCGCTTATAAGTATGCGCAAGAGCATCTTTTTTTGCTTCCCAGTCATAGAAAATCGCCATGCGATACAGGATTTACACAAAGAGACGGGAAAAAACGGCCCTTTATGCCCGGTATCGTTCCTTTCTTCCATATTTTTTTGCAAATTTCCCTGCTCAGTTTCCCTTCCCCATCAGCGGACTATCTGGCAGTCTGGCTCCACCTTTTTGCACACCTTTACGATTTGATCCAGTATTTCCTCAAAACGGCTGTCATCTGCCTCCACCGTAAGCCGCTGGGACATAAAGCTTACAGTGGCGTCCTGCACCCCGTCTATTTTGCGGATGGCGTTTTCCATCTTTGCAGCGCAGTTGGCGCAATCCAAATCAACCATTTTAAATTTTTTCTTCATACAAAAGCCCTCCAAAATCTGAAAATTTATTCGGTCACATGCTCCATGCCCTGATCCAGCATGGCCCGGACATGGTCATCTGCCAGGGAGTAAAACACAGTTTTGCCCTCCCGGCGGTATTTCACCAGCTTGCTTTTTTTCAGCACCTGGAGCTGGTGGGAAATGGCAGACTGGGTCATGCCCAGAAGCTGGGCAATGTCGCACACGCACATTTCCGCCTCGAACAGCACATAGAGGATGCGGATGCGGGTGGAGTCCCCGAAAACCTTAAACAGCTCTGCCAAATCGAAAAGCTCCTCTTCCCCTGGCATGGCCCCCATTACCTGATCCACTACCGCCTGGTGTACGTACAGGAATTCGCAGCGGGGGGCGGTTTCCCGGTTTTCCATATCCAATCATCCTTTCATATGAGCAATTGTTCATATATAGTATACACAAACACCGGCAGGCTGTCAACCCCGCCTGCCGGCTTTTTAAAATTTTATTTTAGGGCGTATGCGCGGATTTTCCAGCGGAATTTTGCGGGATGCAGGGCGAAAACCGCAGGAAAGTCTGCCGTTTGCGAAATGGCTCTGGTTCCCCTGATTTACGGCGCTTTGTCAAAAGAGGGGTTGAAGGCGTAGAAATTCTTGGAATCCAGCTTGTCGGTGACAATGCGGAGGCCCTCGCCGAAGCGCTGGAAGTGCACGATCTCCCGCTCCCGCAGGAACTTGATGGGATCCCGCACGTCCGGGTCGTCCGCAAAGCGCAGGATGTTGTCATAGGTCATGCGGGCCTTCTGCTCCGCGCTCAGATCCTCGTTCAGGTCGGCAATGGTGTCCCCGGTCACCGCGAAGGTTGCGGCGCTGAAGGGGGCGCCGGAAGCCGCTACCGGATACACGCCAGTGGTGTGATCCACAAAATAGGCGTCAAAGCCCGCCTCCTGTATCTGCTCCGGAGTCAGGTCCCGGGTAAGCTGGTAGACAATAGTGCCTACCATTTCCAGGTGGGCCAGTTCTTCAGTGCCTATATCCGTCAGTATAGCCCGCAGTTCTGGATAAGGCATGGAATACCGCTGGCTGAGATACCGCAGGGAAGCGCCTATTTCACCATGAGGCCCACCATACTGGCTGATAATAATCTTTGCAAGCTTCGGGTTGGGGTTGTGGATGTGTACCGGGTACTGCAAACGTTTTTCATACACAAACATTTAATTTGCCTCCTTTTCCCAGGGCCAGGGGTCGCTAATCCAGGCCCAGCGGCTTGTATTCCGGGGGGTTTCTCCAATAGGCCCATACTTTTCCTCAAACTCCTTGGTAAGCTGGGCTAGCTGCCGGCGGTATTCCTCCAGCTTCCGGGCTGCGTCGCAATTGTTGGGATGGGTGTCTAAAAACAGGTGAAGCTCCCAGGAGGCGAACTTAATGGCGCCAATGCGCCTGCGCAGGGCTTGCTCATCACTCATCTCGGCTCCCCCCTTCCGCCGGTAAAGGGCTTATCAAGCACCGGAAACAGGGTGCCCGCGTCCAAGGCACGCTCCGCGCTGTGCAGGTTCGCCTGCCACTGCTGGTATGGCACATATGCCATGGCCGGCACCGGATCCTCAGGCAGGGGCTTGGGGTCATTATACAGGCCGCAGGACTGGCCCGCTATCATTTCTTCTGCCAAAATGATCGCTCCTCTCCAAATGGTCTTTGCAATAGGGTCTGGGGTGTCTGTCTTGTCCCCTGATACAGGGTATGCACCGCTGCGAAAAAAGGTGAAAAGCAGGAATTTTTCTCCCATTATGCATTTTTCTTGATTCCAGGCTCTCTGTGTGCTATAATGTCCCAAGGACACAGAGAAGGACTGGCCACATCTGGTTATAGAAAAGAGGCGTGACCCCTTTTGAGCTTGGCGGCACAGGTGTGTCCGCGCTGCTCTGCCTGAAAATGAGCTTTACCCGATTTTCAAGCGCGTTTACTATCTGCCAGCGGCAGGGCAGGGGCAAAGTTCCCTGGGGCCATGCTGCTGGCAGCCCCAGTAGGATTCCAGAAAAGATAAAAATGAAAGCGTACCGTATCGGCGGCAAAAATGCAGGACACATCTACCCGTCCTGCAAAACGCCTCAGCACGGTATATAAAAGAGGTGTACAGGTCATCATGTATCAAATTGTGAAGAAGCGTGTTTTAAACCCCACCGTGACGCTGATGGAAATAGAAGCGCCGCTGGTGGCAAAAAAAGCCCAGCCAGGACAGTTTATCATCCTGCGGGTGGACGAGGACGGAGAGCGCATCCCCCTGACCATTGCGGACTTTAACCGGGATCAGGGCACTGTCACCATCATTTTCCAGATTGTGGGCGCTACAACGGAAAAGCTGAACCACCTGCATGAAGGCGGGTTTTTGCAGGACTTTGTCGGGCCTCTGGGCAAGCCCACCCACACCGAAGGCCTGAAAAAAGTGGCTGTGGTGGGCGGCGGCGTAGGCTGCGCCATTGCTTACCCTGTGGCAAAAAAACTGCATGAGCAGGGCTGTGAAGTCCATTCCATTGTGGGCTTCCGCAACAAAGATTTGCTGATTTTAAAAGAGGAATTCAAATCTGTCAGCCACATGTATGCCCTGATGACAGACGACGGCTCTGCCGGAGAAAAAGGGCTTGTAACAGACGCTTTGCGCCGCCTCATTGAAAGCGGCGAGCAGTATGACCAGGTGATTGCCATTGGGCCGCTGATTATGATGAAGTTTGTCACAAAGCTGACAAAGGCATTTGACATCCCCACTGTGGTCAGCATGAATCCCATTATGATTGACGGCACCGGCATGTGCGGCGGCTGCCGCCTGACTGTGGGCGGGGAGACGAAATTCGCCTGTGTGGACGGCCCGGATTTTGACGGCTTCCTGGTGGATTTTGACGAGGCCATGGCCCGCGGCGCCATGTACCGGGGCTTCGAGCGCCAGGCTCATGAGGAGGCCTGCAATTTGTTCAGAGGGGGAAAAGCATAAAGGTAAGTTTTATGCTTTTTAGAAAGGATGGAATGAAGTATGCCGAATATGTCGCTTAAGAAAAATGAAATGCCTTCCCAGGCACCGGATGCGCGAAACAAAAACTTCCTGGAGGTGGCCCTAGGTTACACGGAAGAGCAGGCTTTGGACGAGGCCCAGCGGTGCCTGCACTGTAAAAACAAGCCCTGTGTTTCCGGCTGCCCTGTACAGGTGCGCATTCCGGAATTCATTGAAAAAGCGGCCGCCGGAGACTTTGAAGGGGCCTATCAGGTCATTGCCCAGTCCAGTTCCCTGCCTGCTGTATGCGGGCGGGTATGCCCCCAGGAGAGCCAGTGCGAAAAGCACTGCGTCCGGGGTGTGAAGGGTGAGCCTGTGGGCATTGGGCGATTAGAGCGCTTTGTGGCGGACTGGCACAACCAGCACGTTCAGGAGGCCCCTGAAAAGCCCGCTTCCAATGGGCACAAGGTGGCTGTGGTAGGCTCTGGCCCGGCCGGGCTTACCTGCGCGGGAGACTTGGCCCGGCTGGGGTATGCAGTCACCGTGTTTGAGGCCCTGCACACCGCCGGCGGCGTGCTGGTATATGGCATCCCGGAATTCCGCCTGCCCAAGGCCATTGTGCAGAAGGAAATTGACGGCCTGAAGGCCATGGGCGTGAAAATTGAAACCAACATGGTCATTGGCCGGGTGCTCTCTATTGACGAATTGCTGGAGCAGGGCTTTGAGGCGGTGTTTATTGGCAGCGGCGCAGGCCTGCCCCGGTTTATGAACATACCTGGGGAAAACCTGAAGGGCGTATACTCAGCCAACGAGTTTTTAACCCGCGTAAACCTGATGAAAGCCTACAAAACCAGCAGCGGCACCCCTATCCACCGCGCCAGAAAGGTGGCTGTGGTGGGCGGCGGAAACGTGGCTATGGACGCCGCCAGGTGCGCCAAGCGTCTGGGGGCAGAGGAAGTGTATATTGTCTACAGGCGTTCGGAGAAAGAGCTGCCTGCCAGGGCGGAGGAAGTGGAGCACGCCAAAGAGGAGGGCGTCATCTTTAAGCTTTTAAACAACCCCACCAGGATTTTGGGAGACGAAAGCGGCAGCGTCCAGGGCATAGAGTGCCTGGAAATGGCCCTGGGAGAGCCAGACGCTTCCGGGCGGAGGCGGCCTGTGGAGAAGGCTGGCAGCCAGTTCACGCTGGATGTGGACTGTGTGATTATGGCTATCGGCACCAGCCCCAACCCGCTGATAAAGTCCACCACAGAAGGCCTGGAGACACAGAAGTGGGGCGGCATTATTGTGGAGGAAGAAACAGGCCTTACCAGCCGGGAGAATGTCTATGCCGGGGGCGACGCAGTGACAGGCGCCGCTACCGTTATCCTGGCCATGGGCGCGGGCAAGACGGCGGCGAAAGCCATCCACGAATCCCTTTCAAAAAAATAGGGTTTGTTTGAAAATAGAGAAAATGACAAATTTTTGGTCAGAAGTGGTCAGATTCCAGGAAAAAACCGCAGGTCAACCTGCCGGTTGACGAGGATTTTTGACGCAGAAGATGGCCGCTTATGGGCAAAAAGTTAACGTTTTCGATTTTCCAAACAAGCCCCAGTCCCACACAAAAACAGGCATCCCCAGGATGCCTGTTTTTTCCTATATCATGCCTCCAGCACAAAGCGGCGGACAGCCTCCGCCACCCCGTCCTCATTGTGGGGAACCGTGGTATACCCGGCGGCGGACATGGCCTCCTGAGAGCCGTCTCCCATGGCCACAGACACCCCGGCAGCTTTCAGCATGGTAACATCGTTGCCGTTATCCCCCAGGGCCAGCACGTTTTCCCGGGAAAACCCCAGCATCCCCGCAACCGCCAGCACAGCGCTGCCCTTGTCCGCGTCTCCGGCATTGATCTCCAGATTGTCCGGAATGGAGGATGTAACCCGCAGGCCGCCCAAATCCTCCAGCCGCCGCCAGATTTCATCCCGGGCCTCCCGGGTCAAAAAGGGCAGGTTAATTTTCTCCGGCTGGATGCCTTCTTCCACCAAAGCGTCAAAGCTTTCTACCAGCCGGTAGCGCTTGGCGTCCACAAAATGCCATTTGCTGGGAGGAAAACCAAAATATGTCCGGGCCATCTCCGGATAGCCCTGCCGGGTGATAGCGCTGCCGTTTTCATAATATTCTATGTAAAAATCATATTCACGCAAAATTCCCTGCACCTGCCGGGCCTTTTCCGCTGAAATGCACCGCCTGTAAACGGCCTCCCCTGTGTGCAGGTCATACACAGCCGCGCCATTTGCCGTTACCGCATACCGCACCCCAGGCAGGGCCGTCACCGCCTCCGGGAGAAAGTCCCGCATACGCCCGGAGGCCGGCAGCAGATGCACGCCCCTCTCCCCTGCCGCCTGGAGCGCCGCCCGGTTCCCCTCTGACAGATATTTGTGATCCAAAATAGCAGTGCCGTCTAAATCAAACGCAATTAACCGGATATCCATAGTTCCCTCCCGCTTCCTTTTCCCTGTTTGCGGTTATTATACCATAAATCCCCTGAAAAAGACAATGAAAACCATTTCCCCCTGGGCCAAGGAAAATCCCCCTTCCCTTTCAAACAGCTTTTTGACCCCTCCATGCCTTTTTATTTTACATAACTTTTTTCGCGCCCACCGCCCCTCTCCCGCCCCCATAAGGCAGGAACAAGATTTTTGCGGGAGGATATGACAAAAACAGGCTTCCTCAAAGTGACAAAACTTTTTCCCCCTTCCAGGTATAATTTTCCTGTAACTCACATATAGGAGCTGCAAATTTACCATATAACAGGCGGTGTTTTCATTGGAAGGTTCAAAATTGCAACAGCTATGGCAGCGGGTGGAGGAGCTGGCCCGCTCGGTCTATGCCCGCAAGGCTGTGGTGCAGGGGGCGGGATTTTTTGCGGGGCTGCTGTGCAGCCGGGGGCTGGTTTTCGGAAAGTATGCGCCCTTTGGCGTGGCGGCAGTGGCGGCCATGCCCCAGGAGGGCCTGTGGGCCAGCGCCCTTGGCTCCTTTTTAGGCTACCTGCTGCCCTCCCCAGCCTATGTGCCGGTGCGGTACTGCGCGGCGCTGCTGGCTGTGGCGGCTATCCGCTGGTCTTTGTCCGAGCTGAAAACCGTGAACACCCATCCCCTTTTTGCCCCGGCAGTGGCTTTCCTGCCCCTGCTGCTCACCGGCATGACCATGGTGTTCCTCCACGGCTCGGTTACATACTCTGCCGCCTTATATGTGGCAGAGTCCTTTCTGGGCTGCGGCAGCGCCTATTTCCTCCGGCGCTGCGCAAACCTCCTGCTGGGCCTTTCCAGCGATGGCGCGGGCCGGGGAGATGCCCTGCGCAACGGCCCCCTGGAGCCTGGAGACATTGCTGCCCTCACAGTTGCCGCCGGGGTGCTGGCCCTATCCTGCTCCGGCGTGACAGTGTCCGGGGTTTCCCTGGGCCGCATTTCCATGATTCTCCTGGTGCTCACCTGTGCCCGCTCCGGCGGGGTAAGCGGGGGCGCTGTTTCCGGGGTGACAGCAGGGGCTTTGCAGGGCCTTTCCACAGCAGGGCTTTCCTATCTCTCCGGTGCCTACGGCTTGGGAGGGTTGATGGCAGGGGTATTCGCCCCCATGGGCAAAACAGCGACAGCCGCAGCCTTCATTCTCTCTCACGGGGTGGCGTCCCTGCAGGTGGGGTTTGGCGACTCCCAGCTTCTCACAGGGGCCATTGAGACAGCGGCCGCCACAGTGCTATACATGTGCATTCCCAAAAGCCGGCGGCTGGGAGAGCTTTTCGGCTTGCGGCAGGACTCTTTAAGCGGCGGGGCCTTGCGGGCCAACATCGTCATGCGCCTGCGCCACGCCAGCCAGGCCCTTTCCGGGGTTTCCGCCTCTGTGGAGGAAATCAGCAAAAAGCTTCAGTCTGTGTGCGCGCCCAGCCTGCAAGGCGTGTATGATAAATCTGTGGAGACAGTGTGCGCTGGGTGCGGGCTTTCCGCTGTGTGCTGGCGCAAACACAAAGAGCAGACCTTGGAAAACTTCTCCCAGCTTGCAAAGCCTTTAAAGGAGAAGGAGCGCATTGACACAGCCGATTTCACCAAAGACTTTACAGACCGCTGCGGCAGGGCCGGGGAGATGCGGGATGAAATTAACAAAAACTATGCCCGTTACCTTCTGCGGGAAGCCGCCCAGCTTCGGGCCGCCCAGGTGCGGGAGGCGGTGGAAGGTCATTTCCGCACCACTGCCGGGCTTTTAGAGGAAATGGCCGGAGAATTTTCCCTTTACGAGCACTTTGATGAGGAAGCCGCCCAGCGGGTGGCAGGCATCCTGCGGGATAACGGCGTAGCCCCCCTGGAGGTGTGCTGCCGGGTGGACAAGTTCGGCCGCATGACCATTGAGGCGGAAATCCAGCGGGAGCGGCAGAAGCGCCTGAACCGGGGCGCTTTCACCCGGGAAATTTCCGCTGCCTGCGGGCGGGTGTTTGCGCCTCCCTGCGTCAGCACCGCCGGAGAGCGCTGCCGGGTGCAGATGAGCCAGCGGCCCCTTTTGCAGGTGGGCCGGGGCTTCTCCCAATACAGCGCCGGAGGCGGCGCCTTCTGCGGGGACAGCACCAACGTGTTCTATGATGGCTGCGGCAGGCTTATCGCGGTTTTAAGCGATGGCATGGGCACCGGGGGCCGGGCCGCTGTAGACGGCGCCATGACCTCTGCCATGGCAGAGAGCCTTTTAAAGGCAGGCATCGGCTTTGACAGTATGCTGCAAACCGTGAATGCCGCCCTGATGGCAAAAAGCGGGGACGAAACCCTTGCCACCATGGACATTGCCTGTATCGACCTGTTCACTGGGCGCACCGAGCTGCGCAAGGCCGGGGCAGCCTGCACCATCCTCCGCCGGGGCCGCAGAGCCGAGGCCATTGAGGCCTCCAGCGTGCCGGTAGGCATTATGCCGGGGGTGGAGTTCGCCGCCTGTGCCCGGGACTTAGCTGCCGGGGACTTGGTGGTGATGGTATCGGACGGGGTGGTTGCCGCTGGGCACGAATGGCTGATGGACGTGGTTTTAAGCTGGGACGAGGAAGAAAACCCCAATCTGCTGGCCCAGCGCATTACGGAGGAAGCCAAAAAGCGCCGGGCAGACGGCCACGAGGATGACGTGACAGCCCTGGTGCTGGTCTTGCAGTGAAGGCCCGCGTTTGGGGCGCCTATAAAATAACATACAAGGCCCGCCCTGGGCAGCAGTTTTTGCCTCCTGCTGCGCCCAGGGCGGGCGTTTCCTTTGCATAATAAAATTTTTAAACCTGCATGTCTACCCCAGGTGCGGCAGGGGCCGCCTCTCCCCCTCCGGCTGCTTCCGGCGCGCTGGCAGCGGCATACTGCTGAGCCGCATATTCCGGGGAAGGCCCCAAGGCGCCCTGCAGGGCCTGGGCCTGCCGCCGCAGTTCGTTCCGGGTGGCGGAAAGCATTTTCTGCTGCTGCCCGTCAATTACGGCCTCGTGCATATAAGAGCGCTCCCGCAAAAACCGCAGCATCTTTGCCCTGCGCAGTTCCTGGTTCAGGCGCTGTGCCCGCTCCCGTTCCTCTTCCTCTATCAGCCGTTCCCGCCGGGCTTCCTTCAGCTCTTCCTTCTGCAAATCCTGCTTTTTCTTACCAGCCCGGCTCACCGCCTTTTCAAGCTGGCGCAGGGCTGCCTTAATCTCCTCCGTATTTTCCGAATCTGTCCGCAGCGCCGCCCGCAACTGGGCAATGCGCCTGCGGGCATATCCCGCCGCCATGCCCACCTGGCTCTTGTTCTTGGCCCGGGCCAAACGGGCATAGGCTTCCAGAGGAGCGTCGCCATACCGGGGCTTTGTCTTAATGCGTTCCAACTGTTCCCGGTGGCGTTCCATTTTCTCCCGGGACTCCTTGATCATTTCCTGGATGGTCTGGCTGTCTTTCTCTGCCACAGTTTCCAGGTGTGACGGCGTGCCGTTCTGGCTTCCCTGCCCCGCCTGGGCCTGTTCCTGGGCATATCCCTGGGCGCTGGCCTGTACCTTTATATCGCTCACGGCAAAATCTCCCCTCTCCTCCTCTTATTTGTTATATCGGCAGAATTCCCCCAAAGCGATAGGCCTTTTGCCACATTATTTTCCTTTCCCGCCCTCATTTTTCTGCATTCCATAGAGCACGGCCCGGTAGCGGAAGCTGGAATTGGACATGCCCGCCTCCCGGGCCGCGGCAACTCCTGTAAGCTCCCCGGCCTGCCAGCGAGCATACACCAAAGGGAAGTTTTCCGGCAGGGGAGCCGGCGGCCTGCCAAACCGCACACCCCGGGCCTTTGCCGCCGCGATGCCCTGGGCCTGCCGGGTGCGTATGTTCTCCCGCTCCTTTTGGGCCACAAAGGACAGGATTTGCAGCACCAGATCGGCAATGAAGGCGCCCATCAAATCCTTCCCCCGGCGGGTGTCCAGCAGCGGCATATCCAGCACGCATACATCGGCAGACTTTTCCTTGGTCAGCACCCGCCACTGCTCCAGAATCTCCCGGTAATTGCGGCCCAGGCGGTCTATGCTGGAAACATAGAGCAAGTCCCCGGCCCGCAGCCTGCGCACCATGCGCTTGTACTGGGGCCGCTCGAAATCTTTGCCAGACTGCTTGTCCATAAACAGGTTTTCGGCCGGAACAAGCCCCAATAAGGCGCGCCGCTGGCGGTCTTCGTTCTGGTCGATGCTGGACACCCGCATGTAGCCATAAATTTTTCCTTTCATAGCTCTCCCTCCAAAATCAGAGTGTGTTCCTGAAGTTGCTCTAATTTTAATGGGAGGCGTGCCGCCCAGGGAAGCGCACATACACCATTTTATCTATATTCTGTCTTATTTATTGGAAGTTTTCAGGCGGTTATTCTTCTCCATATTCTTTTCCCTTGCAATCTTTTAAAAGCAATGGTATGATACATACAGATAAAATCCGGTAAGGAGGAAGCGCCATATGCAAAACTATTCAGGGGAAGCAGGGCTGCAATACCACATCCAACTGCGCCCGGGGGACACGGGCCGGTACGTTATCCTGCCCGGGGATCCCAAGCGCTGCGAGAAGATTGCCCGGCACTTTGATAGCCCCAGGCTCCTAGCGGACAGCCGGGAGTTTGTCACCTACACGGGTCTCTTGGACGGAGAGCGGGTCAGTGTCACCTCCACAGGCATTGGCGGGCCTTCCGCCGCCATCGCGGTAGAGGAATTGGTAAACTGCGGGGCAGACACTCTTGTGCGGGTGGGCACCTGCGGAGGGATGGATCTGGACGTAAAGGGAGGGGATCTGGTGGTTGCCACAGGTTCAATCCGCATGGAGGGCGCCAGCCGGGAGTATGCCCCCATTGAATTTCCCGCTGTAGCGGATTTAACTGTGGTAAACGCCTTAGTGCAGGCCGCTGAACAGCAGGGGTTCCCCTGCCATACTGGCGTTGTGCAGAGCAAAGATTCCTTTTACGGGCAGCACGATCCGGAAACCAAGCCTGTAAGCGGCGATTTGCTGCAAAAATGGGAGGCCTGGAAACGCCTTGGCTGCAAGGCCTCCGAGATGGAATCCGCGGCGGTGTTTATTGTTTCCAGCTACCGTCGGGTGCGGGCCGGCGCTGTTTTCCTGGCAATGGGCAATCAGGAGCGTGGAAAGGCCGGGCTTGATAACCCCATTGCTCACGACACAGAAGCCGCTATCAAAACTGCTGTGGCCGCCCTGCGCATTTTGATTCAGCAGGACAGAAAGAAGAATCCTTGAAGCAAGAAAACTCCCTGCCCAGCTTTTGCTGGACAGGGAGTTTTTTAAATTTCTATCAAATTCCGCTTACCCCACCGTGCTCAAATCCCATTCGCTGAAAATCTTGGGCACGTCGGAAATCAGCCGCTTGGTATAAGCCGCCTTCGGGTGGATAATTACATCCTCCGCAGGGCCTGCCTCCACAAACGCGCCATGCTCCATAATGTACACAGAGTCGGATACATAGTACGCCAGGCCAATGTCGTGGGTGATGAAGATGATGGTCATATTGATCTCATCCCGCAGCTTCAGCAGCATATCCAGAATCGTCGCACGGGAACAGGCGTCCACCATGGACGTGGGTTCGTCCGCTATCAGAATCTTCGGCTTCAGCAGGAAGATTCTCGCTATCATCAAACGCTG